>JAFLCB010000003.1:0-300000 GCA_017302795.1 Deltaproteobacteria bacterium | reverse complement strand
CGCTCTATCGCAGTCACGCCGTAAACGGCTTTGAATGCCTCTTGGCCTTCTGGTGATTTCACCATGGCAAGGAAGGCGTCTGCTATTTTCACTTTCATTTCCTCAGACATGTCGCGACGGAACACGATCGGATCGTTCGGAATTTCTTCTGTCAGCTGAATGATTTCGATCTTCGATTCGACGTCTGGATACTGTGTACGGACCAATCGACGTGCATCTTGGATCCCATCTTTCGCATCTGGCGGAGAATAAAAAGTAGCTCCTGCGTCTGCTTGCCCCTGGTAGACCATCGAAACAACGCTATCGTGTTTCATAGCAAATACCGGATCGCCGCCCAGTTTAATTCCCGCGTCGTTCAACATTTTGAGCGGCAGCAAATAGCCCGACATCGAAGCAGGCTCAACAAACGCGATTTTCATTCCGCTGAGCTCGCTGATGTTTTTAAATCGACCTTTTTTCGCGATGAACTGCGACTGGTAAGTTTTCTTTCCATGACGAACCACAATCAATCGAGCTTCTGCCTGGTATTTTTCGTTGGCTTTGATGTACCCAGAGGTGTTGAGAGCCGCGACATCGGCACCTTTCGATCCGAAGGCTTCGACAACGGCGATATAGGACTGCGGAATTTTGATTTCAAACTTGTAGGGAGTGTTGGCTTCCAACCACTCTTTCATGATCTTCGAATTTGAATCGATCACTTTTGCATCGACACTAGGAACAAAGAAAAGCTTCACTGGATTTTCTTTTGAGCCGAGCTCTGCTTTTTTAAAGGTGCATCCGGTCGTTGCAAGAGCGATCATTGCCGCAGAAAAAAACACCGAAACTGCCTGAAACTTCGCGTATTTCGCCATTAAAAACTCCCCCGCTGTTTACCGAGGTCCCGCTTCTAGCAAGAGATTCCAAGGACTTGCAAGTTAATGCAAAAGCCTGTTCGTCAAGCTTTAGGCTGTACCTCATGAAAATCGAGAAAAGCCTCCTTGTTTCAATTGAAAAGTCCGCATGAAGTTCCTGCAGACCACCTGGACATCGCAGTTGCCGGTCGACAGCTTTGACTCTCTGCGCCTACAACCAGAGCGCAAGCGCTTGCACAAAAAGACAGCAGCACGGCGCCGACCCTAAAACAGCCCCTAAAACACATCTCCAAAAAAGGAAGTTTCAATGAACTCGGTCCTCGGATTCGCAGCAACTCTGATCGTAGGCTTTTCCGCACATGCGGTTTCAATGGCTCCGTTTGACAAATACATCCTTGAGGAAGGTGCTGACTCGTTGATCTTCACGGCGGGCGAAGTGCGTTCGGTTACAAGTGCAACTCCACGCTGTATGGCTGGTACGCCCCCAACACGATGTCTTTCCCGAACGACCGTCGCGATTGAATTTCCGTTGTACGGCTGCCTCGACGATCTCGTTGTAACCAGCAACACCGTTCAAGATAGCCGCAAACGTAAAGTGACGTTGAATATCACTGCCCTCGTCATCGCTAACAGAAAATCGTTGGCGGCGATGTGTGTTCGCCAACCGACTCGACTAGTTGAATTTCCATTCGCAACTAACCTGACTGATTTGAAGGAAAAAGATATCGAGGTCGTATTTCAACGGCGTTTTACTGAACAATAGTCCGCCGTAGTTTTATTCCAACGAGATCTGCGATAGGCTCGCTTATAACTTCAGGGTAAGCACGATATGCAGGCTCTCAGCCAGATCTTAAAAGAAATCTCGAATCAACCACCGGGTGCAAGCTTGGTGGTTTTTGATCTCGATTCAACTTTGTTCGACCTCGCAATTCGCGTGACCGCGATCCTCGATCAGTACGCGCGCGCTCCAGGAAATAAAGCTCGGTTTCCTCTTGAATGTGAAGCGCTGAAACGCATTGAAATCAGAAAGGGTGATTGGGGTTTAACCGAGCCCCTTGAGCGCCTCGGTATAAGCGCATCCTCGCATCCTGAATTTGTTAGTGACATCCAAGAAGCTTGGGCAAAGGGCTTTTTTTCGAACAGTTTTCTTCAACATGATTTACCTCTGCCGGGCGCGGTTCAATTTGTCAAAGACGTCATGAGCGCCGGAGCCGATGTTGTCTATCTTACTGGACGCGATATTCCCCGGATGGGATCTGGCACCCGCCAATCATTGATCGAAACCGGCTTTCCGTTGAATGATGGTTCTGCGCGCATGGTTTTGAAACCTAGTGCGGACATGGAGGACGCCGCTTTTAAAGTGGACGAGATCGTGACCTATCGGACCAAATACCAGCAGATCTGGCTTTTCGAAAATGAGCCCGTCAACATCAACGCTGTTTCGAAGCGCTGCCCGGAAGTTAAAATGGTTTTCGTGGACACTTGTCATAGCGGACTTGAAGAAGTGCACGATTCGATTTCCAAGATTCCCCATTTTGAAATTGCTTTGACCGAGTTCGAGTAAAGCGTACAGAAACAGATCAATTACTCGCCAGAAATACGCGGTTGCGTTAGCCCTTATGGCAAACACGACTTTCCCTCATAGGAGCTTGTATGAAGGCTACATATTTGTCTGTTGCGATCGCGTTTATATCGGTAGGTGCGCTGACTGAGCCTTCTCTTGCTACTCCGCCGGGCTGGGAAGTAAGAGGCCATACCTCTGCGACTTTGCCGCCGGAAACCGATGAAATTCGCATGATCACAGGCGAGCTTGAGGCCGTCGATGAGGTAGTCTCACGTTGTCCGCCCCGGGCGGCGCGATGTCGCTCTTCGAAGTACAGCGTTGCGCGCTTGAAGTTTACTCTCAGCTGCGTGAACGACGCCGCGGTCGTAGGATCGTCGCTCACGGAAAAGCCGAATGGCAAATTCCAGCTCAAAGTTTCAGCTTTAGAGCTTTCAAATCCGCGTTCTTTGGTCGTTCGCTGCGCTCGGGCGAACGTCGTCACTGTCGATGTACCAGTTCCAACTTCCAAAGCCGTTACGCTCGAAAATTTAGAGGTCGTTTTCTCGACGCGCCTTTACCTACCGAACTAAAGCCGTTAGAACTGGTCGCACCTATGGCAACCGGGCAGGAACTTCCACTATTGACGGGACAGAAACTTGAAAAGAGTTTCGCAAGTCGCACGCTGTTTCGTGATTTGTCGTTTGGAATTCCGTCGAAAGCGCGGATCGGTCTTGTCGGCGCAAACGGTGCCGGAAAAAGCACTCTGCTTAAAATACTTTGTGGGCGCATGCGGCCCGACGGCGGCGAAGTCGTTACAGCGCGCGGGCTTCGCGTCGCTCTTCTAGAACAAGACGCCAACTTCCCTGCGACACAAACTGTCAGAGAAGCTCTCTCGAAGGCGGCCGAGGATTCGGGGCGCGAGCCTTACGAGCCCCAGGTCTTACGCAAGATTGATCAAACACTGTCACTCCTAGAACTTTCAAATCTCCAAGACCAAATCGTGACCGAACTGAGCGGCGGATGGAGACGGCGCGTCCAAATTGGGACCGTGCTCGTAACGGAACCTGACTTAATTTTGCTGGACGAACCGACCAACCACCTCGATACAGAATCAATTCTTTGGCTGGAAGACTTTTTGACCAACGGCGGTTTTACGTTTGTTCTTGTCTCGCATGATCGGTTGTTCCTTTCTAGAACTGTTGACCGCATCTACGAACTTGATCACAGACATCCAAACGGAATTCTGACTGTCGAGGATGGGTTTTCAACCTACCTAGAGCGCAAAGCTGAACTCATGGCCGGCCTTGGAGAGCGGGAAAAGCGATTGGCGAACCGCTTGCGGCGGGAAACGGAATGGCTGCGTCGAGGGGCGAAGGCAAGGCAGACCAAGCAGCGAGCGCGAATTGAAGGAGCCGATGAATTGGCTCAAGAAGTTTCGCGTCTGAAAACACTGAACCGAAAAAATCGACTTTCAATTGGGTTTTCTGAAACCGAGCAATCTCCAGAAAAGTTGATTGATGCGAGAAGCATCGGACGCCTTCGCCCAGGCACAGAGGAGTTTCTGTTCCGGGAACTTGAATTGATTGTAACGTCGAAATCGCGCATCGGCCTTCTCGGACCGAATGGCTGCGGTAAAACGACGTTAATTAAAACTCTTTTGGGACTCGAACGGCCTGATGAAGGCAAAGTCGTTCGCGCGGAAAATCTGAAAGTCGTTCACTTCGAGCAAGGAAGAGACTCAATCGATTCTCAACTTTCGCTCGCAAAAAACTTGGCCCTTGAAGGCGATTCGGTGGTCTATCAGGGGCGCGCGGTGAACGTGAAAGGCTATCTTTCAAAATTTCAGTTTCGATCGGAGCAAGTAGATCTTCCTGCAGGAAGATTGAGCGGCGGAGAACGCGCGAGACTTCGAATTGCACAAACACTTTTGCAGCCAGCATCGCTGTTGATTCTTGATGAACCGACCAATGACCTTGATTTTGACACTCTTGAAACGCTCGAGGAAGCGCTAGACGAATATAACGGAGCTGTCTTAATCGTGAGCCACGACCGAACCTTCCTCGACAACGTCACAGATGAAATTTGGTCTTTCGCGACCCCGGATGCGCCGAAGTTGACCCGCTATGCATCTTATCTACAGTGGGAATTGGCCCGTGCCGGTTGGCCACAGACCGAAACCAACGGATCTAAAAAATCGAGTACCCCGTTGACGCAAGGTTCGGCATCCCCCGGCGCCGCGTCCCCCACGATGGCGCCGAAAGCGAAAATTTCCTTCAAAGAAAAATTTGAGTTTGAGCAAATGGAGGCCGTCATCGCGAAAGCTGAGTCTGCCCTTGCTGATCTGGACGCAAAATCAGCCGTAACTGGGACCAAAGATCAGGCCGCCCATTACGCAGCGATCGCGAAGGCTCAAAATGAAATTGAGTCGCTTTATGCAAGATGGGCCGAACTCGAAGCAAAGATCAAATCCACCTAGATCTTGATCTCACCTTAATGTGTCTCAAGTTGAGAAACGAGGGCTTGAATCGTGCTCAAAACTTCAAGACATTCGCGAATAAATCCGAAATGAAGATGTGGTTAAGGCAATCAGGGAAACTCTGGAAAACAGGACTTCTGGCGAGCTCGCACTGCTATCGGGACTAGCGCTGGTAGGCGCGGTCATGTGCACGGGGCTTTCTGTTTTTTCACTTCAAAAAAGCCGAATTTTCGCAAACTCTGCAGTCGCGGCTTCGGCAGAGGTTGTCGAAATTATCAAAGAGGCTGTGCCGTCTGAAACTGGCCGACCGGATCACATTTATGTTCCCGTTTTTCAATACAAAGTTTCCGGCACCGTCTTCGAGCGCCGGCTGGTTGGTGCGCCGACTAGCTATTCTGTCGGCGATACTACAACCATTTATTATAACCCAGAAAACCCCGCAGAAATCCGCGATGCTTTAAAAGCGGAATCGACGACGATGGCCTCGGTGTTTGGTGGAACCGCTGCTGCAAGCTGGGCTCTGTTCGCGTTTTTACTGGTTCAATCGATTCGTGCGGTTCGGCATGCTAGACGCGAGTTAGAAATGCGGCTCGATGGTCAGCCGATTGGGCAGGGGCGCGACCTAACGAAAACGAAATGTATTTTTGTAGCACTCGAGGCCACTACCGAGCGCGTTCAAAGCGCTCGGCTAATTCGTCTTGTCTGCAAATGGATTCATCCTGAAACTGGAGTCGAGCACCTTTTACGCAGTGCTAGTTTTCACCCCACTTCGCTACCACGCAGTTTAGAACTTGGTATGATGGTTTCTTGCTCTGTGGATTTCGATGCTCCCAACTACCACGAAGTACATTGGAATGAGTTCGCATCTACCGGTGTGCTGCGCGATCCGACTGCACTTCCCCGCCCCGTATCGGCCTAGACCGAATTAGAAACGATTACTCCATCACCCGTTTACCTACGACTTTGCTCTTGCCGCTGTTGCCGTTATTGTTTGCTCCACCGTCACCGTTTTCATCGGGCGGATCAGGGAAAAAATCGGGCTTGGGAATCTTCTGTTCAAAGAGATGAAGTAGCGGCATCACGATGAGCACGATCAAAGTGAAGTAGAAAGCTTCGGGGTAAAAGCCAAGGCCGATCGCTGCACCGATCGCCGCGTTCACCCAAACCACTGCGGCCGAGGTGAGGCCCACAATGTTCGCACCATCAGCGCGCATAATCGCACCGGCACCCAGAAAGCCAATTCCAGTAACGATTTGGCCGGTGATCCTGGCTGGATCTCCACCGACACTTTTTGCAAGCTCAAGTCCTAGATCTGCGAAGAGCATGCTGCCCGTACAGATCAGAAAATTGGTCTTCATACCGATATGGCGAGTGTGAAGCTTTCGTTCGAAACCAAGTACCGAACCGCAAACTGCTGCAAGTAAGACTTTCGCAACAAACTCGAAATTGTTGAGGTCGATCATCGAGTTTAAAATTTCCATTGCACGCATAGCTATCTCACTCCCAAAAAGGACATCGCATAGAGAAGCGATGCCACCACAATCGAATGGTCGATTTCCCCGGATCTAATTTTATCGTAAACTTCATTCACGGGCAGTTGCACCACGCGAATGTCTTCAAAGGGATCTGGCTGGGGTTCCGCCAACTTTCTGCAGCCGAAGCCCACGTAGGTCCACATTGCATTGTTCTGCATAGCTGGATTCGGATAATGCTTTCCGACCAACCTCACATCATCGGGAACAAACCCAGTTTCTTCTGCGAGTTCGCGAAGCGCTGCCCGCTTTGGATCTTCGCCAGATCGCGGGTCCATCGACCCACCAGGAATTTCTAAATGAACTTTTCCGCTCGCTTGTCGGAATTGTTCAACCAAGACGATTTTTCCATCGTGAGTCACCGGTACAATATTGACCCAATCGGGAAACTCCATGACATAGTACCGCGGCATTATTCGACCGTCGGGGAGTTCACATTTGTCTTGGCGCAAACGAAAAAGTCCGGCAGCGAGAAGTTCTTTCGATTCTAAGGTTTTCCAATCTAATCCCATGACTTCATCTTGACCGGAGAGGCGTTTCTCGTCCAGTTTGACACCCCATGACGGATACAGCTCTTTACTTGATTGCAACTCCGATAGGCGACGACGGCGACCTCAGCCCTCGAGCCACCCGCCTCCTCTTAGACGCTGAACTCGTAATAGGCGAAGAGTTTAGGCCCCTCACGACCTTGTTGAAGCGAATCGGACGTCCGAGAAAGCCTGCGGAAAATAATCAAGCAGATCCCGAGCTTGAAGTTTTAAACGAACATTCGAAACCGGACGATGTTAGGCGCCTCGCAGATCGAATCGAGAAAATCGCCCGGTCAGGAAGGTTCACCGCCCTCATATCTGATTGCGGAACACCCGGCTTTTGCGATCCCGGCGCACCTCTGGTGCAGGAACTTCGCCTAAGAGGTTTGCGATCATCAACTGCCCCTGGTGCCTCGAGCCTGATGTGTCTTTTGAGTCTTTGTGGCCAACCACTTACGGAATTCGTCTTCCGCGGTTTTTTACCCAACGATCGTGAAGAGCGAGAACAGGCTCTAAAAGCGCTGGCACATGAAGATCGCCCGGTCGTAGTCATGGACACGCCCTACCGCTTAGAAAAATTGTTGGGTGAACTGAGCCGGACATTCCCAGCACGTCTGGCAACTTTAGGCTGCGATTTTACTTCGCCGTCCGAGCAAGTGTTGTCGGGAACATTGCAGAGTTTGGCAAAGCAGTGGTCCGAAAGGCCTGCCGATCAGCGAAAAGCCGAGTTCATGATTTTACTTCATGCCGCTAACGAGCCATCACAGAATTCGCGGCGAGTAGACGAGCCCAGACCGAACATCCAAAGTCGAGTGCACGCCAACGAAAAACAGACCTTCCCCAGGAAGAAAAAGAAATAGCGGACCGCCGGAGTCACCCGGGGAAGCGAATTGATCTTCAGTTACAAAGGTTTCCGACATTGCGGTGTAAACTTTCGATTGAACCCACGTCCTGCGATTTTCCAAGCGCCCAGATGAAGAGCCACCTTGAGTTTCCCGCTGACCAAAACCAATTCGCTGAAGTGTCGTGCCTTGCGTGATCGTGCGCGCCGCCCGACGATCGACTTTCGGGAAAGCTAGATGAGACAAAGGCGAAGTTAACTTCAGCATTCCGCGATCGTGATGAAAATAAGAAGCGTCGCGGTCGTAAAGCCGATCCAGATGCAGAGCAAGGCGATCGGCAATTGCCGTCGGGCTGCGGTCGTACTGCACCACCGAGTCGGTATAAATTTGAATTTCAACGATCGACGGATCCGCAAGTGATTCGACGCAATGGCCGGCGGTCACAATGGTATTCGGGTCAATCGCAACACCCGAGCAAAACGATAGAACTTGATTCGTGGACGATCGCCCGACAATTGCCACCGTTGATTCAAAGCACGACCAATTGAGGGTGGATGTACAGTTGGTTTGCGCGAGAACGCGCTCTGCAAAGAGAAAAGAAGTTAGGAAGGCAATTAAAAATAGATGCTTTGCGTGGCCCCTCATGAATCTCGAGGAACCTAGATATTTAGCTCTCTCCAGTCAATTGAACTGTCCTTTAAAGCATTAGTCTGACCGTTACCTGACAGTGCGTCGATTCGATAAGAACTGCCGCACGATTAGACCAAGTGCGGCAAGACCGGCCAACCACCAGGCCCACCACGCTAGCGCGGAAGCATTCACCTTCGACGAATCAATGATCGCACCGGAAATGAGCGGCGCCAGCACTTGGCCAATCGACACCAAGCTTTGTGTCGCACCAAGCGCAGCGCCCTGTTCTTCCGCCCTTGCTGTTTGTGAGACAAGTGCAGTCAATGCAGGACGAATGACTCCTGTCCCAAAAGAGCCAATCGTACTAGCAATCACAAGCAACGTAATCGAGTCGGCGCCGGCCAACAGAAAATAGCTCAGTGCCATCGAAAAAAAGCCGGCCCACACCAGCTTCGCTTCACCAAACATTTTCACTAATCGACCCAACAAAAAACCTTGCAGAATCAATCCCATAAATCCCGAGTAAGTGAACAACAAGGAAACTTCGTGGGCACCAAAAGGCTTCCCGTCATAGGTGAATCTTCTTTCTGCAAACATGGCAAAACCTGATGTGAAGCCAGCGAAAATAAAGCCGAACAGAAGGAATTCAACCAACAGCCAACGCATGTGGGGGCGCTGCAAATAGGCCCAAAGTTTTGTTGGAGACTTCGCATTTTCCAAGGAACTCACTGTTTGCGTTGATTCTGGAAGAAGCTTCCACGTGGCGAAAACAGAAATCGCAGAAAGAGCCGCCGCCACATAAGCTGGGTAATGGACGTCGATCGGCGCGAGCGCCGCCGAAATTGCGGGGCCAACAATAAACCCCAACCCAAACGCGATGCCGATGATGCCAAATGCTTTTGCGCGACCCTCTGGTGGAGTCACATCTGCTATCGCTGCCTGCGCGATTGTCAGGTTGCCAGCAGTTACACCATCGATAATTCTCGATAGAAAAATCAAAGGAAGCGAATTCGCGACTCCTAAAAGCACGAAGCCAACAAATGTGCCAGCCTGACTTAGCATCAAAATCGGACGCCGCCCATATTTATCCGAGATTCTGCCAAGAAAGGGTCCCGAGATTAACTGGCAAAAGGCGTAAGTCGCGGCCAAAATGCCGACAGTGAATGGCGACGCACCGTACTCCTGAGCGTAGAAAGGCAAAAGCGGCAGAATAATGGTGAAGCCCAAAACGTCGACCATGACGATCAAGAAAATCGCAAACAACGGCGACTTCATTAATACCTTTGGCGAAATCTTGCGTCTCTCGCTAGATTGATCGTTCACGTTGGTGAGCTCTTACGAATCGAGATAATCGGCGGGGCAACAGAAACCCGAGCACCTGCTGGTACGTCTTCCATAATTACGACGTTTGCACCAATTCGAGAGTCGTCCCCTAGGTGAATCGGGCCCAGAACTTTTGCACCTGCGCCAATCAGAACGCGATTTCCTACTGTGGGGTGGCGCTTAACCGGTTCAAACTTCACGCCACCAAGAGTCGTTCCGTGAAAAATAATGCAGTCGTCGCCGACAAACGCAGTTTCACCTATCACAACACCGAGGCCGTGATCGATGACAAGCCTGCGCCCGATTGTGGCTCCGGGGTGAATTTCAATTCCCGTCAACAATCGAGAAATCTCGGCGATGACCCGAGACAGAAAATAGAGCCGCAGCTGATATAAAAAATGGGAAACGCGGTGGAGCGCAATCGCCTTGGGCCCGGCATAAAGAAAAAAAACCTCAAGCCGCGACTTCGCGGCGGGGTCGTAACGTTTGTAGGCGTTGATAAGATCAAAGACATTACCGAACATCTAGTAGCCCTTATCTGAGAAGAAAAAATCGATTCATTTGCGGATGGAGCCTCGACCACTCTGCACCGCTCGCTTTTTCGTTTTCCACAAAATGAGCGATCGCGTTCACTTTGCTATCAAAATCATCCACCATTGCCACGATCAGCGCCTCGAGAAACATCGGCTCTTTAGGGGACCCGTATTCTAACCGGCCGTGGTGACTGAGAATGATGTGTTTCAATTTGTCTTTAAGGCGTTCATTCATCTCGGCAACTTCGGAGGATTTTCTCTCAATCAATTCGACGGCGATCGACATGTGACCAAGCAAACGACCTCGATCCGTGTACCCATATGGGCCCTCGCCTTCAAGCTCCCACAACTTTCCGATGTCGTGGAAAATGGCACCAAAGACTAAAAGTGAACGATCCAAAGTGACGCCCTCAGCGGAATAGTGAGCGTGAATCTGATTCATCAATTTAGAAATCGACAAGATGTGTTCTAAAAGTCCGGAACGATAGGCGTGGTGAATTGTCTTGGCTGCTGGGTGTGTCCGCAAGCGCTTGCGCACTTCTGGTTCGATCAAAGTTGCCAGCAATAACTCGCGTACCGGTCCCGGGTCCAACTGATCAACTAGGACATCAAGTTCTGTCATCATCGTGTCGGGTGAGCGGCGGCTTGCAGCGATCAAGAGATCGCCCTCAATCTGCGCTGAGTCCATTTTGTCTACTTTGTGAACTATCAATTGCAGTCGGCCTTGGAAAGTTTGAACTGCCCCCTTCACACGAACCACATCGCCGGTTTGGACAATAAGCTGGGCGGCCTCGGCGTTTTCCCAAATGCGGGAATCGATCGCGCCGCTTCGGTCGCCGAGCTGCAGGGAAAGAAAGTTTTTTCCATTTTTACCGGTTCCAAAATGCTTTTCTCGCACTAGAAACACGGATTCAATTGTTTGCTTGTCGGCAAGTTCTGAAACGAACGGGCCTTTTTGTTCACGTGTGATCATGGGCTTAAGCTTACTCGCCTTTCGAAGGCCGCTCAAAGCAGCTTTTCAATTTCCGGAGCAATTGATTCGGGAGTACGCGTCGGATTGTATCTGGCGACCACGTTGCCATCACGATCGACTAAAAACTTCGTAAAATTCCAGGCAATTGGGGCCTTTCCCAACACTCCCGGGGCTTCCTTTTTCAAATCACGAAAAATCTGATCGGCATCTGGGCCGTTCACTTTGACCTTATCAAAAACTGGAAAGCTAACCCGGTAGCTGGACGAGCAGAAATCAGCGATTTCCTTGGCCGAACCTGGCTCTTGAAATCCAAACTGGTTGCAGGGAAATCCCAACACGTAAAAGCCGCGCTCTTTAAATGTTTCGTAGATTGCCTGAAGTCCCTCATATTGCGATGTAAATCCGCAGCGACTGGCGACATTCACAATCAGCAAAACCTTTCCTTCAAGGGACTTAAACGGGATTAGCTCACCCGAGAGCGAGCGCATTTCGTACTTGGAAAGATCGATTGCCATTCAGTCGTCCTGTTTTTTCGGTGGTTCCAGCTGACCTTGGCAATGTAGCGCACGCTTGGACGAATCGTAAATAGTGACTCTGGAAACTTCGGTTCGCGTTCCATGTTTTGTTGAAAAGAAAAAAGTCCCGGCAAGGGCGCTCACATGGCGCCCGTCTCCTATCGCAACCAAAAGTCCCTCTTCTTTCAGGCTTTTGTTTACCAATGAGGAAATGTCCATGTAGGCAGCACATCCAGCACCAACGGAATCGGCTCCGAGACGGCGTTTCCTGGCATTGGATAGGTACCAGACGCGCTTTGCTATTTTCGGGTCAAGCTCTGGAGCAAATTCAAAAACGACACGAAATGCACCGCGCTCTTCTTGGACGAAGTCCCTGAGATCGATTTCGCCGCCACCAGGACCAAACTGAATTTTGTGGTTACGTCCACCGAGGACACCGTGGCTCTGCTCGATTAAATAGACCGCAAGAGGCTTGAGGTCGGTTTCCACGATCGACTTCACGACGGCCGAAGCGTTTTCCTTCTCTTTCTCCTCGGGCGAGAGCTTGCTAGATTCGGTGTTGTTTCCCAAAAAATTTTTTAACGGTCGTTCGGGATCAATCAACTGCTTCCATAGTGCCTCAGGTAGCCGAACTTCGCCGATCGTGCTTCCAGAGTTGTGCTGCACGTAGGTGCGCTGTTTCCATTGCGCCTCTTTTTCGCAGCCGCTTATGACAGCAAGCAGGATCGATAAAACCGGGACCGCGAGAACGGGGGTTCTCAAGGTTTATCGTCCTTTGAAGTCGCCTCCGGCGAATCCGGCCGATTGGCAATGACGTCATCGTAAAGTTTAATCACTGGTACTGAGTTCGAATAAAGAATCTTCAGTCTCTCGACCGCTTGCATCGTGCGATCACTTGCAATTTTGCTTTCCGCCCGGGCGACACTGACTTGCGCCGCAATTGTGCTGGAAGCATGAGAGTCTGCCTTCGTTAACTTCATCCAAATTGCTTCGGCGCACGCTGCGTCTCCAGCCCGCTCGCATAAGCGGGCCTCAAGAATCATGGTGATCACAGGCGAATCACCTTGTCCCGGCTTCGTAAACCGTAATAGTCCACGGGCCTCATCGTCTCGACTTTGAGTCATCAGGCCGTAAGCATTCACAGCCTGCAGTTCGGGGTCGTTGTTTTTCGAACTCAAAGATTCAGTGATTAGCCCCGCAGCCTCGGGGCGGCGGTCAGATTTTATCAACGCCAACGCGTAGAGCGCTTTCGCGCTATTGGTTTTCACGCGACCCGCGAAATCTTTTGCCAGCGGCAATATCTGTTTCCATCGCAATATTTCGAAATACAAAAGTGGATCGTAAAAAAATTCTTCTGTTTGAAACGGGTCTGTTTCGAGGGCCATTTTCAATCTCGTCGCCGAGCGCTTCTTGTTTCCATCCAACCAATCAGCGATCGCCCCGACTGCGAGCAACTCTTGCCGAAAAGCGCCAATCACTTTTATGTCGTCTATTTCAACTGCATTGGCGGCGGGGCGCGCTTGGCCATCTTTCAGGTGAAGCATGGCTCGCAAAAGCTTACTCGGTGCACCCAAAACCGGATGGGAATCTAGTTTACGTAAATTTTGAATTGCATCCGGTCTGAGGCCGGAAGCAGCCTGAGCAACAGCTAGGTTAAAGTAGGCAATCGGACCCGATTCCGGTTCACGAACCAACCGACTCAGCGAATTCTGCGCTTCGAGCGGCTCGTCCGCTTGAAGGCTGGAAATAGCCAATGCGATTTTTGCACGGGACTTTGCTTCGCTCGTCGCTAAACGCGGTAGAAGTTCTTCCAATTGGCGTTTTGCAGCCAAAGTTTCTCGCTCAATTCTTAATTTTAAAATCGCCGCGCGAAGATCTGGCTCCATGTCAACATGGGGTTCTTTTCCAATTTGATCGTAAAGCTTCAAGGCGCGAACAAATTCCGCACGATTCCAAGCGCGGTCGGCCTCAAGTCGAAGGGTCGCCACTTCCTGGGCGCGAACAGCCGCACGTTTGATTGGCGCAATTTTGAAAAGATAGAAGCTCGCACCAAGTATGAGAACCGCGACACCAACTACAATCCAAAGCACTCGCGATGTTTTTGAAACAACAGTGTGCGACGACTTTTCTTCGCGGCCACTAGGCGGCGCGTAGGAAAGTGTACTGTGAACGCCGCCCGTCTTGGTCGAATTGGGTGTTTTCCCGCCCTTCGACCTCTCGCTTCTTGCCGGCGTGGGCTCACGGGAGACTTCGCGTGCAGATGCTTGATGAATGACTTCACGGTCGTTGGTTTCAGATACAATTTCCGCGTCTGCGATATCAGAGATGCGATTCAGAGTTCTATCAAACTTCGCGTTTGTCGCCGCCGCCTCAACTGTTGGCCGAGGCGTTCGATTTTCGCCAGTCCCCGCTGTGATCGTTTCGGAACCGCTGCTTTCGCCCACTTCAGTATCATCGCGAACCGACATCAAGCCCGTTCGAATTTCATCTACCACATTGGAAAAAAGGGCTTCGTCGCGAATGTGGCGCCAGCGCGATTGAGGGGCGATCACTTCATCAATGACCACAAGTTCTTTTGCTCGCAAGCGGCGAACCACTTCATTTGTCGCGAACGGACCAAGAACACGATCACCTGATTTTACCAACCAAAGCGTGTCTTTATTTGCGCTCGCGTGTTTGCCTGTTCCGGTTTTACCGAAACTGCCGGACGTAGATTTTGAATTACCGAGATGCTGATCGCCTGCGGCCACTCCGCCTCCTGAAACCCTAGTTTCACTGAAACGCGTTCAGTATAGAAGCGTTTCCAGCGACCTAGACCTAGAACCTAATGACGAAAGTGACGAGTGCCGGTCAAAACTGTGGTGATACCCAACGCCTGTGCACGAGCCAAGACCTCTTCATCACGAATAGATCCCCCTGGCTGGATCACAAGACAAATGCCTGCTTCAGCGATCTTTTCCATGGAATCAGAAAACGGAAAAAAGGCGTCGCTTGCGAGAACTGGATTCACACTGTTGGGCTGGTGTTTTCTCATTCTGCCGATGGCGTGCTCGACAGCATCTACCCGATTTACCTGGCCCATTCCAAGACCAACGGTTTGCCCCTCGCTCGCAATCGCAATCGCGTTCGAGCGCAAATGAGCGCAAACTTTCCAAGCAAGCAACAAATCGGCTTTCACGGCCTGAGTCAGCGCCGACTCTCCTTTAGCTCCCACGACCTTCCAGGTATCGCTCCAATCACTTGTCCGATCGGCCGATTGAGTGAGATAGCCACCAGCAATTGTTTTGAACTGCCTGACAGGTTGGTGTTCGGCAAGGCCCGGCCACATAAGTATACGCAAATCTTTTTTTGCCTTGAGCCGGGTCAAGGCTTCTGGACTAAATTCCGGAGCAATTACACACTCAAGAAAAATGGAAGCCATGGCCTCTGCCGCAGCAAAATCTACGGTGCGATTAAGCGCAATGATTCCGCCAAAAACGCTCACAGGATCGGCGGCCACAGCCCTCCGCGCAGCACCTGCAATATCGCGGTCAGTCCCAACGCCACAAGGATTGTTATGTTTCACCGCAACTGCAGCTGCACTTCGAAACTCTGTGACTGCAGCACAGGCCGCATCGAGATCGAGAAGGTTATTGTAGGACAAAGCTTTTCCGTGAAGAATCTGGGCATCGTGAAGACCTGATTTGGCCATGGGGTCACGATACCAGGCAGCTTTCTGGTGCGGATTTTCTCCGTACCTAAGTTCACTGACGAGTCGCCCGTTCAAGCTGTTCCACGATTCAACGGACTCCGAAAGCGAGCGAGCAATTAAGTCGTCGTAGCGGCTAGTATGCGAGAAAACCTTCGCTGCTAAGAAGCGCCGGTCCTCGAGGCTTAAGGCCCACTTTTTTTCTTCTACCCATTTGTAATCGGAAGGATCTGTCAAAACGGTCAAGCGCTGATGATTTTTAGCGGCTGAGCGAAGCATGCTTGGTCCACCGATATCAATGAACTCGATCAGCTCGTCACCTTTCACGCCCTTTGCGCGTGCAGCTTCGAACGGATAAAGGTTTACGATTAAAAGATCAAACGGATCCAGGCCCTCTTTGGCCAAAAGCGATCTATCATCGGCAATGCCGTCGCGGGAAAGCAGCGCCATGTGAACACGTGGGTGGAGGGTTTTTACCCGGCCGTCCATCACTTCGGGAAACCCCGTTTGTTCAGAGATATCGATGGCAGGAATCCCATTTTCTTTTAAATGCTTTAGCGTCCCGCCAGTAGAAACTACCCGAAGGCCCTCTTGAACAAGCGGCTTTAAAAAATCAACCAGACCTGTTTTATCTGAAACACTTACGAGGGCATTCTTAAATTTTGGCATGGCGAGAATCTATCTGAAGTGGGGTGGAAAAATCAACGTGTCTCAGTATGAGACTTACCTACATTGGTCGAGTTGGAACCTACTTTCGTGCTGACTGGTCAAGCGTTTGGCAAAGAACCGAAAAGATAGGCTATGCTGAAACCATACGGAGGCTTCAATGGTAAATCGATTGATTCACCGGGCAATACAAGGACTTGTCGTTACCGCGCTCGCTTCCGGTTCGCTTGTCGCTATTCCAGGGTCGTTGGTTTACGCATATGCGACCCCCACTGTGGATGCTGCGCCAATGAAAGCGCTAGAAAAAATTCGCGATTCAAAAGCGCTTTTGAAAGCCACAGAAAAATTGATCGAGGGTCCTGTTTGGGAATTTCTAAGTCAGCAGCTCCGCGAAGCTCCAAAAACGAAAATCAGATTTCGCACCCTGAGTGACGGACTCCTCCAGGTGGCAGTCGAAAATCGAATGATAACGATCCAAGTTGATAAAGTAGATGGGGAAATTCTGCTTAACCACAAAAAGGTGAATATTGATTGGTTCGGGAATCCTGAGACCGAAATGAAAAAGCTGTCGGAAGCGATGCCCAGTTTGAACGCTGCCAACAACCTATTCCAACTTTTCTTTAGTGAAGCCGAGGCGGCACTTGCGTATCCATTGATTCTTGCCGTCGGTGCGGGAGCCACAGTGGTTATCCAAAACTATTACAAATGTGGCGCAATTGAAACTGCTTACAAGCGCTGTAACAAATTTGCGACGCTAGAAGAAGGTAAAGAAACTCTCAATGACGACTCTTCAGAGGAATTCAATCGAAGGATGCTAGGAAACCACGAGGATAACGTTTCCCAGTACGGCCAAGCTCTCGCCCGAAGCGCATTCCTTTGTTCAAAAAGAAAATCTCTTGAAGCCTGCCTTACTCAAAGAGGCTTCGATGTAAAACGTCTTGTGACCGATCCATCGTTGGGCGAAAAGGCTCGCTCGCCAGCAGCCGGAACTGCAAGATAGAATTAGAACGGCATTTTCGTTAAAAGAAGCTTGAGATCGTGACAGTTTCTACGCCCTTGGTACTTGCTCTCTGCGTCGTTAACAAGCTTTTCGATGGTGCCTTCGGTCTTCCGCATTTGAACCCAGCCAATCAACTAACCGAAGCATTCGCTGGCCAAAATAAATTTTTTGCTACGGGTCCCCTGCAACACGCTTTATCACTTGAAGTGCCGCGCGATAATTTTCGGGGCCGATATGACTGTAAATTCCGTCAAAAGAATAGGCGGTTCCCTCAGCCGGATTTTGCCATCTCCGATATATAGAGAAAGCATGATAGGCGGCTGTGGAATCTACACCTTGAATACCAAGCGCTTTTTCAAAAAGCTCATCGCCAGTAGCGATCCCCTGTGCGTCAACGCGAGTAACGAGACTTGCTGTTTGAGAATGCAAGTCTCGCAGAGCAGGGTCCCTGAATACTTTGATTTCAATCGGTATTTGAATAGCGACGGCATCGTGAGGATCTTCGTAAAGATTTTTTGAGAAATCGCGAATTTCAGTTCGACCATCAATTTTTAGACCCCGTTGCTTTAATTGCTCAACCCCAAATTCCAGATGCTCGCTTCCATTCTTGAAACTACCGGCACCGTTCGTAACTGCCATCGTGCGGCCATTTCGAACAATGACTTCGCCGGCTGAAACAAACTCTACGTCTTCCCCTAATGCGTCCTTCATAACTGTGCGCAGACCGATGTGCGACCCGATGAAAGTCGAGCTTTCATCGATCGGCCCGCCGGGATCCAAGTTCCGAGGAATAATCCCAGTATTGCCTTTTTTGTCGATGCCATAAATATAAATGCCGTCATCCAAATGCGAAAGCGAATCCGCTGTCGGATTTTTGCTGGCCTTCAACAGTTTGAGGGAAGGCTTCAGACGGGAAACATCCAGCACCTTCCTTAAAATTGGAGTTCCGGTTGTTTCATTTATCGTCGAAGGAGTTTTGACTTTCGATGTAGCGGCAGCGCTACTGCCAGCGCGCGTGACCTTCGAGCCATTCGATGCGGCTCTCGTGACCGAAACCAAACTCGGCTTTATGCCAAGAGCCACTGTAGTCGCAACTCCAATCACAGCCAGATTTCCAGCTGAAACGGCCGACCGTGCATCATCGGCTGTGCGAAGCCCCGTGCGCACTTCCGACAGTGCGGATTGAGCTAGCGCTATATCTCGACCTGCCGAAAGGAGCCCAGTTGAAATCCCAGTACCGACAATCACCGACGAGAGTCCCGCGCCAGAGGCTAGCGATCCCGCGCCGATCATCAAAGCTAATCGCGGCAATGCAATCGCCGCCCCGATCGGCGCGGTTATAAGTGCTCCAGTAATCAGAAGGCCATCTGCAGATTGAGAAGCCAGAAGTTCATTGTGAAGACCGAAAGCGAGCCCGCAATGCTGCGGTCTACCCGGCGGTTTGGAATTCATCGCTTCGTCTCGCAAAACCTTTTCAATCGTTGAACTGTAACCGGCAAGTTTCAAATGATGATCCGTCAACTTTCCACGCGAACGAGAATTCGATTGAGACGATGCTTTCGCGCCGACTAAAGCTTCCGTCGTTTTCTTAAGTTGGCTTTCGCCGTCTGCGATCATTTTGTCGAGGATCTTACTTAACTCGGTATCCGACTGGGGCACGCTGACGGAATATGCAAGCTGCGGGGAATCCGTCATTGCCCGATAATAATCAGCCACGCGCGCTGCTCGATACTCGGCCATTCGTGAACCTATCGCAGCCGTAAGTGCCTGCGGCGAAGTCATCGCAAACCTTTGTCGGTCGATGGTTTCTTTCGACCACCCACCTTCCTTTTGACGCTCGCTTAGGCGCGCTTCAACCGTTTCGTAATAATCTTTTTTTGCCGTTGCGAATGCTTGACGCATGTCGGCTCGGGCGGCCGAAAGCTCATCGCCTGATAAGGCGCGATGGGGGCTTGCGCCGAAGACACCTGCCTTTTTAATTTCCATCCGGGAGTTTACAAAGTCTGATGGATCATTCAGTGCGATCGCGCGGGAAACATAAAGCGAATCAACAAAGGCGGATCGTGCGAGCGCTTTTCGAAGCGCAGGTCCATTGCGTTCAAAACCAAGTTTGAATCCGTCTCTCAGCTTCTCGCAGATTGTCGAAACTGTCTTTTGCGCAACGCACTCTTTGAGCTCCCGGTACTGCTGGAGTCCAGAGTTTAAGTCGTAGATCGCACGCTGTCCGACGCTTTCAAGAAACTGGGTTGGTGACATCGATCCCGGCTTTAACGCCGACTGCGCGTTAAACGATCTAAACATGGAAGTTGAAGGGACAAATTCAATTGGGCCCTTAAAGTCTGGGCTCAATGAAACCTTGCGCCACTGCGTTTCGTTCTTTCTATACGTATCTGAATCAACTAATTGTAAGCCCTCGCACGCTGGGAAAGGCGAAATAAGCAGGCCGATTTTTTCAAGTTCAACATCAGGAACCGGGATAGATGTCACCCCAGACGAACTATTTGAACCACTTGTCGATCGCGAGCTCATGGTTTCTGCGTAGCCCGTGCTAAAACCGCCAACAAAAAAGACAAGGGCACCGAAAAAAGCCAAGCCTGCCCTGGATTTTGGTACCTGTCCTTCAAACTTCTCCATACCAATATAAGATCGGCAAAAATCAGGACCATATTCAGTCAAAGGTGAACAAATAGTGTCTCAAGATGAGACGAGGCACGCTAGAATGGCATTTTCGTTAAAAGAAGTTTGAGATCGTCGTTGGTTAAGAACAGACCGCCGCCGATGAAGGCGCTCGCATTGCCTGTTTTAGACGCCATGTCCTCACCACCAGCAGCTATGTAAAGTCCGCTCCAGAAGTTGTACCGTGCGGTCGCACGCAGCTGCAAGTTTCCAAAATCAAATGCTTCGATTGACAAGCGAAGATTTCGCTTCATCAGATAGTAATCAGCTCCGACACCGCCAGCATTTTCGATGATGCCGCCCTTCAATGTCAGGTTCCAAAAATTCTTTGCAAAAAGCGCATTGAACTTCACGCGATCCTGGAAGGTTTTATTTTCAACTGAAACCGTTTCCACACCGTTTGTCGTCGTCGAAATGCGCGTTCGCTCGCGAGTGCCAGTCGCGTCGTCGACGATCCCTAATTCGTAATAACGATCGACCCCAGGTTGGAGCCGAAGATTGAGAAATGATTTTGCTTCGCCCGTGTTAGCCATGATGTTTGCGTGATAATCAAAGCTCGTCTGCAACTTGTTGCCGGTATCAAGCAGATTGTTAATCCCAGAAATCGCGGTGTTTAGCTCCTCTGCCGTTTCAGCGTCATTTACAAGCTTGCCGATGGTGCCTTCACCGCGATTGATCTTACCTGTAATTTCTTCGACGTTTGCAAGGGTACCTTCGATCTTCTTTAAGCTCTTCAGTGCGTCTTTCCAAGCAGACTTAAAGCCGTCATCGGTTTCGTCATTGACCAAGTTATTTATCGTGTCAGTCGTTTCGCGAAGATTGGCGATGATCTCGCCCATGTCGTCTTTTCGCTCCGCCGAGAGTGTCGCAAGATCCGTCGTCAATCGCTCGATATTGTCGACAATGCGACCAAGTGGTTTGTCCTTATCGCCCTCGGTAGCTGCTTTTATATTGTCTGCGACTTGCGCAATCGATTTAGTGATTTTAGAAATTTCGCCGATCAATCGGTCGACCGACGCTCGGTCATCAACCACCATTATTTGATCACCCGATCGCAAAGGTGGATCGCGAACATCACCGCCGATGATCTCTACGAACTTATCCCCGAGAATGCCGTTCGGTCGAATTTCAACGCGCGCGGATTTGGTCATCGGCGTATCGCCCTTAACCACGACTTCTACTCGCGCCATTCCATTTTCAAGTTTGATTTCCTTGATCATACCGACGGGAATACCGGCCATACGAATGTTCGAATTTCTAACAAGTCCACTCGCATCATCCATAAAGAAATGGGCTTTTTTGGTCGCGCCGAGACCTGCAGGGTCGTTTGAGACCTTGATAGACATTGTCGCAATGAGACCTGAAACGATCAGCACAAGAAGGCCGACTTTAAATTCAGGCGCAGCAAACAAACCCATTTACCATTCTCTCTTCAGCAACATAGCACCGTTCAATCAACCAGCCCAATCAACCAGCCCAATCAACCAGCCCAATCAACCAGCTCATTTCACTCCACCGAGCGTGTCGAGCCTGCGTGCGGTTGCAGCTCTTTACGCACACCTTTGGCAACGAATCTCTTCACCAAATCGATGTCAGAATCTAAAAAGTCTTGCGGTGTCCCGTGTAACAAAACTCGTCCGCTATCGAGCATCACGACGTGATCAGCTATTCGGAATGCTGCAAACAAATCATGACTCACAACAACAGAAGTCGTCCCTTGTCTCAAATTATGGGTGGAGACAATTAGATTATCCACCATTTCCGTAAGCACAGGGTCGAGTCCAGTCGTCGGTTCGTCATAAACAAGAATTTCTGGGTCGAGCGCAAGAGCCCGCGCAAGACCAACACGCTTTCGCATCCCGCCCGACATTTCTGATGGTTGTTTCGCATAGTGTTTTTCGTCGAGTCCTGATTCCTTTAAACGCGCGCGTGCAATTTCAATCATCTTCGCCCTGGTCAACTCCCGGCGATGTTCTTTGAGCGGAAATATTACGTTCTCGAGTGCTGTCATATCGTCGAATAATGCTGCGTATTGAAACAGCATTCCGAAACGATTGCGGAGCTTCGTAAGCTGCTCCATGTTCATATTCGTTATTTCTTGTCCTAGAATTCGAATGGATCCAGAGGTCGGCTTCAGAAGCCCCAGAATATGTTTCAGAAGAACTGATTTCCCTGTCCCCGAATAGCCAATCAGTACTGTGATTTTACCTTTGGGAATTTCAAGCGTCATTCCGTTCAGAACAAATTCGCGTCCATCAAAAGATTTCCGCAAATCTTTGATCGCGATGGCAAGATCTGGTTTGTCGACGAGCTCAACTATATCCATCTACTTCCAGCCGTTCATCCCAAAGACGTTGTAAAACATGTTGATAAGGTTCGTCAGAAAAAAGTCACTTGCTATTACCATGACCATCGAGAGCACAACGCCACGATTAGTAGCTGCGCCAACTCCCTCTGCGCCGCCTTTCGTAAGGTACCCACGTTGCGTGCAAATAATCGCGAAGAATACACCAAACACCGCCGCTTTAAAGAGACCTTCAAAAATATGATAGGGCTCAAGCCACAAATATGTTCGATCGAAAAACGCTGCCTCATCCATTCCCAAGAGCTTAATACAAACTAACCAACAGCCAAACATCGCCGCAAAATCAAAGACTCCGGTCAATAGAGGCATGACGATCACCGCAGCTACGAGACGTGGACTGACAAGGTACTGCATGGGATTTACGCCCATGACCTCTAACGCATCTATCTGTTCGGTGACCCGCATACTGCCTAGCCTAGCTGCCATTGCACCGCCGGCCCTAGCAGCGACGATCAATCCCGTTAATACGGGGCCAAGCTCACGCGTAATTCCCATCCCCACCGTTGGGCCAACAAGCGACACAGCGTTGACAAGTTTAAAGCCAAGGTAGATCTGATACGCGAGCGCCATGCCCGTGAACAAACCGGACATGACAATGATTCCAAGCGACTTGTTACCGATGAACTCCATGTGAATAAGAAGTTCCGGCCAGCGAAACGGTTTGGTCAAAAACAGCCGATAGCCCTGTAAACCAAACCCAGCAAGTTCGCCAACTTCAATAATGAACGTACGGAATTTTACAGCTAGCCAAAGGAAAAAGCCGTCGAAGGCGCGATTGAATTTGTCGCGCGCGATCATGTACCGAGCGCCGAATGATGCAGTGTCTTGTGTGGTCTTTGGGCTCACGCTGTTTAGGTTAAGCTACTATGCGGCCCTACGTCATTATAAAGCCTTGGAACTCGCTCGCTGAGGCCAGTCAAAATTTCATATGGGATAGTGCCTAGCCGATGCGCTAGTTCAGAAGCTGTCACGCTATCTGAGCCCGATTTACCTAGCAGAATCACTTCGTCACCGACTTTCGCCAAGGGAACTGACGTCAAATCGCACATAAAGTAATCCATGCATATCGTCCCAACGACGGAGACGCGCTGGCCATGGACAAGAATTTCGGAGCCCGCTAGACCACGCCTGTATCCGTCAGCGTACCCACACGGAATTATGCCAATTCGAGAATCGCAAGGCGCGATCCATGTTCCGCCGTAGCTAACTCGTGCGCCCTGACGTACGTCTTGCAGATGAACTATGCCGCTTCGCAGTTTTAGGATCGGCTCGATATCGAAGAGATTTGCGGAGTTCTGAATACCGTAAACAGAAATTCCGGGACGTGCACCGTAACCTTTAAGCCCCATGACCACGAGTTCGGAAGCTGCATCTGAATTTGCGATGTGCTTCGCAAACCCAGACAATCCAGACTTTAAGATTTCCGCGACACTGGACTCAAAAACTCGAAGCTGTTCAGCTGCCGTGGATGCAGGGTCCGATAAAAGCTCACCATTGGCGAAATGGGTGGCGACCCCTGAAAGCTTCAATGCCTTCGAGTTTCTAATCAACCTCGCGGCCTTAGCGACGACACCGGGATCGAGACCGAGTCTGTTCATGCCGGTGTTGATTTTTAAATGAATCTCAACGGGAGGCGCGGATTTTTTTTCTGCCTCCTCTATAAGAATTTGAAGTGCCTCTAGCGAACTAACGACAGGAGTGAGACGTCGCTCGAGCATTTCGCATAAACCCTGTCGATCAAACATCCCGAAGTGAAGGACCGATTCGTTGTCACCGTTTTCGCGAAGATGAATACCTTCTTCAATTAATCCTACTCCTAAATGCTTGACCCCGATCGAGCGCAGCTTTCGCGACACGACAAGATCGCCGTGTCCGTAGGCATTTGCTTTGACCATCGGGCAAAAAAACTCGGGGCGGTTTAAAGAACGAAAAATACCGATGGTGTTGCACGCAAGTGCGGTCAAATTAACTTCTGCAAAAGTGGGCCGAAAGCGATTCATAACCTACTCTATGTGCGATTGGTGGTACCAGGAATGGTGGGTTGCGAGGGCATTTGAGGCTCAAAGTCAGCATGAAATCCAGGCGAAACTTCATGGACCATTACTCGCACTCCCGAGGTTCCAAGTCCAGACCAAGCCGCTGTCAGTGCATCTTCCATTGCTTGCATAAGTCCATCAGCATCGCTGGACAAACGGGGATATTCCGCGACGCCGGCGCGCGCTCGAAGTCGCGGAATGCCGGCAGACTCGAGGGCCGGTAATTGAAGTCTCTCGATGAGGCGACACATTCGATCGATGACGCCAACCGATTCTGCGACAGATGTGTGCGGCATGAGGACCGCGAACCGACTGCGTTCGACTCGAGCGACATAGTCCGTTCCACGAAGTGCCCTTCTAAGGGTTTGGCCGACAATCTTCATGATGGCCTCGTGGGTCGGGCCAAGCATAGCTTCGAATCCCGAGTGCCGCGAAGTCGATAAACTCGAAGTCGGTGCATCAGTTTCGGCGGAATCTGAATTTGTCCCGACACCAATTTCAATTGCCGCAGCGGAAAACGGATGGCGCAGCCGCCTCGCGCGAACGCATTCAAATTCCATCGATTCGGCGACCGCCTTTTTGTTAGGCAGACCAGTTCCGCGATCAACCCGTTCAAGTGCGTGCCTGTCGCGTACGGCCTCAAGACGACTCCAAGTTAAATCAAAAAGAAACGCAATCGCTTCGAACTCATCTTTGCCACCGACGGAGATCCCAGAACCAAGCAAGACGAAAAGACCGGTCGGGTCGTCAGGCACACCGTGAAGAAGTGTCGTGTAGTCATCAGCCTTGAATACGTCTTTTGTAAACTCACGCAAAGCTTTGAATTCCAATGGAGTTTTGAAAACTTTCATTTCCGAAACTGAAAATCCTAAGCCCTTTGCTCGCTGGTCCGGGGCGGCTTCGAGGTGCGATACGACCAGCGAATTTCTTATCGGGACCCAACGGAAGTAAATGACAGTCCTTCCGTCGATGACTCGGGAAAAAGCATGCGCCGCAGTTTTGATCACGGATTCCAAATCACGAACTTTTGAAAACTCCTGAACGCAGGCATACAAGCGATCGCGAACTGCAACAGGATCTTTCCCATCTTTTGGTGCGGACTTTTCCCACCGGTTTTTCCAATATTCGGTTTCAAATTGATAATAGAGCCGTGAACAGACTCGGTCCATTGTCAAGATTAGAGCTTCTTTGCAGGCGTGACTGTGGATAGCGCCGTCATTTTCAAAGGGAAGTTCCATTATATCCCAGATAGTTGCATCCGAGGCTATTTGTAATGCCAGCGTTCTGGACGCGGCCAATGAAGCGGAATCTGTGGCGTAAAAAACCACCTGAATTTCCCGGCTCACTTTGCGAAGCTTTTCCGCAGTTTGCCTCGCCTCGGAGATTGCCTCTGCTGTAGAGGACATCGACACCAGCGCAATGTGTGGAGGCTGGGCATCTGCGAAGCTCGCCGCAGAATCGGGGGCAGCCGCGATTTGTACAGAACCAAAGCCAAGTTCAGTGAGCCAATCAAGAATTCGCTCGCGCCGCTGATCGTCCCGATCAACTACGAGCACTTGAAATTCTCTGCGTCGTTCGCCTAGCGAAACACTCAAGCTAAGTCCTCTTACCTTTCGAGGCTAATCTCGTTTAACAGGTCGAATTGCAATTTCCGTCGGCTCGTTTGAACGGCTGATGGCTGTGTCGCTGATTGTTTGCGAGACTCTCAACGACGGATTCGAATTTTCGAATGTCCAGTTGTCGTCATCATCGACATCCAAGGGAAGCGGCGGCAATGCCGCCATTTGATCGTCGGAGAGAGGGGTCTTCCCGCCGAGTACAACGGCTCCTTCATCGCTGAAATCCGCCGTCGTTTTCACGAGACTCACGACCGATGCGTTGGTCTGTTGAGCGCGCTCGACGACATTGGCCTCGACGCTGGCCTCAACACTCAAAGCTTTTTCGGCTAAACGATCCGCTGCTTCCTTGGTCTCGAAAGATTCCCGCTCTTTACGAGACACCGGCCAGCGACATATTAACGACGTGCCTTCACCAGGCGAACTCGCAATTTCAACTGTGCCACCTTGGCTTTGCATCATCGATTTCACTGACGCCAAGCCAAGGCCTCGCGCATCGGGATGTTCAAACTCTCGAAAAAATGGTTCAAACGCTTGCGATCTCGTTTCGCGATTCATCCCGACGCCGTTGTCGGAAATCGTCAGCATCAAAGACTCGCCACCGTCTTCCAATTTCACATTTAAAGTTTTCGCGGATCTACCAGATAGAGCTCTTCGGGCATTAACAACAATTTCGTTAATTGCGTTGCGTACAGAATCCTCACGACCGTGAACAAGAGGGACGGAGGTAAGCTTGAGGCTAAGCTTAATTCCATCTTCGTCTAACTTCTCCTGCTGAGAATCCATGACGGATTGTACGACAGACTGAAGCTCGACTTTCTCATTAGCGCCCGGTGGCGCTACGTTTGCGAGCGCAGCGAGGTGATCAATCAGCTCTTTCGCTCTTCGAAGATCACGGTCGACAGCACTCACGTGGTCCGCGATTTCAAGCATGAGCTCAGGATGAGGCGAATCTCCGGCTTTTGATTTCAAAAGCTGAGTGTGTGCCATAGCGGCAAGAAGCGGCTCCCGCATAGTTTTCTCGAGTCCCTCGACAAGCTTACGAGTGTAAGTACTTTTTTCTTGCGCCACTGCGATCGAATTTCGGCGCTTTTCTTCCCCCGACTCACTTGTGGCATTCGCTCCGCCAAACGACTTCTGATTCGTCAGATCCAAAGGCATTTCTAAAACTTCAAGTCGTCCCCCGTATGCCGGAGCTCGCAAAGCGTCAGGTCTTCCGAAGGTTTCCGCACGGTCAAACTGGTTTGTCGCCCCATCGGACGCACCTGTTAGGAGTTCATTTGGCGGAACGATCTCGTCTCTTGGAGCTCGTCCCGACTCGGATCCCACCCTTGGAATCAACTGGCCGCCCCAAGCAAAAACTAAAATGAGACCTACGGCAATCGCCAGGGCTCCGGTCGTAATCGCCGTTTTTCCGAAGCTCTGTCCCGCAACTCCCGAAACCGTGTCGGCCGTTGCCATGACGACGTAAAGATTTGACCGATCAACTTGCTCGAAGGCCGAAAAAATTTTTGCGCCGGCCGCTGTCTGGTAGCGGGTCGCTCCTGCTGAAGACCGCGCCGAAAAAACTTCCTTTACGGATGGGTCGTCTTTCAACAACGCACCGATCATCACTTTGTTCGAATGAGTAGCTGCATATCCCCGACTATCAATAACGAAGGCCGTGGAGGAAGAACCTATGAAGTCCTCGGTTGCTGATAAAAGTGGATTTCTTCCGAAGAATCCTACGACGACCGCCCGTCCTCCAGTCCCCACCTGAACAGATTGGTAGTCGGTGCCCTCAGGAAGTGCGGAGGTTGTCGGGGTGCTGCCTGCTGCTGCAGTTTGAGTTTCAACACTCACCGCCATCGACCAAACAGGTCTTCCACTTGAATCCGACAATCTCTGCCAGTGCAGATCGCCCTCTCGGATGCGGTCAAACGGAATACTGCGCAAAAGCGAAAGCTCTTGGTCCTGACTGATCATGACTTTGTCGTTTTGAAGCTCCGTGTACAGCGGACCTTTTTCGATCCAACTCAGTGACCATTGGCCCCCAGTTGTCGGCATCAACATCGCAACCATTGCGAAATCGCCAAAAAACCGAACGCGACCCGGGCCCTGAATCGCTCGCGACCCAGCGAATTGAATTAAGCGTGTTCGGTCCTGCGCCAATCGCTGCTGCACGACTCGCCGAAGAGGCGCTACCTGCTTTGCGTTCGAATCCGCAAGAAGTTCAACGCGATCTCGGCTAAGTGAATCGCGCGTCTTAAAAACGATGCCGCCCACAGCAATCGCGACCGAAACAGACACAATGAGCGCTGCGACGACCAGGGGCTCTTTCGGGAGTCGACTTGAAACTGGCTTCGCGTTTGGATCGGCCAACTTTGATACCTTCATCAATGATTTAACTCCCGAGAATGATTCTCCTTTTAAAAGTCTAGTTTCATACCTGGCGCCCGGCAAGACGAGCGTCGAGTTGACGGAAATTGAACCATCAGTTCAGGACCTCCGTCGAGGAAGGTGACACGGGTAAACTGCTCGCGCTAGAACCAAGAGTTATGAGTACGACAGCAAACCACCGCAACGAAGTCTGTGATTTTCTCGTGATTGGTTCAGGGCTCGCGGGGCTCGCGTTTGCCTTGAAAGTCGCGCCCTATGGCAAGGTGGTTGTGATTTCAAAATCTCAAGCACCGGCAACCAACACATCAATGGCCCAAGGCGGCATCGCTGCCGTGATGGGTGACGACGATAATTTCGAATCCCATATCCGAGACACACTGGTGGCTGGCGCCGGCCTCTGCAAAGAGTCGGCTGTGCGACTGGTGGTAGAATCAGCACCATCGGTGATCCGCGAGATTATTGGTTGGGGCGTAAAGTTTGATGTCACTGGCCCCGAAGGAAAAATCGACCTCACCCGCGAAGGCGGCCATAGTCACCGGCGAATCCTGCATGTTCAGGATCACACCGGACAAGATATTCACGAAAGTCTACTCGCCATTGTTCGAAAAAACCCGAATATAGAAATTTACGAGGATCACTTCGCGGTAGATCTGATTCAAGGTGATGGCAGAATATCGGGGGCCCACGTTTTTGATCGCGCAACATGGAAGAGCCTCGACATTTTCTCGCGCTTCACGATGCTTGCGGCAGGTGGAGCGGGAAAAACCTATCTCTACACATCCAACTGGTCTGGTGCGACGGGCGACGGCATCGCCATGGCCTGGCGAGCAGGAGCCCGGGTGGCAAACCTCGAATTTATGCAGTTCCACCCGACCTGCCTTTATCATCCCAACGCGCGAAACTTTTTGATCACCGAAGCTATTCGCGGCGAAGGCGGAGAGCTCGTCGACCAAGCCGGCGAAGCTTTTGCAAAACGTTATCACCCTTTGGGTTCGCTAGCTCCGCGAGATATTGTCGCCCGTTCAATCGACGCCGAGATGAAAAAAACCGGCGCAGAATGCATGTTCCTTGATATCTCACATCGCCCCGCGGAATACCTTCGCGAACGTTTTCCTGTCATCTACAAGCGGTGTTTAGAATTCGGAATTGATTTAACGAAACAACCCATTCCCATCGTACCTGCTGCTCATTATCTTTGCGGCGGCGTCGTCACGGATGAAAACGGCAGAACTGATTTAGATGGTCTTTACGCAGCAGGGGAAACGGCATGCACCGGACTTCATGGAGCCAACCGTCTTGCTTCGAACTCGCTGCTCGAATGTTTGGTGTTCGCGGATCGCGCCGCCTCAGACGTCATTCAAAAGCTAGCGCAAACCGCGCCTACTAATATGTCCGGGGCCAAAAGCGCTTGGAGTCTGGTCCTTGAATCTTCAAAAGACAGAAATCAAGACGAGGAACAAGTGGCCATCACACACATGTGGGATGAGATTCGCCGCCTGATGTGGAACTATGTTGGGATAGTGCGATCCGATCGTCGGCTGAACGCCGCACAAGCGAGATTAAAAGTAATTCTAGATGAAATTTCCCGGGACCATCGTGAAAAACTTCATCCAGACGCGATCGAGCTCCGAAACATCGCAACCGTCGCAGATTTAACGGTTCGCTGTGCACGGATGCGAAAAGAATCGCGCGGCATTCACTGGAACACCGACTATCCAAATCTACTTGCCGGCAGTCCGCAGGACTCGGTCTTAGACCCGAAGAGAGCGCCCGTACCCGTGTAATTCTATCTTACAAGTTTTGGCGCAACAAACTTGGAATCGAAGATTTGATCAAGCGATTGATCGGCAAAATGCTGGCGACAATCGTAGCAAGAGCTGGAAGAACGAGTGCCTGAACGTAGTGCGAAGGAAGTATTTCGAGAAAAATCAAAAAAGTCCGCGTGATCCCTGGCCCGGGAGGCATCAAGACTCCTTTCGCTAGAACCGTGTACTGAATCGCGAGGGCCAGCGCAATGCCTAAGGCGCCGCCTAGAAGCCCCAAGAAAGCGCTTTCGAAAAGTAGAATCGCAAACAGTCGAACCCGCGATTCTCCGTTGGCTCGAAGTGCCCCCACTTCCCCTGCGCGCTCGATGAGTCCCGTCGCAATCGTGTTGAAAATCCCTAAGGCGACGATGAGAAGCATGATAATCCGAATGAAAGCGAACTGAGAGTTTAAAAAATTGACCGCATTTCCGTAATAGATCGCATCAAGATCATCAAAGGACCTTGCCTCGCTAGACGGAATCGCCGCCTCCACTTTGCGATCTACCTCAGTCCACGCGTCAATGCCGGTTGTTTCAAGACTGAATTTCTCTATGCGATTTGTGTCGAGTAACGACTGTGCGGATGCGAGTTGGGTCCGAAAAAAAGTGCTGTCAAATTCGTTGGATCCGGTGTGAAAAATCCCGCTCACCGTAAGCTCAAGCCCGTTCATCTGACCGTTGACGGTCTGGCCGAGAACAGTGATGACGTCGCCCGGTTTCGCGTTCAAGGACGCCGCGAGTCCTTTACCCAGTATGATTGCACTCAAAGGGTCAGGAGCTTTATCGAGGTCGGTCCCCTCAACAAAGTTGAGAGAAGAAAAAAACTTAGCCTCACGCTCTGCCAGCACGCCTTCCCCGCGTCCCGCAAGAGTCACTCCGCCCTTCGTCATAAAGGCATAAAAGGTGACGCGCGGAAAGACAGTTACAACTCCGGGAACTTTAGCCAAGGTCGCTTCTATCGCCTCGCCATTTTCGAACCAATCGCGCCAAGGCTCTTCCGATTTTTTTTCTCGGTAACCTTTCGGAAACACTTCACCATGTCCGTAACGAACGCGGATGGTGTTTTCCCGATACGAACTGAAAATACCTTCGTTGAAGCCTTGAAAAATTAAAATTCCGGCAGCCCCGAATGCAACTGTCAAAAGGCTAGCAGCCGTTCGGCGACGATTGCGAAACAAATTTCTCCAGGCAATTTTAACGACATTCGGGTCAAAGATGATTTTCATACCGAAGCCCCTGGCTGCGCCTGAAGACGACCACTTTCAAGTCTCCCGCTATCAAGTCGGTAAACCTCTTGAGCATAGCTGACAAGATGGGTGTCATGGGTTGAAAATACGAAACTCACTTTCTGAGTTCGCCGCAGCTCTTGAAAGACCGCTACGATTGCGTCCGATGTTACACGATCTAGGTTCGCTGTCGGCTCATCAGCCAAGATAACGCGAGGTTTTTTCGCCAATGCGCGAGCGATGGCGACTCTCTGTCTTTGCCCACCAGAAAGATCACGAGGCAATTTGTCTTTGAACTCGATCAGTCCGACTTGCTTCAAAACCTCTTCCCCGCGATCGCGCGATTCAGATCGCGTCAGACCAATCGACGACAGGAAATAAGTCGTGTTTTCTAAAACTGTTAACGTCGGCAGCAGAAAAAAACTTTGAAAAATGAAACCAAGATCTCTTAACCGCAAAACCTCGAGCTCTCGTTCCGTCAGTGTCGCAACATCATGTCCGGAAAAAATTAAACGGCCCTTTTGTGGTTTTTCAAGCAGTCCCATAACATTCAAAAGAGTCGTTTTACCGCTGCCAGAGGGACCGACGAGGCATACCATCGACCCAAGCTTCACCTGAAGATCCACGCCTTTCAGAACCAGGCCTTCGCCATAGCCGAATTCGACGTTTTCAACCCCAATCACGAATTCGATATTCTGCTTCACTTCCATAGGCAGGACCCTAATAGATTGGCACGAAGATTGGTACCCTTCAGTGCGGGACGAAGCAAAGACACAATGACTGGGGCCAACGTGAATCTCGAGCAATATGCGGCTTTACTTTTTACAGTCCTTTTTACTTCCTGGGCCCTGTTCATCCTTTACGTTCGCGCATTGAAACAATGGCTGCTTAAAGTTCGAAATCCAGCAGTAACCGCTGCCCCGCGCGCTGCCTTCAGCCAGCTGCACTACCGAATCATCGCGATCGGCGGAATCGGCGGCGAGCTTTTCGCCCTTCGGTTTATTGGGAACTACATGCACGCATTGAAACCAGCATTTCAACTGCTATTTCCAAACTCAGACTTTGAAGTTTTTCAGCCGTCAATGCTTACAACTTCAGCCGCAGCTGCAACGGAGATCATTGATCGAGTTATCGACGATCCCAGGCCACTTATTTTAATCGGCCACTCAAAAGGTGGACTGGATATTCTAGAATTGATGACCAGTCATCCCGCTATTATTGGGCGCATACACTTGTCCATCCTTGCGAATACACCTCTCCAAGGGTCTTGGGTGGCCGATCTTTTGACTCGAAACCTTTCTCGCGCGTTTGGACTTCGCTGGCGAGCGCTCGAGTGTTTAAATACAAGATCCAGACGCAGCTTCTGGAAGAACAAGTGGTCCGAAATTCCCGATTGGCATCGTCGCCTCATCACCAAACGACTTCTGATCATAGCCACGGAGGAGTTTCATTCGCGCAAATGCGCGTGGCCAATCGTTTTTTCTCATCTGCTGATGAGGAAGCTTGGAATCAGGAACGACGGACTCGTTGGCTTTGAAAGCCAGAACTTGCCTCAGCTAGCGGAGTTTAAAAACACGACCACTTGTCATCTGTTTCATCACCACGGCTATCTGACCTGTGGCGCAACGCTCTCTAATATTTCTGCGCTCGAGCGCTGTGAAACCCTACGCACAGTCTTAGAAACTCACAAGTCCTTGACCAGCTGGAATACGAGCTCACGTCTGAATGAAAACGGGTGCGGAGCCAATTCGGTGTCTCGGCTACGTTCACGGCGCTACCGGCATTTAGAAGTCATTAAATGAATGAACGATTATCGAAATTTAGTTCGACTGAAATACAATACCGAATAATAGCGAAAGCGAGGTCCCCGGAGAAGCGTTGAACTTAAGATCGCTGCGAAACCACAAGGTGTCGCTCGCATGAACTGAAAGTCCAGCTCCGACGTGAAGACCTGTATCTGTTTTTCTATCTTCTGATCCCGCAGGGCGGAAATAGCTGATGTCGAGGCCTCCGTAGACGAAACCGACGAATTGATCAATGGCGGGAAGGTCCGCGCGAAGGGACCCTGAAAATGTTGTGAAGTCGACACCCTCAGCATGCGTATTGCCGATACCAAATTCGGCGACGCCAATCCTAGATGTTGGAATACCGTATCGGCCGCCAAAGACAGGCAGAATCTCGGTCACTCCATCAATTTGGTTGGGTAGCATGCTGCCGATAAAAAGTGAAAATTCCGAGCCGCCCTCTCCGGCTCCGCCACCTTCTTGGGCAGCCGCCTCTGTAAGGTGACCAACAATCACAAGGCAAATCGCCACCGATAGCTCGACAAGCCTGGTCAACGCATCACCACGACCTTTTTGAAGTGCAAATCTCGACATACTTAAGACGGTAGCCTATTCAAGCTTCGTCGCCAACCTTGACCGCATCCACGTCGAGATCAGACAATCAAACCTATGATCAATCGTACTGAGGGCTACTTTCATGGCGAATCTCCCGCGAACACAAACACGCGTGAGGGCCAAGAGCTGTTTTATCAATCTTGGACGAACCAATCCGCTTCGGCCCGCGCGACTTTGGTCTTAACTCATGGAATTGCCGAACATTCGGAAGTCTACAACGACTTCGCTCGCGATTTCGTCCCACGCGGTTGGGACATTTACGCTTTGGATCTTCGCGGACATGGGCGGAGTGAAGGGCGCCGCGGATATATTGATGACTTTCATCGCTATAGTCGCGATCTCGATCGATTCGTACGGTACTTGAAATCGGGGCCATTAAAAAATTCGAAACTTCCGTTGGTGATGTTTGGTCACTCGATGGGAGGCCTAATCACTTTACGCTATCTCGTGGATCAAGGTGAAGCGGCACCTGCCGTGGCCTGTGTTTTAAGTTCGCCGGCACTTGGACTTTCGATGCCGATTCCTGCCCTAAAAGAGATGGCTGCGAAAGCCTTGATGAAGTTTCTCCCTCAGGTCACTTTGCCGAATGATATTCGCTATGACCACCTCACCCACGACGAGGCTTTGTGGAGAAAGTACCCGTCAGATCCGCTGCGCCACGATAAGATTTCTCCGGCAATGTACTTCGGAATGCTAGAAGGTTTTGAAAAAGTAAATCAAATGGCGGATCGAATCAAAATTCCCACTCTCGTTGTCGCGGCTGGTGACGATCGAATTGTCAGTCGCCCAGCGACCGAGGAGTTCTTTCCTCGGATCGCCGCGGAAAAGAAAAAACTGATTGTTTATGAAAAGTCTTATCATGAAGTTCTAAATGATTTTGACCGCGAGCGTGCAATGTCAGACATCGATGCATTTCTTAGCTTAGTCGTTGGAGGTGGAAAGTGATTCGCTATGACGTCCTCTTTGCTCTCACTTTGGCACTTGGATCTGGAGCCTGTACGAGCACTTCCAATATAAATGAATCAACTGCATCAACTCCGCTGAAAACATCTGACCCTGAATCCATTCGAGTTCCTAAGTCACATGTCGAAGTCATCGAAGCAAACTCTTCAGGCGATTCGGAGTTCGCCGGCCTCTATAATACCTTCGAGCTTAAGGCGACAATTCTAAATACTCCAGTTCGTGAGGCCTTGGTTCAGCGCCAGGCCGAGTACTACCAGTGGGACGCAGCGCAAGTATCAACCGAGCGAGAAAAGGCCACGCAAGAAAATAGTGCGGAAGCCGCGGTCTTCGTGAGTTTTGCAACACCTGAAAGACGCAATGACAATTTGGCGGACAAAAAATCGATCTGGCGAATTTTTCTTGATGTCGGCGGCAGACGGTACGTCGGGCAAGCAAAAAAGGATCGTCGTCTTATTGCTGAACTTCAAGCGTTGTTTCCATTTCATACGCGGTGGAATACACCTTACATGTTTTCGTTTCCTGTCGGCATGAGCGCTATCGAAAATCAGACTATGAAGCTAACCGTCACAGGTCCTCTTGGATCGCGCGTGCTTGAATTTACATCCGCGTCTGCAAACTAGAATCTAGTTGCTAGTGGATTTAGTGAAAACTTCTTTAGAGAAGGGAAACAGCGCCGCTAGCTGAATGGTTTCCGTCTTTTCTGCGATCCCACCGGCAACTAGCGCGGCCGCATAGTATTCCAATTGTCGAAGTGCTTTATCGGCATATTGGGAACTGCCTGTTTTGTAATCGAGCACCCACAGCTGCCCCGAGCTATCGCGCCCCCAAAGATCAATTTGCCCTTCAATCGCAAGCCGTCCCGTCGGCCCACCCAGTTTTTCTTGCAGGATACTTGGTATCTCCGACTTGTAAGTAAAGCTCCACTCGACTTCGCCACTGGCGAGAATCGAAGCGATGTCGGGTGCCTTTAGTTCTAAGACCCAGCGCAAAGCCGAGCTCGCATTTTCTTGATCCTTTTCCGGGAACCAACGCGCAATCTCTCGCGCCATCAGATCCCTGTTCATTTTCGAATCTGACTTCGCCATTTCAAAGACACGATGCAATCGGGTTCCACGTGCCGCAGCGTCGGCCATCTTCAAAGCTTTAAAGGCATCGGCCGACTGTTCCCCGCGCAATGGCGCAGGGTTACCAGGCGACCTTGCGGCTTCCGATTCAAGTTCGAGAAGGCGACTGACTGACATCGAAATAAGCTTAGCGCTTTCGACAGGTTCACGAGAGCGGAGCCACGGCAAACGAAGTTCTACCTCAGGAGGAGCCTCAACTTCGGATTGACCCGCACGCGGCAAAAGATTTGCTTCCGTCAGCACCGTGTAGCTTCCGTGATCTCCGGGCGAAAGATCAAACCGAAGAAACCCGAGAAAACTTTCCGGTCTTACTTCCTCTTCCACGTCAACCGTCGCAGTTAGGAGTAGTGATTCACGAGCACGCGTTACCGCCACATACAAGAGTCGCCGCTGCTCCTCCAAGCTCCATTTCGTCATTGTGTTCGACCAATCACGCATGATGGGACCAGCAGAATATCCACCCTCATCATCCACCGAAACAGCGGCTGTCCACACTCGGTCGACTTCGTGAAATACAAATTTCGAATCGCGGCTTGAGGATTTTTTTGCCGAGTCAGATAAAAAAGGTAAAAAGACGTGATCGAACTCAAGGCCCTTTGAAACGTGAATCGTCATCAAATGAATTCGATCAGGTTTAATTGCCGCAACGGCGTCCCTATCATTTGATTCCGATTCTCCTCCACGGTCGCCCCCTCCCATAACCTCGTCACAGAATTTTCGAGGCAAGAAGCCGGCTTGCCGCTCTGCAACCGATAATTTTGAAATGAATTTCAAAACATTCGCTTCGCGCCGACCGCTGGGATCTAAAACTCCGCACCAAGAAAAGAAATCACAACTGCTAAGCGTCTCGCGAAATGCCTGAACAACACCGCGCTCTCGAACTGCCTGAAGAGCAGCGCGAAGTGCCTGAACCATCACGTCTTCTTCGTCAGAAAGTGTCGCGCTCTCAATCGTGTTCCAGAGAGAATTGTCCCGTCGATATCCAAGAGCTAAAGTTTCTTCTTCGATCGGAAACCATGCCGTGCGAGCAAGGTGTATGAGATTTTCATCATCATGGGGGTTAGAAAGAAATCCAAGCAAAGCGCAAAGGTCAGCAGTTTCGAGTCGATCTGAATAGGCTCCGGCGGTGTGAATTTGAAACTGCAGTCCGGCTTTCGCAAATTCTCTGGCTACAACAGTCAATTCGCGATTCGATCTTCCAAGTACCGCGATAGAAGCCGGTGAAGCTCCACTTGCGAGTAGCTGTTTGGCTGCTTTAGCCAAGCGAGCCGCTTCTAGGCGGCGGAGCTCGTCAACCTTCAGAGGTTTCTGCTCGCCTTTTGCGTTCGCCATTGTTGCAGGCGGAAGCAATAGCACAGAAGCCGCTCCCAATGGACTTTCAATGGAACCTGGCTTTCGACCATTTCGGTCCTGCGTCGCGCGAACCGAAGTCATTTCTTGAAATTCTCCTTCGAGTCGCTGCACGGTGTAATTCAAGAATTTCATCACGCCGGGACTTGAGCGACGGTTTCCCATCAATTCGGTTCGCTCGTCTCCGCGTGCAAGTGCCATAGCTTCGCGTTCAGAAAAAACTCCCGGACGGGCACCGCGAAAAAGATAAATACTCTGCTGCGGATCGCCGACTATGAACTGCGGCTTTCCCGACGAAAGGGCTTCGATCAATTGGACTTGTCTTGGTGATGTGTCTTGGAACTCATCAATCAACCAATGATCCCAAGAATCCGCAAACGACCGCGCTGACTGCGGAGACTTTTGAATGAGCTCGATTGAAAGCAGTTCTAAATCCTCCAGTTCGATCAGTCCGCTGCGAAATTTTTCGCTGCGAATTTCTTCGGTGAAGCGAGCCTCGACAGCCGACAACGAAAGGTTCAAAGAGACAAACTTTTCGATCGCTGCGAGGTCTTGAATCGCATTTTCGACTTCTTGATTGAGAAATTTTATCGGATCTTTCCACTTTTCACCGGCGAGGAACTCAATTTTATTAGCCCGTGCGTTTTGGAATTTTGGTGCAGATTCGTTCCACTCTAAGAGTGCATTCAATTGCTCGGTGAAACTTCCTGCCGATGGCAAGCGCAAGATCGACAGTCCCCGATTTAACCAATCCAAGAAATCATTCCACTTATCGGAAGGCTGCTTTTCCTCAATTTCGTTAATCAGTTCCGAAATTGCCTGAGCCCGTTCTGCCAAGCAGCGCCTCAAGGCGAGCTCGAAATCCACTTTTTCTGCGGGTCGTGCCGGCCGATCTGAGAATTGAAACTCTCTTCTGGTTTTCGAAATACGGTTCATTAACGAAAGTGCTGCAGAAAAGCTAAATTCGCCAAGAATGATGTCAATACTAGGATCTGCGTCCGCAACATCGGCACCGACATTGTCTGGGAAAAACACTCGCTTCCCAACTCTGCGAATCAAAGTATCTAGTTCGTCGGGACTCGCGACACGATAACCTGGCTCGAGTCCGATTTCAGAACCGAAAGTTCGAAGAAACGAATCCATCACGCCGTGCATGGTTGTAACGAAGAGCTGGCTTCTTGAAGTCACAAACGGAATCAGCTCGACCTGTCGGTCTGACTTCAATGCTGCCTCCATTAACCGCATTCGCAGTTCCTGGGTTGCCATTCGCGTGAAAGTAGTGACCACCAAGCGCGGCGATCGGCCTTGGTTTTCTGGTTTCTTACGCCACTCATGTTCGATGCGAAGAACTCGCTCGACAAGATTATAGGTTTTCCCTGCTCCAGCACCTGCACGCCAAAGCGAATTGCCGATCGGGCTTTGGTGAAGATCGTGTTCGCTCATGTTGCTAGCTCCAAATGTGGTGCACGACAGGCATGCGCCCATTGGCATCGTTCACATTCTTTTGGGTCTGACGGTTCGGGACGGAAATTGCCGGATTTCAAAACCTCGACGACTTTATCAACTTGATCGATCAAATCACCAAGCGCTTGATCAACATCACTTCTTGTCTGTCCCTTACTGCGCGAAGTGAATTCAAAAAAATCCTCGTTTCCTTCCCGCAGCCTAAGCCCCGTCCCTCGCTCGCGCTGGGAAATGTCGTAGATAAAAACTGCCGCTAGCTGGCCGGGAGCAAGCTTCGTCCAACCATTTTCTAGCGCGTAAGCGTACACGAGTGGCTGCCAAAAGTTTTTCTTCGACCATTGTCCGAAGTTTTGTGTGTAGGAACGATTTTTATAATCGACGATGACCGTGCGGCCGTCTGCTCGACTGTCCACTCGATCGATTTGGCCGCGTATTTCCGCTCGGCGGGTTCCAATTCTCCCTTCGAAGGACACTTCGCAGCCAATCGTTTTCAAATCAGGAAACTTCTTCCGCTGATCTCGCTCGAACTCAAGCACCCATCTCGCCACTTTCGCGATCCGACGGCGAAGTGACGCCCAGGCTTGAGGCGATCGAACGAGAGGCTTTTTGTCTGTGGTTTCGACGTCCAGCTTGGCTCTTTCGACGATCTGATCGATTTCAGAATCCGACATCGCAGCCCACTGCGCACCGCCAAGGTATTCAAAAACCTTATGTTGCAATCTGCCCTGGCGACTTGAATCGGCGTCGAGATCGAGTTCGCCTTGATCGCGGGGGCCGAGGATACGACGAAATGCGAACTGCAGCGGACATTTTGAGACTTGATCGATCGTTGTCGCCGAGAGGCTTTTTACAAGATCCGCCGCGAACGATTTCATTTCGACCACTCCAGTCTCGCCCCGCTCAAATCGCAATCGCGATCGCTGAACTTCTGAGCCGAGTGAATCGAATGGTCGCGACATTTGTTGGTCGAACCGAGTTACTATTGGTACTTCAATTTCCGGCGTTTTTTTCTCTGCCGCCCAAGCGCCAGAGATCCAGGTCCATGATGGCGTTTGTACTGTTCCATTTAAGTCTGTGTCGGAAAATAGCAAGTGCGTTGCAATTCTCGGTTGGGATAAAATCCAGCGAGCCTCGAACTCTGTTCGTTTGCGATCCTCTCCGTCGATCACAAAGCCCAAATCGCGTTCTATCCCGCGCAGATCGGTAGTTTGAACTGCGGTGCCGTGCTGCGATCTAAGTGCTCCTTCATGAAGCCCCATCACAACCAGATGGGTACACTCTACTCCTTCTAAAGACCCGAGATTCAAACACCAGATTCCTCGAGGGTCGGCAGGAATAACTTGCACCTCAACTTTAGAGATCGCCTCGGAAAGATACTTCACCCATTGCGGCGTTTTAAATTTCAAATCCGGCGGGCATTCCTCTAAGACCGCTTTTAAAGCGCGAATAGCGTGCGTATTTTCTTCCGAAATTCGCAACAAAGAAACCGCCCGCACTAAAAACTGATCTCGGTCGATAGATTCATCTTGCCACCGTCCGGTGTCGCTAAATTCAGTTTGAAAATATCTTAAGACATCGGGAGAAAGATCTAAATCTTCAACTTCATACACTCGAGAAAAGATTTCTCGAAATCCGGAAAAGGTCATGGACGGTTGAAGATCGCCAAATACATCCATCTCAAGATCTCTGGAATCAGGAATTCCGCTGCGCACGCGAAGTCGCGCCAACCATTTCATCATATCCGGAAACGAATGCAGCGCAGATACCACAGCTTTACTGCTGGAAATACCTTCTACTTCCAAGTGAATAGACAGCACCGGCCAATAAGGCTCTAGATCAGGGGCGACGATTGCGATTTGCGTTTCCGATATACCGCTTTCGAGCCAAATGCGAACGCGCGCCACTGCTTCTTTGATTTCGGCCGACGCGGACGGAAGTCGCTTGTAAAACAAAGTTACTTGTTCAACATTTCCCGCCGAACCGGTTGAAGAAGCATCGAGCGCTTGGTAATGGATTCCGCGACTTTCCGCATTTTTAGCCAACCAATCTGCAGCGAGGCGTCCTTCCGGGTAGTCGGATTCCCATTTCGGTGTTGGCCGCAAAACAGTTACATGACGATGCCGCGCGATCGTCAGCAGCAACTCGGCTTCTACGTGACTGAGCTCTGCGCCGAGATCAATCACATAGTTTCTATCTGAGAGCTCGCTCAATTGATCTCGACTCGCCACCAGAATTCCCGCGACCCAGCTTGCGGCACAAATGTTCTGGGCCAGCAATCCAGTCCAGACCTCTTCTGCAACATCGAACCAAATTTTCCAACGAGATTTAGACGCTGACTGTTCTTCCTGAGAAAACCAATCTGTGACGAGGGTTACCATTGTTTTGTCGCTCGAGGCCGAGGCCAAGAGCGGTAGAAGTTGGCGAACATATTCAAATGCAGTTTTCGCGGCACCCGGAGACTGTAGCCACGGCTCTGGCCGCTTCGATAAAAGTTCGGCGATACTAGCAAGAGCAAGTTCGCGCGACACAATTTGAAGGTCGGGCTTCAATCTTCTTAGAAACTGCGTCCAAACTTCGCTGGCTCGCAAAACAGAAGGTCCACTGGCAAATCCATTTTGTTCAAGCAGTCGCCGCTGGATCGCAAGCTTGCTTCGAACATCGCTCACAACCCAAGTCGCAGACCGTCCATCAAATTTTTCAAGCAGTTCACGCCGATCCAAGCCGCTTTGAACGCGGACAACCGTCAGACCAGAAGATGTGTCGTGAATCGCCATGTGGCTAAGTTTTATCGATGACTTAAAGGCAAGCAAGACTCGCCTAGCGGCGTTGCTTCAGTTTTCGGCGGTTGGCACTGCCGCCACTCGAACCAGAACCACCCGACGAACTTCCACCGAAAAGTCCGAGATCCAAGCCAATCTGCAAGGTCATTTGCACAACATAGCGGCGATCTTCCAGTTGGCCCGGATATTCACCCAACTCAACGCCATAGGTCGCAGCATCGAGCGCCAAAACGCCCATATCAAAGGTTGCTCCTGCTGTGTAATACCCTTGGTTCAAACCCGCCCGCAGCTGCAGGAGAGGCAAATCAAACTCCACACCAAGATGAAGCTTTTTTCCCATCTGAATATCGGCTCGATCTAAGAACCGATAGTCCATCGCAGTTGTGATGTTGAAGACCGGTGTATCGAACGTCAGCGAACCTCCTAGGGTCATGTCTGGTTCTGAACGCGGCGGCGCCTGGACACCTTCTTCGAAAGTGAACGACGTGTAGCCAAAGTTTCGAATAGAAAAAGAAAGAGTTGGCTGAATTGGCGATGGAATCGTAAGCATCGTACCAATGTCTAAACCGTAACCGGTTCCTCGGTTTTTCAGCTGATCTTTGATTGATTCAATATCCAAAGACGCTAGGACCGAAGGCCCAACCGGCAGATTCGTGCCCGTGCGGTTCAACCGTTTCGCGACCAAACCTATGGACCAAACGTTCGGAATAAAATCAATGGCACCGCCAAGTGCAATTCCATAGTCGAAAACATAATTGAGATTGAGTTCTGGAAACGCAGGATTTTGCAGATTGACGCCAACATCGCCGTTACTAAATGCTGCGAATCCGAAGTTGGGCATTACGAACGACGTTTTGCCTCCCCCTCCGACCCAGATCGCCTTTCCGTACAGGTCCGTCAGCGTGTCCGCGAGTGTCGATCCGGAGGACGCGATTGCAGCGACCTCTAGAGCTTGCGGTCCATTCACACCAATTCGCGGGTCCATGATGGTCCACTCGACTCCAGACACTTTCGATAAAGCGGCCGGGTTGTAGAAAAGGGCGTCGCCATCATCTACAACCGCCGTGTAAGCCCCGCCCATTCCCATCGCCCGAACGGACGACCACGTTTGGTGAAGCTCAGCCGCGTTCGATTCAGATGAAACTGTGAACAAAAATAAAAGTGCGAGAACGAAATTTCTAAAAGTATGCGAATGGGCCATCATCATGGGCACACGCAAGTCGCGAGATCGCCCGCACATGTTCCCACGCCGGGATTATCGGTTGAATGTATCAGCCCACCAAGAGCCTTGATTTGATCAGCGGTGAAATCGGCGGGATCCGTGATCGCGCAGAAGTCGTACGCAGGATTCACCCCGGCAAGTGTCGTACAAGCGGTTGTGACAGCGGTTCCTAGGTCTGACGCGATCGACGATCCCGAGGCGTTCAAGGAGGCTATGGCTAACGTGATACCGGTTCCGAACTGCCGCACCATAGCTTCAGGAATATCAGCCGTGTCGCAGGCATCAAATCCCGCGTCGGCCGAGCCGTCATCATCGAGATCCGCGTAGGCAGCGAGAATCGCACCGATCTTCGAAAATCCTATGAACGAAAGCATCATATTTTCGTCCGCTGTCAAAGCTGTTGGGTCGCTTGAGATCGCTAGCAACGTAGTTTCAGCAGCGATACAGTCTGTAACGGAGGGAGCCGTTGCTGCGCGCATAGAGCTGCCAAGTAAAGAAAAAAAGTTAGTACCGGCAGAATTCGAAATTTGGTCCGCTAAGCGAATCAAATCAAGACCACACCGACCAGCATAAGCCGAAGCCAAAGTCACTTTCGTCGCCCGCTCTGCTTGTCCCGCAGCCGACATTCGACCGATCATCGTGATCGCGTCAGTCCAAAGAGAACTGTTCATTTTCTTTTTCGCTTCGAATAAAAGTGCGGCGTCCGTGTCGCGCTTCGCGCTTTCTAAAAGGGCATTTTGAGAACAGCTGACCAACATCAGGATCGCTGAAAGCGAAAACAAAAAGATTCTGTTTTTCCGCGCGCGAAGGAAGATCCGCATCTTTACATCATAGCTTGATATTCAAACCAGCGAGAGCCAATGATTTGACACGCTTCCAACCTCGACAAACGGCCATGGCTTAGAATCGGATTGCAAATTTTCCGACCCAGCGGCGGTCCTCTTTTTTTGCACTGGGGTTGCCGATTTCTTCTCCGTAAGAAGCCATCTGCAATTGAAATTTTTCAGTGGCGAACTCTAAGCCCGCAGTCCAGTAACCTTGGTTCGCGCCTGCGCGCAAAAAAGCAAAGTCGGCAAAGTTCAGCTCAGCTCCTATGTGCGAGCGCTTGATTATATCTTCCTGGGATTCGACGAGCGGAGTCGTAATTCCGTGATATTCAAAAGCAATGGTCGACCGAACTCGATTGCCAAGAATGGGCTGAAAGCTGAGAGCAACGTCTACCGTTTGCTCTGTATCTACCGGCCGACCGGCGGTTGCGTTGAGCATTCCTTCTCGCAGCGCATAGGAAGTATTGCCGACATCTCGGACTGCTACACCAAGGGCTGGCAATGCGGCAACCGGCGCGGTCAAGATCAGTCCTGCGTCTGCGCCAATTCCAATTCCCTCATTGGCAAGTGCGCCGGCAGTAAGCCCTGTTGAGGCAGGATCTATGTCGCTATGAATTTCTGTTCGATTTACCAATCGCCCAGTAACGCCGACTTTAAGAATACCGCCCCACATTCGGAAATTGTAACCGAGTGCTAGGGCCCAATCATTGACATAATCCAAACGGAAATTCGTTCCCGCCTCATTGACCGAGGCATTGTACTGATATTTCCCCAAGACACCGATGCCAAAGTTTGGCGCAACGAAAGAGGGAAAAAGTTGAGCCTTCGAGTGCCAGTTTTTTCCCCGCGCTTGATTCAACAAATCCAAGAGACCTTGAACCGATAGGGCATTTGTGAAATTAGAAACATTCACTATTTCCGTGTTCGTAAATCCGCCGTGCAATTCCGGATCTACGATAGTGACCGTATAATCGCGAAGTTTACCAAGGCCCGCCGGGTTCGTAAGGATCGAAGTTTCGTCGTTCACTGAGTTCACATAGGTGCCACCCATTCCAAGCATGCGAACGCCCGTGTAGAACTCGTCAATTTCGCCGTTGAAAGAGCCAGCATTGGCAGCGTGCGAGAAAAACAGCAATGCTATAAAAATGGCTCTCAAGCACTCCAACCTACACGCTCGCCACTTATGACACTCCTGTATTTGAAACTTCTCAGCCGTCATTTTTACTCCTGATCTCATCCTGTCCTATCGACATTTCGTCGTTTCGTATCGAGACGGATCGATATGAACTGGTCCAATTGCTGGCCGATGAACCGGGTCTAGCTAACAACTCGGAAATGGGCCGTTACCGGACTTAGGTCCGCAAAGTGTTTGTTCAGTTTCTTACGGTTTTTCTCGCAAGCGCGGTTTAGGTTACAATAGTGGTTTGGAATTCATCATCGAGAGGACTTAAATATGAAACACACTTTCCTTGTCGCGACGGCTGCTCTCTCCGCGGCTCTTTTACTTACGTCGTGCGAAACCGCCGAGGATCGTCAGCTCGCCGCTGCCCAGGACTGCATTGATACCGCGAAAGTCGCGGCAGACGCCGACCGATGCGTCGCGCTCGTTGATGGGTTAGAAACAGAAAAGGCCTATCTGATTCGTTGTTCCGCCAACTACATTGCGCAGGGATTTACGGGCACACGAATGGCAAATGCGTTTCAACGCCTCAAAGATGACAACGGCAGCGGTCAAGATCCGATGGCGACTGTCATGGCTTATCTCGTCTTCACCAACAACGCTGCAACACATTCGGTCGACAACGCTGTATCTAACTGCACAAAGTCAGGAGTGCGTTCGATGTTGAGGCTGGTGACCATGTCAAAGCTTGCAACATTTATCACAACTGCGGGACTCGGGAGCATTCCGGCCAATGCGAATCCACTGGATCCTTCGTTTGATCCATCGCAAATCTCAAACGCGATTACGACCATCGTTGGAAGCGGATCGCCGGCCGATAAAGAGAATATTGGAAATATTGCGATCACCGCGCAAACGGCCTACTGCAATGCCGGGTCCTCATTCGAAAACAATGAGATCTGCAGCAATCTAAACCAAGCTATAGCGGCGGGTGCCGGAAACGCGCAAACAATTGGCGAGCAGCTATTGGCTCTGCTCCAGGCGAACAACTAGGTTCCCGATATACATTTCATAAATATTAACTTGAGGTGAATCAGCTTCCCTCTTGCGAGCATCAAGACTAACCCCTCTTCTCAACCAAGAGGGGTTTATGTTTTCAAAATCTGCCGGTGCCAAACCGATTCTCTTCTTCCTCTGTTTTTCAATTGTCTCGATCTGTGAAGCATTGCCAGTAAAAAATTTCTCGCAAGTTGGCGGCACCGAAACACTTCTTCGTGGCGCTCAGCCCGGCAATGCATCGGCCGTCCTGCGCGAGCACGGCGTTGACGCCGTGCTCATATTCAAATCCGACACCAGGGGTGAGGTCGCGAAAGAAATCAGTGCGCTTCTGTCGACCGGATTCGAGGAAAGCGACGTGCATCATGTTCCGATGGCGTGGAAGGATCTCGATCTCGGAGTAGCCTGCCTCCAAACCGTCGACGCTTTATTGATCCTGTCGAAAGCGGTGGCAGATGGGAAGACGATTTTTTTCCACTGCACAGCTGGCGAAGATCGCACCGGGATGCTGGCGGGCCTCTATCGGGTTCTTCACGAAAACGCTGATGCAGAACAAATGTTCGACGAAGAACTCTGCGAGAAAGGTTATTCAAATGGGAACCCCGGAAAGCCAAAGATCGTGATCAATCAAATTGAACGCGGCTTGACTCCACTTTATTTTGCGCTCGCCGAAAAAATTACGGCCGCCAAAACAAGCGGCCGAAACATCGGACCCACAATATGCAGAGGTTTAAACCCTCAACCCGTTGACCGTGCTTGCAATTCTATCAATTAAGTTCGTTGATTTTAAAAATCTGCCGACATCTTGGCCATCAAGATGCGGCTTGCTTTCGGACTGTCGCTCGTTCCAACTTCTTGTGCGTAGGTCACGAGATCCAATCGGAAGATTGCCAAATCACCGGTGAATCCAGCAGTAAAGTAGCCCTGACTTACTCCAGCGCGCCACGCGCCTTGAAAGCCCGCCCCTAGCTTCCACAAGAATTCCGCCCCCATGTGCAGGCCTTTGGCGAAGGTCCAATTTTCGTGAAGCACATCGCGGACATCGACGGCCAAGCGCGATCGCCAGACCCACCAGTCTGGAAGATCAAAGGCGGATCCAAAATCCAGTCGCCGCTGAAGCTTATCTGGAACGCCAGAATTCGGGTCAATCAAGTGGAGGTTGGTCGTAAATCCGTAATCCAAAATATTTCTAACGGTCATGCCAAATGTGGGCGCGGCGTTGCTGAAAATGGGGTGACTAGAAACGTCTGGCGAATATAAGACGCCAAAATCCCCATCGACGGTTAGTCCTTCGGCCGCGTCTTCAGGCCCTAAGACGTTGTCCGAAAATGCGACATCTACTGCGTTGAGCGATTTGTTGAAATAGCCGCGATAAATCGCTTTCGCTGTCGCTCCGAAGGAAAGTTTTCCTGATTCAAGTTTGCCGTTCCATGCTTTTGCGTAGGCAATCGTCGAGTCTTGTCTTGCAATCAATTGAAGCTGCGGACCGACCGACTGGCCAACCCGCATTTCTAGCGAGAAATCGACCGGCAGCACCGCCAGAGCCCAGCCTGGCCGAGCGAAATACGCATTCAAAAGCCCGAGGCGAGCTGAGTAATGATTCCCAGAGTTCTTTCCTAGAAAATCGATAACCTGCGTGATGTCGCTCGAATTCGAAAGCGAATTAAGGTCACCGAAGAAACTGGGGAACTTTTCGTCCAACCCTGCGTGCAGAAGCGAAAGATTCGTGTCACTTTCTTCCATCCGCGCCAAATAGGCAGGGTTGTAAAAGATCGCGCTGAAATCATCGACGGCAGCAGTGAACGCTCCGCCCATTCCCATAGCTCGAATACTCATGCCGTGCTGATGAATAGAATAGTCTTTCACATCTCCAGCGGCAGCCGAGCCGGTGGAGGAAATTAAAATTCCATTCAAAATGCTCAGCACCGCTGCCGTTACAAAACGCGATCTCATTAAAACTCCTCATCTTTGATGACCGAATTAGTCTAAGAAAAAACAGATCAAAGCTCACTCTTGAACACGCTAAGCAGTGCGAATTTGGTCCAAGCTTTAGACCTTTGTCGGGCTTGAACTTCCCCTTCGATAGAGCAAACCGCTATTCAGTTTGATATCGCCAGGAGCCCGCCCTAGTCTTGGCTATGCCTCTTTCGAGAATCTGGCTTTCGCTCATGCTGATTTTTCTTGCGGTAACTTCGGTGTCGATGACTTCTGTCTCAGTGGCGGCAACTCCCCCCCCATCACCCGACCTCACAGAATCAACCGATAAATCTCCTCCAGCGACGCCAGAGGAAATCGACCGCGCCCGACAAGTGGAACTCACCGAGCCTCCACCGATCCAAGAGACCGCTAGGGAGTCCGACTATTTTTATCAGTATCGACAAGGCCTGTTGGTCCGCGGCGGCTTGCTGCTGGATTTTAATCAGGCTGATACGCTGGGCTCGGATTTTGGCTTTCAATATAGATTTCCGTTTCGAAATTCACAAAGACTCGAAATCGGTGCTGACCTTTTGAACGAAGGTGTCGGAATCCTACACGCGGCTCGATTTCATTTTCTCGACGATAGTCGAATGCGTTGGTTCTATAAATACGGCTTAGGCATTCGTATCGTGCCCGCTCAACAGCTCGTTACTTTTTTAAAGCTGGCAAATTGGCAGGCACGTATCGGCGGGGGGCTCGAATGGACGATCGAAGATCCGTTCAGCATTCGATTAGATCTTGAAAGCACTTTTAGTACCGAGAAACTAACTGCCATTTCTACGATTGGCGTCACCTACGGCTGGTGAAGTCTTTTAACAACAGCCGATGTCAGGTTTTTCAATTCTTCCAACGAACCATTGTTCCAAATAACCTCGTCAGAGCCCTTTACTTTTACATCCTGAGGATACTGCGACTGAATTCTTGCCGCGGCCGATGGCCGATCGAGTTTTGATCGACTCATCAGACGTTGAATTTGCAACTGAGGGTCAACCGCGATGCAAACGATCTTATCGAACTGAGATTCCAATTTTTTTTCGAATAAAAGTGGAATCTCGTAGAAAGCCAATTGCCGGCCCGATTGCCGGCATCGCTCTTTTTCTTTTGCTGCTTGCAATCTAACTTCGGGATGAAGGATTGCCTCTAGATCAAGTTTACTTCGGCCAGTAGAGTCCTCGAAGACAATCTTCCCAAGTTTTGCACGATCTACTGTTCCATCGGGCAAGAAAACGCTCGGGCCAAACCTAGAAAGAATTTTTGCTGCACCCGCCGAACCCGGGAGCATTGCCTGGTGCGCGAGTTGATCGGCACTGATGACGCAATAGCCGAGCTCGGCAAGGTATTTGGCGACTGTACTTTTGCCCGAGGCAATACCACCTGTGAGCCCGATCCAAAGCATAGCGCCCCCGCTGGACTTATTAGAAAACGTCTCATTTTCTATCTGGCTAAGGCTGTGGTCTAGCTCAGAATCACACGTCTAGTCTAGTAACGGTCCTGATTCTCTGGACGCGTCGGCTGAATTCTCAAGGGGTTACCGGCGATTACCGATGAATAGACGTGGATATCATGAAACTCGAAACCTTTGGTAAGTACGTGCTTCTTGAGAAGCTTGCCATGGGCGGTATGGCAGAAGTTTATCTTGCACGAAGCATCGGCGCCGGCGGCGTCGGAAAATTCGTTGCCGTTAAACGCATCCTACCACAGTTTTCAGAGCAGGTTGAATTCGTCGACATGTTCAAAGACGAAGCTTCGATCGCGATCAACTTGCAACACTCAAACATCGTTACGATCACGGAATTCGGTATGGAGAAAAACCAATTCTTCATCGTGATGGATTTCGTCAACGGGCGAAACCTCAAACAAATTCTGAACAAAGTTAAAACTGCGAATAGTTCGTTGGGCATTGAGCACATTGTTTATTGCGTAAAAGAAATCGCGGCCGGGCTTGACCATGCTCATCGGTGTTTGAACCCGGCGACCGCGAAACCTTTGAACATCATCCATCGCGATATGTCGCCCCACAACGTGATGATAAGTTTCGAGGGCGAAATCAAAGTCGTCGACTTTGGTATTGCGAAAGCTGAAACACAAATCGAATCCACCCGCGCGGGAACCCTCAAGGGTAAGTTCGGGTATATGTCACCGGAACAAGCAGACGCTCAAGAGGTCGATCAACGAACAGATGTCTTCTCTCTTGGGATCATAATGTGGGAACTTCTTGCCAACGATCGTCTTTTCGTCGGCAAAAACGAAATCGAAATCCTTCGCAAAATTAAAGAATGCAATATCCAGCCGCTTCGTAAACTGAATGCCAACATTCCTCCAGAGCTCGAAAAAATTGTTTCTAAATCGCTGGCAAAAGACCGCAACCTCCGCTACCGAAATGCAGAAGACCTTCATCGGGATCTGCACCGTTTCTTGAACCTCAAGTATCCCGATTTTTCGAAGCAGGATTTCGCGAAGTTCTTAAAAACTTTGTTTGCGAAAGAGATTGAAGATACACATCGCAAGCTGCTTGATTATGCAAAATTGGATTTCTCTCAACTCATTCGTCCGAAGCGGCGCACGCCGGCGCCGATGATGGATGAGCATTCGCAAAATTCACTTGCAGCGACTCAAAAAAGCATTACTCGCCCAGATCCAAATCATGACCGCGGATTCGAAAAGCGACATGATAATCGACCACGTCGCGATGATCGTGGCGAGAATAGTGCTCAATCCTCGCCGTTTGAAGTGCGAGAACAAGGCCGCCTCAATATGATCGAAGCGCGAGAGCTCGGTGATGCCGGTAACAAACCTGCAGAGTCGGGGGGCTTAAAACTAGAAGGCCCTAAGCGCGGTCCAAACCCCTATGCGAACGTCGGCCAAGGAGCAGCGCCCGCGGGAATGACCGGCATCGGCGGCGGTGGAAACTTAACCCACGCCGGAACATACGCCGGAGGCGGAACACGCTCTCGGTTAGAAAACAGCTCGTTCCATCGCCAAAGCTCGAGTTACGCCTCGCTTTTCTCGGTCCTTTTAGTCATCGGTGTTTTGGCCGGTGGGGGGATTTGGTATTTTGCAAATCCAGAAAAAGCCAGCAGCTTAGTGTCTAAAATAATGCGCGACGCAGGCTTAATTCCGCCGCAAGAGACGACCTTACCGGGTCTTGCGAAAGTGGAATTGCCTTCGGTGAAGCCAGCTAAAGTTATGTTGCCAATCAACTCAAATCCGCCGGGAGCGGAAATCTTGCTGAACGGCAAATCGACTGGCGAAGTTACTCCGACGACGATCGCTGTTAAAGATGGTGACGAAGTCGAATGGACATTGAGAATGAATGGCTACAAGACCGCATCAGATCGCCTGATTGTTCAGCAGGGCCGCTCACTCTCTGTCAACTTGAAGGCCGATCGCAAAGCGTATCTCGATATCACCGTGATGGGAAATGGCGAGATCTCCGTCGATGGCAAAGTCATTGCGACACGCGGACCGGTTAGTGGGTTCGAAGTTCCTGCAGATCAAGATGTTACGGTACGAGTTTTCGACCCTGCCACACGGGCCACTGATGAAGTCAAAGTTCGTATTGCAGAAAACACGACTCGTCGAATCACATTGATTCCCCGTGCAAATCTATCAGGTCCCCGCCCAGCGGGCCGCTAGACTCCCGTTCTCGTGACTTTCCTCTCGGAGTCTGCGATGACCTTGTCATATGGCAGACACGATTGTTCAGCGCTTTATCGAAACAGCCAAGAGGCATCCAAATAAAACCGCGGTCCGCTTTCCGCAGGCAACAGGGCGCGCTATCAATTGGTTGGAACTCAATTGGACCGAGTATCGACAACTGGTCGACTCGCTGGCTGCCGGACTTCAGGCGCACGGCGTGCGCAAGGGCGACAAAGTCGCAATTCTTGCAAACACCCGTCTTGAATGGGCCGCTTTAGATCTCGCTATTTTAGGTCTTGGTGCGATCACTGTTCCCATCTACCCAAGCTCGACACAAGACGATGTCAGTTTTATTCTTCACGATTCCCACGCAAAAATCTTGTTCGTTGAAGACCTCACCGTCCTTCGTAAACTGACTGCCGTCTTTAGCCGCGACTCAAAGTTGCGTCGACCCGAAAAAGTCGTGTTGATTGAATCCGCGCCGGCTTCCGAGATTCCCACCTCTGGTATGACTCTCACGGCAACGACATTGCTTGATGAACTGCAAGTGAAAGGCAGTCAGGCATTGAAGGCGTCTCCGACGCTCTTTGAATTGGCAGTTGATGAAGTAAGAATCGAGGATGTTGCTACAATCATTTACACTTCGGGAACCACCGGCCGCCCCAAAGGCGTCGTCCATACTCATGCCCAAGTTTTAAGTGAAGTTGCGGAAGCATTTCCACTTCTTGGCGTCAGCAGCAATGATGTGACACTGACTTTTCTGCCGTTTGCCCACGTCCTCGGTCGGATCGAGATTTGGGGGCATGCGCTGCTTGGATTTACGATGGGCTTTGCGGTTTCTTTTGATCGTTTAAAAGCTGACTTTCAAGAAATTCGGCCCACGATTATCGTCGCAGTTCCTCGGGTCTTCGAAAAAATTCACGCCGGCATTTTGTCACAAGCCGAAATTTCTCCGATGCGTCGAAAGGTCTTTGATTGGGCTTTGGCGGTGGGCCGCGCTGTGAGCCTATGCAAACAGGAAAAGCGTGCGATTCCGCTGGAGACCGCCATCCAGTACGCCGGCGCAAGAAAGCTTGTCTTTGATTCGATTCAAGAACGGCTGGGGGGCCGACTTAGATTTGCCGTTTGCGGTGGCGCACCACTCAGCCGAGAAATCGCCGAGTTCTTTCACGCAGCCGGCCTCTTAATCCTAGAGGGCTATGGCTTAACAGAAACGACAGCTGCAGTCTGTGTGAACACCCCGTTCGACTATCGATTCGGAACCGTCGGGAAGCCAATTGGCGATGTTAAAATCCAAATCGCGGAGGACGGCGAAATACTTGTGAAATCCAAAAAGGTAATGCGCGAATATCTTGGCGATCCGGACGGAACGGCTGCGGTTTTACAAGACGGTTGGTTTCGGACGGGGGACATCGGGGAATTCGACGAACAAGGTCACTTGCGGATCACAGATCGAAAAAAGGACCTCATAAAAACGGCAGGCGGAAAGTACGTCGCGCCCCAGCGGCTTGAGGGATTGGTCAAACTTTCGCACTACATCTCGAACGTCCACATTCATGGCGACAATAGAAAGTTCTGCGTGGCGCTTGTCACTTTGTCTTTTGATGCCATTGGGGCCTGGGCAACCGACAATGGAGTCAACTCCGCCCAGGTTGCTGAAGTCGCAAAAAATTCGAAAGTTCGCGAACTCATTCGACGTGCAATTGCCGATGCCAACGCGCAGCTTGCTTCCTTCGAAACGATAAAAAACTTCGCGATTCTCGATACCGACTTCACTGTAGAAAGTGGCGAACTTACCCCGTCACTGAAAGTGAAAAGAAAAGTCGTCGATGAACGTTATCGAGATTTAATTGAAAGCCTTTACTAGTCAGCGGCTCGAACATCGCGGGTCCCAGGTTCCGGTCGCATGATCGATAGAAGTGCATTTACACCAATTTCAGTCTCGTCCCTTAGCAGATGATGGGAGGCTTCCGCTACAGTCACTAGCGCCAGTGGCTTTCTGGACTTTCCCTTCACTGAAATCAGAAATGAGAACAGTACGATCGAGAGGCGGGAGCTAGAAATACCCATAGAGCGCAGACTACTCTATCGGCGTCGAACCTGTCCCGGTTTCGTTTTTAGTTGGGTAAGCCAAGTGCAAGTCTTTCAGGTCTCATAGGTAAAATCGGAAATAGATATTCGCGTAAGCGCCGCCAAGATCAAAAGATCTTTGGCTCCCATCCATATTGATAATATTTGCGCCGGTCGACTGCTGCCCAGTCAGTGAGGTCGCGTCTTTTGAGCTCTGAAGCGATTCGACCTTCAGTTCACGGTAACCTAGCTCCAAAGCGACGGTGGTCGTATCGACAAAAAGCGTTTCTCCTCCGATGTAAGCCCGCCAAGTGGGAACGGAAGCAGATGCCTTTTCGATGTAGCTTGCGACACCTAAATTCGTCGCGCCGGTGGCCGTCATTTCGTATTCTTGATCCAGCGAGACCGAGGCCAATCCGAGGCCGCCGCCCAGAACCAAGCGCGTTTCCGTTTTTGACCAGATCTCGGTTTCTATCAGTGCCATTGGCACAAATGCCGTGATCTTGGAGTCTAACTGATAATACTCCGTAGACCCCGCGCTTCCCTTCACACCATTCAATGCGCGACCAACGAGATATTCTCCGGCCAATCGAATATTGAATTTTGAAATCGCGAGCAGCACACCGAACTCGCCAGAAAAATTGCTGCGCACAACCTGATCGGTCTGAACTCCTGCTCCTGCAGCCATCCCGAAGGCATGATCAGACACATTAGATGGGCCAAATCCTCCGCCGAAATAAGTCGCAAAGACCTCGTTCTTCATATCGTATTTTCGCGCCTGCGCGGTGCTCGAGAGAAGTGCAAGAAAAATGACTATTAAACCTTTTCGAATCGACACACTTAACTCCTGCTCTAAGAAACTCTGGCGAAGATTTCCGTGATCCGCGCTGCCGCTTTTCTCATACTAAAACGGTTTCATGGTTCACCGCAATTTTGTTCAATGACACTCCGTTTGGTGGACTCTTGACCCCAGGCGCCTCAACGACAGCCAAATCAAACTCAAGCCCACGCCGCGGTGAGCGCCGGTGAATTAACCGGGAAAGTAGGAAAAAAATCCGCGAAAACTCTACCCGAAACTGCGGAAACCTAGGTGCCGTTAACTGGCACATTTCGGGCAACGCCTCTCCCAGTTCGCCGGCTGATTGAACTATCCGTTGCCGCCGCACAAAGGGGAATCGAAGATGGAAAAGGTATTCAGATTAGCAGCAGCTGCGCTCAGTTTAATAGCGGGCCTCACGCTTACGGGCTGCAATAAAAAGAATGATTCGAACAACGGTGAAAATCAGGTCGTCGCGTTAACTCCTTACGCAGCTCCGACACAGGCGTGCGCGCAGTCGCAAACCTTCAACAGTCAGCAAGGGGCCAACCAGACCTGGGGCCACCAGCCGCACGCTCAGCTAAATGTGGTTCCCTATGGCTACGACTTCAACGGTCAGCCACTTCAACTTGGACCTTACACTCAACACCATGCCAATCATGGCTTTTGCGGTTGTCCACAAGGTTCTCAACCAATGTGCGACGGAACTCATGGAATGGTATGCGTTCCCACCCAACATCTTCAAGGACACAACATAGCCTGGTGGCAAATGGGACAATCTGGATTTGCCTTCGCCGGCTATGGCGGATATGCGGGCTATGGACATGTCGCCAATAACCCCGTCATTTATCATCATCAACCATATCCTCCTCAGCACCGCCGCGGTCGCCGGCAAGCGGTTCAGCAACAGATCCAAACTACGCTTTCTTGCGCTAACCAAATAGGTCAGACCTGCACAGTCGGATATCACACTTGTGGCGATCGTGCTTTTTGCCGACCATTAGCGCCAAATACCAATGTCGGAGTTTGTGCGCGATGAACATCACTGAAATTGCCAAAAAATATGTAACACCTTATGTGTCAACCACCACGGAAGTGGCCCATGCGGCTGTTTTAACCTGGCTCTTGTTCATGGCGGTACAAGCTCTCGCCTTCCATTTTATTGCTGAGGGCTTTTAAGGCGCTTCAGGCGCAAAGGCTGTTTAAGGAATTTCCGACCTGCGAATTTTTCCGCAAATCAAGGCGGCGCGTTATGGCCCGCCTGATTTGAGTTGTGGTAGACCCGAAGGTCTATGACATCACAAACTTCCGATCTATTTTCTAATCCCCTTCTTTCCCTTTCAAAAAATCCCTTCGGCGCTGTTCCTTTCGATAAGATTGAGAAAGCCCACTTCAAGCCAGCGCTGATCGAAGCAATTCGAATTGCGAAAGATGGTTTTGCGGGAATCAGCGCGAGTAAGGAAACCGCCACTTTCGAAAACTCGATTTTGAAAATCGAGACAGCGCCCGAGCGCGTTCAGTACGTCAGCACAGTTTTTTATAATCTCGTCGGAACGAACAGCGACACAGAAATGCAAGCTCTCAACAAAGAGCTCTCGCCGATTTTAGCGAGCTTCTCGAGTGACCTGCTGTTAGATGCTGGACTATTTCGCCGCGTGAAAGAGGTCTGGGACAACCGGCAATCACTTGGCCTAAAAGGCGAAGAGCTGCGATTGACGGAAAAGCTCTACCGAAGCTTCATTCGCAACGGTGCGCTTTTGAGTGAGGCGCAAAAAACATCGCTTCGAGCAATTGATCAAAAACTTTCTACTCTCGGGCCCGAGTTCAGCGACAACGTCCTGAAAGCGACGAATGAATTTAAGCTTGTTATTGAAAGCACCGAGGATCTTGAAGGTCTACCTCCGCAAGCGGTCGAAAGTTATAAAGAAGCGGCGACCGAAGCAGGTCTCAATGGCAAGTGGCTCGTCACATTGCACGCACCAAGCTTTGTCCCATTCATGACCTACTCGCCTAAACGAAAACTTCGCGAGCAGCTTTGGCGGGCTTACAACTCGCGGGCACTGAAGGAAAATCCGGCCGTCCTCCTTGAGATCGCAAAATTGCGGCATCAGCGCGCCCAGCTTCTTGGATATACAACGCACGCGGCATTTGTTTTGGAAGAGCGAATGGCTGCAACACCAGAGGGCGTAAATCGCTTTTTGACGAACCTCCTTGAAAAGGTCACTCCGGCAGCCAATCGTGACCTGAGCGACGTTCGTAAGTTTAAAAAAGAAACGACAGGCGAAGAGGGTTTCGAGCCGTGGGATTATGGCTTCTGGTCGGAAAAATTAAAAATGAAACTGCACGATTTCGACGAAGAGGTCCTGCGACCCTATTTTCAATTAGAAAAAGTGGTCGACGGTGTTTTTGAGCACGCGAAGCGTCTGTTTGGACTTAGCTTTAAACCTGTCACTGGGATCCCCGTTCATCATCCAGATGTAAAAACATTTGAAGTGACCGAAGAAGCAAGCGGACGCCATATCGGTCTCTTTTATGCGGACTTCTTTCCCCGCGCCTCAAAACGTAGCGGCGCTTGGATGACATCTTTCCGGGATCAAGGATTCTACGAATGGAATACGAAGCCAGGTGGTGCGGTCGAGCGACCGCATATCGCGATCGTTTGTAACTTTACAAAGCCTACGGCTAGCATGCCCTCGCTGTTGAATCTCGATGAGGTCAAAACTCTGTTCCACGAATTCGGTCACGCGCTTCACGGGCTACTTTCAGAATGCAAGTACGTTTCCTTAGGCGGCACAAACGTGTACTGGGACTTCGTCGAGCTTCCATCTCAAATCATGGAAAACTGGGTCAACGAACAAGAAGCCCTCGGAGTGTTTGCAAAACACTATCAAACAGGTGAAGTCATTCCTCAGGAACTCATCCTAAAAATACGAAAGAGTTCTCAGTATCAGGCCGGTTACTTTGCGATCCGACAACTCAGCTTTGCGACACTCGATATGGCGTGGCACGCACAAGATCCGGCCCTGATCACCGATGCGCTTCAATTCGAGCGAGCGGCAACCGCGAAGACGACATTGTTCAAGCCCGTAGACGGAACCTCCATTTCAGCAGCCTTCACGCATATCTTCGAAGGCGGCTATTCGGCAGGATATTACAGTTACAAGTGGGCGGAAGTTTTGGATGCGGACGCGTTTGAGTTCTTTAAAGAAAAGGGAATCTTCAATAGCGATGTCGCAAAAAGTTTCCGCGATAATATTCTGTCTCGAGGCGGGTCGGAAGATCCCATGGTACTCTACAAGCGCTTTCGCGGTCGAGAGCCCGATCCGGATGCTCTGTTAAGACGCGAGGGACTAATTTAACATGGCCAAGTCCCCCAAAAAGAACAAAGTCCGCCCGCGAACATCCAAAAAAATGCGCTCCACTTTAGACAGTCGGGTGATCGCGATTCTTTACCGGCCCTCGACGACGCTGGCGATTCAAAAGAGTGAGGAGCTCGCGACCTGGCTTCAGGAACAAGGATCGGAAGTTCTTGCGGTTCCAGGCCAAAAACTGGGCCGCGGAATCAAGCAAGTGACACCCAAAGATCTTGAGCGGCTGGATCTTGTTGTCGTGTTAGGCGGCGATGGCACTTATCTCGGCGCAGTCCGGATGCTCGAAAAGCATGCGGTGCCCGTACTGGGCGTTAACATGGGTTCGCTCGGCTTCTTGACCGAAACGAGAGTTGAAGATTTGTTCAATACGGTCATCGCAACGCTCGCAGGAAAAATGGATTTCCGGCCCCGCTCGATGCTGTCGATCGAAGTTCGCTCTAAGGGTAAACTTCGCTCGGAATATTTAGCTCTGAATGATGCGGTGATTGAACGCGGCTCTGTCACACATCTTATCAACATTGAAATTCACAGCGAAAAGCATCTTGTCAGTCAGTTGAAAGCAGATGCGCTGATTATTGCTACCCCAACGGGATCGACCGCCTACAATCTCGCAGCTGGCGGACCAATTCTTCATCCGGACACTCGCTCCATTGTCGTCACACCGGTTTGTCCACACGCGCTTACCAGCCGACCGTTGATTTTTCCCGATGATCAAAGGTTGAAATTTCAGTTGATGCAAACCGCTGAAGAACGGATCGCTGGTAAGAATGCGATTTTAACCGTCGATGGAAGCCCGTGTGGTTCTATCACTCATGAGGACGAGATCATCGTCACGCGCAGTAGTATTGACCACATCACAGTTCGAAAGCCTTCGCACAACTTCTTTCAGCTGCTTCGAGAGAAACTAAAATTTGGAGAACGAAACTAATGTTGCAGGAGCTTCGCGTTTCAAATTTCGCAATTATCGAAAACGTTCAGTTGGCGTTCCGCCCTGGTTTAAACATCTTGAGCGGCGAAACTGGAGCAGGAAAGTCGATCTTGTTAAAAAGCCTTGGCCTATTAATGGGTGACAAGGCCGATGCGTCGGCTGTTCGCTCTGGTGCGGACCAAGCCGTGATCGAGGGGTCGTTTGATTTGGAATCGAGGCCCGACATTAAGCTCAAGCTCGATGCGATGGGAATAGATTGTCCCGACTCTACGATGGTCGTTCGGCGCATCGTTTCCATAGGCGCAAAGGCCCGCGTTTACATCAACGGCGCACTTTCTACGTTATCCGCCCTAAGAGATGTTGTAAGCCCGTTAGTTGAAGTCGCGGGGCAAACTGTTCCACTGATTGAACTCACGGGCCAGCACGACAACCGGCACCTACTTTCTAAAAGTTATCATCTTGAAATTCTTGATCAGTATTCCGGAACAACAACTCTTCGGCTTGAATTCAGTTCGCTATTCCTACGCCGCAAAGAAGTCGATAATGAAATTCTTCAAATTCGCACGGAAGAGCGCAACCGCGCCCTTCGTTTGGACTTTCTTGCTTTTAGTCGCGACGAAATTCGAGGACTCGAACTATGCCCCGGCGATGAAGTCGCCATCGAAACAGAGGCAAAACGACTTAAACACGCTAAGCGCCTGATGGAATTCGCTTCCAGCACGCAAGACATTTTAGACGGCGATGAAGATTCAGTCGCATCTCGGCTACATGCGCTCTTGATGAAGGCGCAAGATTTGAAACAGCTAGATCAGACATTGGCAGAAAAACTTGCGCCTCTTGATCAAGCGCGAACCATTCTGGTCGATGTTGCATATGAAATGCGCGAATATGGTCAAAATTTAGAAGCCGATCCCGAACGACTAGAAGAAGTCGAGTCGCGCCTTAGCCGGCTTCGACAGCTACAAAAAAAATACGGAACTTCCGCTAGCGAAATCCTCGAGGCACTAGCTAGCACAGAAGCCGAGATTCAACTGCTGGAGGAGAGCGATGAACGACTTCAGGGTTTAGAGGCCGAAGCCCGCGCCCTCGATGAACGCCTGGTGAAATTGGCGGACCAGCTTCATGCGAAGCGAAAAGAAGCGGCAAAGCTTTTTGCAAAAGAAGTGAACACGGAGCTCCTTGACCTCAACATGAAAGGCGTCGAATTCGTTATCGCTCTCGATCGCTACCCGGAGTTCACATCGTCAGGTGCGACAGATGTCGAATTCCGGACCCAAACATCGAAAGCAGACGCGGCTCGGCCCCTAGCAAAAGCGGCTAGCGGCGGCGAACTTTCGCGAATTCTGCTTTCGATCAAGCAAGTGGTCGGCGGACAGTCCGTACATTCGGCGAACTCACCTCGCACTTATCTTTTTGACGAAGTCGACACGGGAGTCAGTGGCGAAACAGCGGAAAAGGTCGGGCGAAAGCTACGATCGATTGCGCGAGGGCAACAGGTAATTTGTGTCACCCACTTACCTCAAGTCGCAGCCCATGGCGATGCCCATTTCTTCATCCAAAAGCGGACCGCGAAAGATAGCGCAGCTATGGACGTGCTGGAACTGACAGCAGAAAAACGCGTGAATGAAATCGCGAGGCTCATTTCTGGGGAAAAAGTCAGCGCCACGTCGTTGGCACACGCAAAACAATTACTAAAGGAAACTCTGCCCGATGCATCTGACTCCTCTAAGACAAAGGTAGGAACCCAGAGCGCAGAACAGACAACGCGACGCATTTCGAAATCCGGAACTTCTAAAGTACGCCGTGAGTCAGGGCTTGCGAGGTAGGTCAGACTTTGTCAGTTTCTTTGCTTCGCAAGACAGAAACTGAAAAGGAGCTCACCCATCAGCTCGTTGAATTCTTCAACAGACAGTTTGCCTACCCGAACTCCATCGCTGGTGTCTACCTCTACCGCAACTGGAGATTGGGGCAACGGTCCCACGTCTGCCCGCTTTCAAGCGGCGCTTTTCTCCTATCATCGGGGGGAATACACCAAGGCACTCCTTGAGTTCGAAAAGATATCAGAAAGACTTTACCGGTCAGGCGATTGGCCTCGTTTTGTCGAAAGCTCGATATATGTATTGCGACTGCTTGCAGAGCAGGAAGATTTCAAAAAAGTTGATCGTATCGAAGCAAGATTGCGCGATATTGAGTCGACAAAAGCGTCCCGCCTCGCCGGGTCGGTGAGTCCGAAACTGTGGTCGCGCCTTCATTACGTCCTTGGCATTTGCCACGTTTATCGCGGCCAACAGCATGAGGCTGCGATGGATCGATTTCGCGACTCGATTCAAGCAGCAATTGAATGCGACGACCGATCAGCGCTTGCTTGGCCACTTTATGGCGCTGCAACGGTGCTCTACGCGCGAGATCGGCACGACGATGCGATTCGCGAACTTGAAAAGCTGAAAACACTTCTTAGCTGCTGTCCGGTACCGGAAATAGCATCGTCCGCTCACCTTCTACACGCTCTCATTCTTCGCAACCAGGGGAAGCTAGATCAAGCCCTGCAGTCAACCTGGGTGGCTTTCGAAACACTACGCGATCAGCCTCATCTGGGGCTTTATCTGCACACGCTTGCTACCTTGGGCACCATCTTTAGTTTAAAAAACGATCCCAACACGGCTCGACTCTATCTTGATCTCGCGAGGCGGTCGCTGAAGAGATCGGAATTTCCAAGAATCGCTCGAATCGTCGATGAGGCGCTAGAGAAAACTGGTGGCTCGATAAAGTCTTACGACCTCGAACTGAATCTTGCGACCGGCACGCTTGTTGAGGTGCGAAAGGGCGAAATCAAATTTGACGGCCAGTTTATTCTTCGCGATCTGTTGCGCGTCTTCATGGAGGCATCGGTCGCGAACCCCGGTGCCACATTGAGCAAAGAGGACTTGGTACGTGAAGTCTGGGCCGAGGACTATCGGCCTCAAAGTCACGACAATAAAATTTACGTCAATATCAAACGGCTTCGTCGCCTGATCGAACCCGATGATGGCTCGACCGAATACATTTTACGCGGAAAACTTGGTTATTACCTCAATCCGAATTTACGAATTGCGGTGATTCCAGCGGATGTCGATCACACCAATTTAAGTAGAAAAAACGAGGCCAAAACCATCATTAAATCTCAAAGCAGAAAGTAGCTCCCATGTTTCGAAAGCTTAAACAATTCACAGCTTCTTACATTTCAATGACAGCGTTGTTGATTTCGGCCGCTGCCTTTTTGACATTGAGCTCACCGCAAAATGCTGACGCTTGCCGTGACTGCCCCTTCCCGATGCTCCTTTCCGAAGGTCATTGGCTGATGCCCAGCGGAATGTCAGAGCTCTTGGTTGAAGAAATCAATCTGGGTGGCGGCAAGGTTCAAACTGTCGTGAAGCTTTTTGACTCTCTCAACGGTGAGCTACTGGCGATTGGGCACTTGGATCACAACAAAGGTCGGAAACGCCTAAGAGTTGAGATGACTGATCTTGCGGGCGGAAAAATGGAAGCCGATTTAACTTGGGCCAACGCAAGCCGCACGAAAATCAAGATCAAGATCACCTGCAATCAGTGCAACATTCAGCCATCCTATTGGGAGTGAGCTGAATTTTGAAACTGCCCCATTTGATTGTGCGTCTTGGCTGATTTATGGTGGTAGTTTTGCGGCCACCCCATGCCGTCTCGGAAGGCGGGCATCGTGCCCTCCTCGTGAGGAGACCGGCTTCCGGCCGCACGAGAGCTTCCTCGAAGGGCATGTGGCGCCCACAAATCTGTCCAGAAAATTCTTTCGAACACACAATCAACTGGGACCAGTTTCATATGCAGACTTGAGTACGTCTGCTCTTGCTAAGAAATTCTTGGTTGGCGATATAAACCGAAAGACACTTTTCCAAATTCATAGGCGACTTTGTGGTACACCAGGATCTACGTGAAAGTCGTTTTATGTCTTGGCGAAGCTTTGCACACCTTTGGTTTAGAGGAAAAAGTGGATCGAAGACTTTTTTCTGATGGTTCAGAAAAAGCATCTCCTTCTTTTTTCGAATATGATCTCGGGACGAATAAGTTTCGTGAATTGAGTTCGGGAAGTAGGTTTGAACGAGGCTCTTATAGAGCGGTAGCTCGTCGGTTCGAATCACGCTTGGCTTAGTTAAAAAGGTACGGCTCAAATGCTCAAAGCACCTATGTAGTGCATTCATTTTTTCGTCTATTCTTAGGCCGTATTTCAGTTTGGACCGTACGGCAAGATGGCCTTTGGCTTTGATGCGACCAACGGTCATGGAATAAATTCGGTAGTCATCTCCGACTGCGATTGGAATTGTTAGAGGTTTTAGTTTCGTGTGCTCGATCGACTCCATCTCATCGATGAAAAGGACACCCGGAGCATTTCGCTTCAAATTAGTGTTAGAATGAAGTGAGAGCCATTGTAGCTTTCGATCAACGGTATTTTTTGAACATCCTAATCTTTAGTCTTCGCCGTCTTGAAATTCTGTGACACGACCTTCGCAATCGACAAAAACTCCGCTCCAACATTGCGCCGCTGGAGCGCAATAGCCCTCCCAAAGAGTCGCGACCCAAGACTTCATTTCTGAGTTAAACCAAATTTTGCCCAGTCTCGCTCGAGCGTCGCTGCAAAGCTGGCGGTCTTCCTCGTCGGAAAACGGCGTCTGACAATACTTTTTTTCAACATACTTGGAAGCCAGTTCTTTTGCGGAATCCAAGGTCACACAGTTGCCAAGACCGATTGGGGTCGACTGACCGGAGCTATTCTCATAGAAGGCCACACTTACGAGAATCATCACACCTACTAACAAAATACCGATTTTGATTCGATCGAGTCCCATGCGATGCGCCTCCAGAAGTTCGGAAACCAAGGCTTATCGCGGTTTTTATGGTGCGTGGAAGCTCTAGTGTTTCAGACGAAGAAAATACAGTCTGCTACTGGCAGATTGTATCTAGGTAGGCCTATAGGTAGAACCCTTAGCTGCCCTAGGGTGAAATTCTCTGCCAATTCGCCCCGGAGGGATCAAGGCAGAGTACTTCGGACGGCTTATCCACTAACCAGCAACCGAGTCCCACAGACCGCGCTCGTTCGCCAACGCGAGGTGACCACTGATGGTCATCTTGAACATGCACGTGACCCGAGATCAAAAGATCAAAGGGTTGGCTTTCATATACTTTGGCTGCATGGGCGCGAATCATTTTTCGAATCGCGTTTTCATTGCGGGCTTTGAAGTTGCTCGACGTCCACTTGCGACTCGATCGGCTCATCGTGTGGCCGATCCTCTGGATGACCTCGCCGGGCAGCGTCTCTGCCAACCACGTGATCGGCGGCGTACGCAGAAATTTTCGCAGAATGAGATAACCTGTATCTTCGGGATTCATCTGATCACCATGTTCAACGCGAACCCGAAAGGATCCAAAGTTAAACACTTGATATTCTCGATGAACGTTGACGCCAATTTCTTTGTGCCAAAAGTCAGACAAGTGTAAATCGTGATTTCCCTCGAAATAATGAATTTCAACTTTGCTCTCAACAAGCCTACGAATAGCGTCGACGACGGTGGAATAACGGTGCGAGAAAAAATCGTGTCCACCAACCCATAGGTCAAAAATGTCGCCTACCAAAAATAAATGCGTGGTGCCGTCTTGAAGTCTATCTTCAAGAAACTTCCTAAATCGGGCATACCTAGAGTCGTCGGCCGAGAGGATGTGAATATCCGATACAAACCACGCGCGAAGGGGCCTCGGGTTAGGCTGAATAGAATTAAATTGATTCAACACATTCAAGTAGCTACCACGGATTTACTCGGCAGTCCCTAGCTCCACTAAAAAAGAAACCAGGCGCTTGGCCTGGTCTTGTTTAAACCGTTGGATTCTCGGTCTCCTCATCGCGAGCTTTGCGACGAAGGAAAGTCGGGACATCAAGGTTCTTGGGGTCAAACGGCGAACGCACGATCTCGCTTGCCAAGCGGCGGGCTGCTTCGAGCGAACTTTCTGGTCCCTCAACATCCATTTGCAACTGCTCTGGCTGAGGTGCGCCCGCACGACGAGCTTGTGACTCTCGATACTGACGAACCTTTTGCAGCAGAAGATCGCGAGGCAACGGCTTTTCGCCTTCGCCTTGCGGAACCGCTGAACCATTGAGATTCAATTCCGGTCCATCTTCGTTAGATGCCAAAGACTGTCCTTGCGAGGTCATCGGCGCATGCGCTGAAACAGGCTGAGCGTACTCAGCTTGCGGCATGTAACTATGAACGGCCGGTGCCGAAATCGGCGCGTTCATAGGAAAATTTGCTGGAGCTACCTGCTGACCTAATTGCTGAGCGGGCTGTTGCACCACTGGCTGCTGCGGTTGATGAAGTGGAGCTTGCGGGGCATAAGCACCAGGCTGCGGCATCGGCCAAGCCGTGGCTTGGGGCTGAGGTGCCTGTGCATATTGCGGCATATAGTGCTGCGGCTGATGACCCACGGCATGCGGCGATTGTTGCGCAGTCAAGGCGTGCGGCGACTGCTGAGCCGCCATTGCATTGACTTGCTGGGATGCGCGAACTTGATGCTGAAGAGCCTGCATTTGTGCCAAATGTTCATTAGCATGCATGACCGCTGGATCAAGTCCGAAGCCCGTTGCAATGACAGTGATTTGAATCTCGTCGCCAAGTGATTCGTCGATCACGGCACCGAAGATCACTTCCGCGGACTCATGAGCAGCTTCAGTGATCAATGTGGTCGCTTCATTCACTTCGTTCATCAAAAGGTCAGCGCCCGAGATATTGACAACGATGCCAGTTGCACCGTCGATCGAAATGTTTTCTAGAAGTGGCGAGCTGATCGCAGCAGTTGCGGCTTCTACGGCACGGTTTTCGCCGCGCGCTCGACCAGTTCCCATGATCGCCATGCCTTTTGAAGCCATGACGGTGCGAATATCAGCGAAATCGAGGTTGATGTAACCGCGAACGTTGATCAAATCAGAAATACCCTTCACGGCATGAAGAAGAACTTCGTCGGCACGTTTGAAACTGTCGACCAATGTGGTGCGATCGTTTGAAACCGAAAGAAGTTTTTGATTTGGAATCACAATCAAGGTGTCGACGTTTTCGCGCAGTTCAGCGATGCCACCGTCCGCATTGCGCATGCGTTTTTTACCTTCAAACAAGAAGGGCCGTGTAACGACCCCAATCGTAAGGGCACCCAATTCGCGCGCAATTTTCGCGACGATCGGCGCAGCTCCGGTTCCTGTTCCACCGCCCATACCGGCCGTGACAAAAACCATGTCGGCACCATCAAGTGCTTCGACGATGTCATTATAGGACTCAATAGCTGAACGTTTCCCGATTTCGGGATTTGCACCTGCCCCTAAACCCTTCGTCAACTCGCTTCCGAGATTGATTTTCTTTGAAGCTCGGTGTGAAGCAAGAACCTGACGGTCTGTGTTTGCAACAACGAACTCAACGCCTTGTAGGCCACCATCGATCATCGTTGTGATCGCGTTGTTTCCGCCGCCGCCGACACCAACAACTTTAATGTTCGCGCCGATGTTTATATTTTCTTCTAATTCGAACATAACCCCTCCGTTTAGGTTCTATTCCCACGAAGCCTTCTGCTTCGCGTGCGCGTTTCAGGACAGTGCACCGCTAAAGAAGTCTTTCACCTTGCGTGTTACGAGCTCGATCGATTTGTCGATCGTGGCTGTCACGCCGGTTCCCTCTCCTTCGCGGCCCGCCGTAGCAAGACGCTGTTTTTCTTGTAATGATAGATTCTCGATCCCATAAACCAAAAGACCCACAGTGGTAGAGAACTCAGGGCTCTTTACCACATCCGTGAGACCACCAATTCGCTCGGGAACTCCGCGACGGACAGGAACTTCACAGATGAATTCCCCCATTTCGCAAAGGCCTTCCAGTTGACTTGCGCCGCCTGTAAGGACAATTCCAGAACCGATTTGATTTGCTAACCCAGAACGACGAATTTCTTGCCAGATAAGAAGAATGGTTTCTTCTGCTCGTGGCTCGATCACTTCGCAAAGATCTCGGCGAAGGAGTGAACGCGGTTTTCGACCGCCAACACCTTCAACTTCGATCGTCTCGTTTTCGTCGACGAGGTCGGCAATCGCGCAGCCATATTTCTTTTTCACCGTTTCAGCGGCGGCTTGTGGAGTACGAAGTCCCATCGCGATATCTTGGCTGAAGTGTGCACCACCGACCGGCACCGTTGCTGTGTGGGCCACCGCACCTGCGACGTATGTCATCACGTCACTTGTGCCGCCGCCGATATCGACCACTGCGACACCTAGCTTGCGTTCATCTTCTGACAAAACTGCCAATGACGACGCCAACTGTTGAAGCACAAGCCCTCGAACATGAAGCCCCGCTTTGTCCGCGCACTTGATCATGTTCTGCAAAGCTGTTTGCCCTGCCGTAATAATGTGAACATTCGCTTCGAGGCGAACGCCCGACATTCCGATCGGATCAGAAATTCCTGCTTGTTCGTCGATTTTAAATTCGCGAGGCAACACGTGCAGAACTTGTCGGTCACCTGGCACCGCGACTGCTTTAGCGGCTTCGATGACTCTTGCGATGTCGTCGGCTTTTACTTCCCGGTTGCGGATGGCAATCATGCCGCGCGAATCAAACGACTTCACATGGCTTCCGCCGACTGCAAGATAAACATCTTGAATTCGGTAGCCTGCCATTAGCTCCGCTTCTACGCGGGCTTTCGAAATCGATTCGATCGTCGATTCGACATTCACAACCACACCCTGACGAATACCATTCGAGGGCGCGGTACCAAGTCCGACAATTTCCAGTTGCAAATCACCCGTTGGCAGAGATGCGATCACTGGAGCATTGGAACCCATGTGTCCCGCCGCCGTATTTACTGCCCGAAGAATTCCGATCACGACCGAGACCTTGGTCGAGCCGATGTCGAGCCCAGCGAGGACAATCTCACTTGCCTGTGGTTTTTCACGCAGAGTGTCGCGAACCGTAGCGGTCGCCCCACCTGCCGAACGATCATGAGTTGTTCGGTCGAAAGTCATCCTTAACCCCCAGTCCTGTCGCCCTTTAGAGACTTCTTCTCTAGAGAGGATTTGTTAGGAACCGGTAAAAACTTACTCCATGAAGACAGAATCTTTCTGGCCTCGTCCTAAGGCTACGGACGGTGATGCGCCCTGACAACAACTTTCTTGACCGAAGTCGAATCGATGACTCGGGCGCGCTTTCCTTGAGTCGAAAGATAGTTCAGTACGTGCTCGACCCGGACGAGCTTTTTCTCGATGTCCGCTTCGCCCAAAATAATTTCGGTCCGGGGTGAAAGCAGCAAAATTGAAAAGCCCTTTGTCATGTCACCGTTAAAGCTTCCATTCGCTTCGCTTGAACTCCAAAAAATTTCCGCAATGTTCGAGCGATCAAGAATCCCATTAGCTGGAAGCGCTTTGATTAATGCCACTGCTTTTTCACGAAGCACGGCATCTTGAAGAAATCGATCGCCACGAAGAAAAGGGACGTCGGGAACAACACTCGAAGTCCATTCCGGCATGACTTCGCCGTCGTAAGATATCGGCCGTATCGAGGATTCGACGGATGCAGTGGTGCGCGGTTTTGACTTGGCTTGCCGGCGCGACTTATGCGCGCTTTGAACAACTCCACTCTGTATAGTTGCGGAGGGAGTTCCACTTGGAACAACGACTGCCAAGGGTCGCTTCGGACTGATTGAAACCACCAGCCGATCCGGAAATACTCGCTGCAGACGAGCATCCGCCACCCAAGCGAGGGAGCGAATCGAGTTTCCAAGCTGCTCGAGATCAATTTCCCATGGTCGCTTTCCCATAATATTGCCGAATCGAACGCCGATATCGGCCTCAATTGTTTTAGCAATTTCAACTTCCATTTTTCCGCGATCAAGTCGCTCTCTCCACTCAAGTGGGATCGCTTGAATCGCAAACATGCCTGATTGACGAAGGGCGAGCGTGGCGCCACCAGCCACAAGAAAAATCATCAACAGGCCAAGACCGATGGGGCCTATACGAAAGATCAGCGCTTTCAGGTTTTTCTCAGACTTGGCGTTCATTCAACTACGATTGAAACGCCAACCGAAAATAAAGACAAGTCGAGATCAGAGTTCAAATAACCCAGTTCCACCCGCATCTCAAATTAGGGATTTCCGCCCCATCCAAGACAGAGGCCGCATGCATTCGAATCTCCTCAGGCTTACAGCGGCTCATCGGCGCTAAAAGTGGACTGTATACGCCATCACTAATTGCGGCGGATGGTGCGTTGTTTTGCACAGCCCGAAAGTTCATGTCTTTCAGTAGGACCTCTGAAGGGCGAAACTCACTGTTCAAGCGACGCTGCAAGCGTCCCAAGAAATAAAGAGTCGTCCAGTTTTGCCCCTCAATCGCCGACTGAACAATCGAAGTAGACACGTGATGATTGTCCAAAAGTGGACTACTTGTGTACGTCCATGCCGCCTCCGCTCCTACAATCCCAAGAACTTGGATTGCGGCCCGCTCGAAGCTTTCGTCAATAGCCGTTGCACTAAGATCCATCGTGGCAAATTTTAGCCGCGCCGAAGCTCCTGCAATCACGTTCAAGAAATTTCCACAGGTCTTTGGACGATTCTCCGGAACGACCGCAATTAAACTGCATGCGCCCGCTGACCATTTGCCAAAGGCATCTGGGAGGCGAACCATTGCGACACGGATCATCGCAGAGAGCTTATCCATCTCCGGAGGAGTCTTTGCTCGAACAAGCGCGGTAAAAAGACCCCAGATGTAAAAGTGCTGAAGGTCCGTACGCAGTTCGCCTTCAAAACCATTGGCAATAGTGTGCCGTTGAAGCACATCGACCACTTGCTCGCAACGATTCGCGCCAAAGTCTTTCGTGTAGAATTTTAAAAAATCACTGTCTCCGGCCGCATAGATCGCCTCGATACGCTTTTCGTCACAGGAAGCGATCGTGATTCGGCCGATTTTCGCTTCCAACGCTAAAAGTATTCGGGACGAACGAACATAGTCCCCATCTTCCAACCCGATCAGGGGCAGAAGTTCGTGCAGAATTAGAGCTTCACGCTTTCGGTTGTCGGAGGCGGAAGCAGTCCAGAAGCTCCGCTTAATTTCCAAACGACGGGGGCGCGAATTCGGATAGTTCGCAGCGTCTTTTTCCACGCCGTTAACCATTGGTTGTTTTACCGGTTCAACTGAAAGAGCCTTCGGCTCTAGCAAACCACATATTTCGGCAGCAACATCTTTTTCAGTTTCTAGGGAACTGCTGAGAATGGCTTTGCGCATTGTTCGCGTTCGAAAACAAATCTTCTCGATGTGACGAACCACTTCGATCGCCATCGAGTCTCCGCCATAGCCCTCTTTCCATTCGGTCGAGGGGCCGGACGCCGTCGTGTCACCGTCTTTGTTCGGCGGAGTACAGGCAACGGTCGAAAAAAAACTCAAAACCAAAACTGACATCAGGGAAACAAACTTTATCTCATTTGTTTTTATCACTGTGCGCCCCCCGCGGTGACTGGGAAGAACGAAACCGTAATCTGATAAACTGAATTCTTACTTCGTGACTCTTCCTGAAGCGAGGTCGCAAGTGCTCGTTGGAAGGCGATAATTTTATCTTTAGCCGCCGGAACCAATGCCTGGTCAATCGCCAAAGTCATTGAACCTTGAAGCCGTTTTTCTACTGGGACTGTCTCTAGCGCGTTAAGTGCTAAATTAAGTACCTGCGTTTGAAGCTTTCGAAGCGCAATGGTCGTGTATTGACCGCTAGAATTCGAAACGTTACCAGAACTGTCGACCCATTTACCGTCCTCGGAAATTTCCAACATACCAAGCCGAACAAGGCGCTCGCGCGCCTCAACAACTTCTGAATACGTAATACCAAGGGTCTTTGCGATCCAGCGCTCGTCCGACTCGAAAGATTCAGTCGATACCAACTCAAGAATCGCATAGTGATACCAGTCTGCTATGACTTGAAACTGGTCTGCCATGTCGCGCATTTGAGTCGACGTATTCTTGAGTTCACGGAACAAGTGCTCTTGCTTCTTAAATGTTCGCTTGCGGTCTTCCGCTGTCGCAAGCTTAGCGCGCTCAACAGGCCCAAGCGACATTCGTTCACAAATCTTATCAAAACGCTTGGCTGAAACTCCGACCTGGCCGCGTAGAATTTTCGACAATAATGAGGGGTTCATTTGGAGATGCTTTGCAAAACTTCGTAAAGAGTAGCGCGGATTGGTTTTGCAGCGACGAACGAGCTCATCCTGAAGGTACGTGCGGATCGTTTCCATAATTCATGACTCCAAAGAAAATTATAACGCATAGCGTAACGCTGCGAAGGATAACTGAGCCCTGTGGAAAAGTCGAGTTTTGAAACAGACGGCTTATGTGGCAAATGGAAAGAAATTCAAAAATCGCATGGCAGTGCCGGAAAATGCCAGAAGCTACGTCTATATTTGAACTGAGTGGGATGGGTTAATCGTGCCCGCCTGAATCTCGCAGATTATGTTCAGAAAAATGACACACGTTGAGGAATTGTTAAGTCCAATCGCCCAGCCAAATTACCTCGGTTTTGAGCTTGATACCCGATACCATCAAGACTTTCTTTTGAACATGCTCGATCACCGCCGACATATCTGTGGCTGTTGCGCCGCCAGTGTTGACGATGAAATTGGCGTGCTTTTCTGAAACCTTTGCGGCTCCGATGGAAAAGCCCTTCAAACCACAAGATTCAATCAAGCGCCCGGCACGATCACCCGGTGGATTGACGAAAACGCTTCCGCACGACGGTAGATCTAGCGGCTGTTTTGTCAACCGAAGCTGGTTCGCATTCCGCACACGACTAAGAACGTCTTCGCGAGGCTCGAGCTTCCATGAAAACCAGGTCCTTACCAGGATCCCCGGCCGCCAGCCTTCGCAGTGCCGATAGCTCCAATTCAAGTTTTTTGCTTCGATCTGGCGCTTTGAGATATTGCCTTTCGAGTCCCAATTCCACACCTCGACCCGGTCGGTGATCTCCACAAATTCGCGCGGCGTCATCATCTCGCTGACGCCCGCGTTCATCACAATTCCACCGGCCACGTCACCTGGAATTCCCGCCAAAAAAACTGCGGGCTCCAGTTTCGCCCTTAAAAAGACCCTTAGCAGTTCGGACTTCGACGTCCCAGATAATGCCTCAACTTGGAATCGACCATGGTGTTCGCGCGTGTTTAAACCACTAAATTTCCCCATCGCAATGACCAATCCACGAACACCCCGGTCAGAGATCAAGACGTTTGTTCCACCACCTAGGACAGTGACCGGGAGCGATTTTTCAACACCGAATTTAATCGCCTCTTCAAGCTGAATCTCGCTGGTAGGTTCGGCCAACCAGTCAGCGATTCCGCCAACTTGCCAAGAGGTATAAGATGCGAGGGAAATATTTTGTCGAATCACGATTTTAAAACTTTCTTGATGGGACGTGCGTTACCACAGGTTTCATCTTCATCAGATAGAGCCTCAAGCACCTCCGACGAAAGCTTCCATATATCGCCGGCGCCTAAAGTAAAAAGCGCGGGCGCCTCGGCGTCCGAAGAATTGTTAGAAGTTAAGACCTCCGCCAACATGGCCGCCGTTTGCTTCAGCACAGGCGTTAGACCGCTTTTCGATTCAATCAGACTAATTCCTTCTCGCGGAATATGCTCTGCAGACTGAGCCTTCACACCCTGAATCATACTTGTGGAATCGATGTTGGGAATCGGATCTTCCCCGGCAGAATAGATATCCGTTATGAAAACCCTATCGGCCAGCCCGAAGCAGGTCTGAAACTGGTCCCAACAAAGCTTTGTTCTTGAATAACGGTGGGGCTGAAACGCCACAACCAATCGGCGATCACCATACCGCTCGCGAAACGCTTTCAAAACGGCATCGACTTCTGTTGGGTGATGACCATAGTCATCGTAAACATCGACTCCACGGATTTTACCTTTGTGCTGAAATCGCCGGTCCACGCCATTGAATCGATCAAGACCGCGAACGGATGTCGCAAAGTCAATTCCCGCTTCCAAAGCCGTCGCAAGTGCGGCCGCCGCATTCAATGCGTTGTGCCTTCCGGGAACATGAAGGCGAAACTCTCCCAACAATTTGCGATCTAAAAAAACTTTGTACTGCGACTTTTCACCCTCAATGCGCAGATCCGCCTCTTGTGAAAAGCCATATCTTACCAATCGCTTCCCAAACGGAGCAAAAGTTTCGCGAATCACCGGATCGTCCCAGCAAACTATCGCAGCTCCGTAGAAAGGAACTCGGCTTGCAAAATCCGAAAACGCTTTTTTTAAGTGTTCGAAAGTCCCGTAGTGATCCAAGTGATCGTTGTCGATATTGGTAACTAACGCAATTTCGGGGCTAAGCCGAGAAAAACTTCCGTCGCTTTCATCTGCCTCAGCGATCATCCATTCACCGGAACCCAATACCGCTGTCGACTTAATCAAATCAAGTCGACCGCCAACGACAATCGTGGGATTTACTTGAGCCTCTAAAAAAATCGCAGCGATCATGGATGTGGTCGTTGTCTTTCCGTGCGAGCCACCAACGGCGATGCCTCGCTTAAGCCGCATAATTTCTGCCAGACTTTCAGCGCGAGGAATCAATGGGATCTTCAAACGCCGGGCTTCCGCATATTCCGCATTGGCCGGCTTTACCGCACTTGAATAAACGACCACTTCGGCGCCATGTACATTCTCTGCCGCCTGCCCGATGGACACTTTAATCCCAAGTTCGCGCAATCGATGAATCTGCGTGTTATCCGCAAGGTCTGAACCTGTGACCGTGGAACCCATATTGTGAAGAAGCTCGGCAAGGCCGCACATGCCGATCCCGCCAATTCCGATAAAATGAACTCGAGCCGCCATAAGGCTTTTCGACGCGTGATTTCTCATCTACTGACTCCGCCATTAACTCCGCCATCTTTACCCATCACGTGAGCTGCGATCATTTTCGCCGCTCCTGGCGCAGAAAACTTAAGTACGTTTTTTTCAAGCTCCGCCAGCCGCTCTGGCGAACTGCGAAGCATTAGCATCGTGCTCTCTAAACTTGCGACTGTGAAGTCTTTCTGCTCGATGACAAGCGCAGACTTTGCGTTTCGAAGGACTTCAGCGTTTTTAAGCTGGTGATTATCGGCCGCCGATGGCAACGGCACAAAGAGCGCGGCTTTGCCACACGCGGCGACCTCGGCCACTGTGCTAGCTCCTGAACGACAAACAAGAAGGTCCGCCCATGCAAACCGCTGATCCATGTCGTGAAGATATTCATAACAAGTGATCGCGGGGCTAAGTGAGTTAGCTTGAAGTTTTGCGTATCGCGCCGATACTTCCGCATAATCATACTTGCCTGTTTGATGTACCAGCTCAACGTCAGAATTCTTTAAACCTGTTTGCTCGGCCCAATCCGCTACCACGCGATTTATCGCTCTCGCCCCTTGGCTTCCGCCAAAAACCAGAACTCGAAACTTTCTGCCTGAAAGTTCCTCGCGGCCAACCGCTTTCATCGTGTCGCGAACTGGCAGGCCCACTCGATATACTCGCCTGGCCTTTAAATCTCGCGCCGCCGCTTCAAAAACCAAAAGACATTCATCCACAACTTTCGCCAACCATCGATTGGCCATACCTGCGTGCGCATTCGGTTCCCAGATCACTGTGCGAATTTTAAGAACAGGAGAAAAAAGCCACGCAACAAATAAAAACGGGCCACTTGCAAATCCGCCGACCCCAAGAACCGCGCGCGGACGCAATCGAATCACTAAAAAAACAGCCTGTAAAAAAGCGAATGGCAATCCGAAAACTGTTTTTATTCTCGCCGCAAGCCCGGCGCTGCTGTGAAGCTTTCCGATTCGAATCAAATGAAGCGGTAAACCAGCATGCGTGACTAGCTTTTCTTCTAGTCCACCAGAAGCGCCGACCCAGTGAACAACATACCCGTGTTCGGTAAGAACTTTAGCGACGGTAAGCCCCGGGTAGATATGTCCACCCGTTCCGCCTCCCGCAATTACAACTGTTCTATTTTCGCTCACCGAATTCATCTCGCCGGACTCGTATTTTCAAAACGATCCAGCCGCTCGAGAGAAAGCAGAAGACCAAACAGCAGGCCCGACATCACAGCGGAACTTCCGCCGTAGGACATGAAGGGAAGCGTAAGTCCTTTGGTCGGCAGCAGACCCATCGCCACACCGGCGTTAACGAAGACAGATAGCCCAAAAACAGTTGCAAGCCCGGTTGCCAATGCACGTCGAAAAGCTTGTTCCGCTCGGGCCGCGAGCCGAAAAGCACGCAACAAACAGAAACCGTAAAGCGAAAGAAGAAGTACGACTCCGATGAATCCCATTTCTTCACCGAGAACAGCGAGCGTAAAATCCGTGTGCGCCTCAGGTAAGAAGAAAAGCTTTCCTTGGCCCTCACCAAGTCCGGAGCCAGTCAATCCCCCTGATCGAAGACTCAGCATCGATTGAATGACTTGAAAGCCTTTAGAATCAGAGACTGACCATGGATCAAGAAACGCTAGTACCCGAGCTTTTCTGTAGGGAACCTGCATGATGAGAAAATAGAATGCCGGTGCGGCGATGGCGCCGCTAGCTACAATCCAAATCCACGGCAATCCAAATACAAATAGAACTGAAAAAATCGTGGCCGATGCAATTGCAAAAGTGCCGAAGTCAGGCTGCCTGAGAAGTAAAAGCATCGGCGTGATCAAAAGACCAAACGTCACTGTAAAACGCCAAAAACTAGGAAGATCACCCAGCCAAACAGGGGCCTCGTTGATCCCACGGCCCGTTGATGAACGACTTCGCGCAATCAACGTCGCAAGGAAAATCGGCAATGCCACTTTTACAAGTTCCGCTGGCTCAAAAACTGTGGACCCTGGCAAGTTAATCCACCTCGCCGCTCCGCCAGCACGAACGCCCATTCCCGGAAGCAGAGTCAACAGCACACCTAAACCTGAGATCGGCCAAAGCAACCACCCGGCTCGTTCGATCCACCGAAAAGGCATGAACGCCACAAGGCCCATCAGACCAAACGAAATTCCACCAAATAGAAACTGTCGCTTTACAAAGTAAAGTCCGTCGCCGCGCGACTCGAAGGCGAAAATATAGCTAGAGGTATAGACCTGCACGATCCCAAGACCGAGCAGCGCAAATGCTGCCAACCAAAGACCCGTCACGACTCGTCGATTTTCGTATCCCATTGGTCACAGATTAGCGCCTGAAAGGCCATCTCGTCGTGGACAAAATTTCTAAATGTTTCGTCTTTCAAAAAAAAGGCCCGCCGCGGAGGCAGGCCCTAAGTCGAGCGGTCCTTAGCGACAGGAAACGGCAGGAGGTCGAACCCAAATTCCTTTTTCATCAAAGCTCTGGACAAGATCGAGCTTCAAAAGTCCGCGTTCGCAATTTTCGCTGAGAATTTTTACGGCATGGCGAACGTTTTCTTTTAACGAGTAACGGTGGCCCTGGTATTCAACGGGTCGATAGAGCAAAGTTTCGAAAGCAAAAGTTTTAAATCTGTCACTTTCGACTTCTTCAGCAAACGCCATAAAGCGCTTGTAGGTTTCTGGGTTCATGTGGCGAACGGCTTCTAGTGCCTTGTTTCGACGCATTTGATTGCCTCGATTATCGGTATCGACCCCGCAGTCATTGTCCTTCAAATACATGGCTCGTACAAAAACTGCCTTTCCGTCAGCAAACACTTGTGAAGAGGCCTCTGCCGCTACCGCCGCAGAAAGTGGAAAAGACTTATTCAGCTTCTGAAGTGCTTCAAGTGCTTTCTCTTCCGCCTTTTTCATTTTGCGAGGCTTTTGTGAACCGGCTTCCAGTACCATCGGCTTTACGTGAATGTTTCCAATACGATCGTCTTGAGCCATAAGTGTGTCCATCAAGACCATGTCTGCCACATCCTGCATTTGGACAATCTGGGGCGCCATCTCAGAAAACGTCCGCGCTGCTGGTGCTGTTTGAACTCCTGCGGGAGGTATATTCTTTACTTCTGCTGGATTCGCCACGCGGAGAAACGGATCTTGGCCAAGAAATCGAGTGTAACGATCATCATATGATCCACGACCGCCGATTTCAGTGTAACGTTCTTCACCCTTCAAGTTCTTCTGAAGGCTTCCGTAAACATAATTTCCTTTATCAGTATAGATTTTTGGGTTTGGCTTACCGGCGGCCGCCGCATCCGATGCACTTTGAAATGATCGCCAGTTTTTCGCGATGATCTCATCGCTTCCCGAGAAGTGATTCACTGCGCGTGTGGCAACTTCATGGTGCGAAGTCCGAGACAGCGTTCGCGCCACAGCCACCGGCACACGCCCTGCTCCGCCGAGCAGTCGAGATACGTGGTAATACCCGAGGGCCGACGCAGTCGCAGAGCACGAAATCGTACTTTTGAACTTTGCATCCAAGTCGTACTTTCCTTCATACTCTTTTTCATCGAGCTCATCGTTGGCGGCTTTCAGTGCCGCAAGTGCTTTATCTTTAGGTACACACATAAGCTTTTTAGCTTCGCCGTAGGTCATATTGCCTGGAACCTCAACGAGGTTTGTTCCAGGATTGGTGCTGTTGTATTTCGGGCAAGCCAAAATCTCTTTTGCGTCGGGCGGCGTGAATTTAAGAGCGCCGATTGATTCAACTTTCAGCTTTGGTCCCATGCCCTCGTAGATCGTCAAACGACAAAGCTTTAGCTCGTCCTCTCGATCTTCCGCTTCTTGCAGGTTGGAAAGAAGTTTGGAACTCGCACTATAATGCATCGGCACGAGGCATGTTTCCTCCCCACCCTGTGGAACAGGATGAAGGAAGCGCGCTTCCGCACCGACTCCACTGAACGCCGCCGCGTTGACCGACGCCGCAAGCACGACGAGATTCGAAATCACATTTTTGTTGTTTAGGACCAGTCGCTTCATTTTACGTTCACCTTTTCTATTGATCTAAATTTAGCTAAAGCAATTTGATATGTTATCGGGGTTTCCTTCGACTTTATTTCGACAAGGGCTCTCGTGTTGAGCTCCACTCGTGGCAACTCGCCCTTTCGAGCTTTTAGTTTGAGGTCATAGGTTCCTTCGGCAAGGCCAACGAAAACCCGCCCCGACAAACGATCCAGCACCCAGAACTTTTCCGTACCGCGAGATTGCTGAGGATTTCCAGCGGCGCTATTTGTCGTGGCCGCGACTTCAATTTGTGAGAGCTTTAATATTTCACCGTCACCAGCCTTAGCGCCTTTCAACGAAAGTGCCGACTGCACGATTCGTTCTCTTTCAGCTTCTGGAATTTTGACTTTTGCATCTGCCTCGAGGTTCGCAAGCTCGATCAACAAAAGCGCGGCCATAGAGTCCAGGATTGTTTTTTGAGTTTTTTCGTCAGCGTCGGAAAGCTTCTGGGCTAAATAGCTAGAACCAAAGACTACTCCGCCCAACAAAAGACCGCGGAAGACCTGCTTCAACAAGTCCTTCGACAAAACCTCTTTCACCCATCGGCCTCGCATCCTCAGGTGAAGAATTCGTAAAGCAGCCGAAGGAGTCGAAAAGCTATTGAGATCTCGCAAGTCCTTTGCATTTGCAAAGTCAAACCACTCGCCAGTTTCGCGAATGTAGTTTGTTACCGCGGGACCTAAGCGCAAGGCGAGACTTCCACGGATCGCCGCAATCGCGGGATGAGCTTCAACTTCGGGGAAAAGCTGACCAGTTGTTTTATCGACCGGCATTTCAGAAATGACGAAGTCCAAATTGCCGCTACTTTTTTGACGCAGTTCTACGAGACGAAACTCAGATCCCTCGACGGAAGCGTCAAACCGATAAATAGCTAGGATCGATTCTTGGCCTTGTGACTTTATGCCGAGCAGAATTTTTCCATCTTTTTCAAGGGACCTAATATTGATCTTAGGCAAACCATTTTCGCCAATCGCTGAAAGAACAGTGACGATTTTTTCAGGCGTGCCCTTACTTTCCCATGCTTCATCAGCCCGCTTTGCCGCAGAGTGGTGTGGTACCATATCGATGAACTGGGTTTCACAATTCATCGCAAACACAGTTTGACCAAGCATGGACGAGCACGCGCCGAGCGCCACAAGAATTTTTGCAACTCGATTCATCACAGCCTCTCCTCCAAGGTTCGCAGATGACGCCGGTTGAAACTATTTAATGAATTGATCACTTGGGGCTGGGAATCGCGAAGCGCTTCAGCAAAAACTCGGTTGCTTCCCGCTTGCCGGGCAAAAAGCTGCCGACCATGAAACGTTCCCACCCATTGTGCATGATGATGGGCCATAGACATCAACTCTTCGAAATCCGATGGATACTTTTGCTTGTAAGGCACGAAAATCGGGTCAACTTTTTTATCGCGCAACGTAAACGTCGCATCGCCAATTTTAACCTGAGGGAAATTCACAAGTATGTCGTAATCCAAGTATTTAGAAGCCGCGGATTGAATTTCAGAGTTCGGTACCTGATCTTGGTAAGCAGCGATGGCGGTTTCCCCTACCCGCTTGAGCTCCTTCATAACGGTCTCACCATTAGCTAGTTTAAATAAAACAAGAATTCGGATTTGATCCTTTGAGCCACCGCGCTCTGGGACTTTGACGATGGCGTCCAAAAGGTGACCCCAACCAAGTCGCGCTCGCAGATTGGATTCGATAGCTTCTCGCATTTTATCGACTGTCAGTTTAAGGTTTCGAGATGCCACCGACAGCGGCTGCAGGACTTCGCCGTCGACGTAAAGCTGGCCACTCTCATCAAGTTTATTGTCCATCTTCTTTTCTAGCTTCCGATTGAACTTCTTTTCTGAGGGCATAAATTCTCGATACTGCTCGGTAAGCTGGAAGTCCTCCCGCAAAAGTCCAGCTCGATAGTTTTCAAAAATACTCCGAGCAATTTCATCTTGCTCTTGAACGCTCACTGTTCGTCGACGTTTGGCGATCGCAATCGTGTTCAACACCAGCCGATTGATATCGAGGAGTGCTGGTGCATAGCCGAGATCTTTTGCGTCGAAAAGAGTATAGATGACGCCTTTCCCAGGAACATGGATGGGTGAAAACTGACCAGAATGTAGATCGCCAACGCTGATCACATCTGATTTCAAAATCGTTGGCCATGCCGACCAATTGATTCGCGCAGTTTGCTCGCGAGCTTCAGCCCAGTAAAAGGGGGCATTGTCACGGACCTGCTGGGAGAGAGTCGTGCTTGCATCGTAGTCGCGCAACACATCTTCTGATTTGATTCGCGCCGCCTGGCCCTCAAGCCATTCTTCGCATGTCAAAGCATTGGACAGTCCTGGAAGAAGAACAAAAACGGCCGCGATCGCCGAAACGACGAATCGATAAAATCCCATGCGGCGTGGCCGCGTGGACGCGAAAACTGAATCAGGTAAATTCTGCTGCTCGGTGTTCAAGGGCGTCACTTATTCGTCTCCAAGATTCAACCAAACCGACGTAAATCGATTCGATTGGGGTTTCTTTAGAGAGAGAGCAATTTCATAGCCGGAAAAAAACCCAGCCGAGAACCGGCTGGGTACATTGTTTTCGATGACCATTCCATGTGATTTTTTCTAAAGGCGACTCCGAAAAGTGGCACTGTCGGAAGGCGGGAAAATCTAACGGAACTTCTTCACGATTTCTTTGAAGTAGTTGCCGCGTTCTTCGTAGCTATCGAACATATCGAAGCTCGAGGCGCCTGGTGACAGCAAAACCGAATCGCTGATCCGCGATTTTTGGTACGCAATAAGGACCGCTTCCTCAAAGGTACCGATCAGAAACGTTTCCGACCAGTCACCAAGATCTCGATTCATTCGCTCTTTTGCTTCGCCTACCAAAATCAGGGTCTTCACTTTTCGTTTAACCATTTCGCGAAGGGGCTCGTACGAGAGATTCGTATCCTTACCACCCATAATTAGAATGATATTTTCGTCAAACGCGTCTAGTGCGCGCATCACTGCGTGAACGTTGGTCGCTTTCGAATCATTGAAAAATTCAACTCCGCCCACGCGTCGTACGTACTCGAGGCGATGCGCCATCCCGCCATAGGTATCGATCACCTTTTGAATAGCATCATGCTTTGCGCCGTGTTCTCTAGCGGCCAAGATCGCTGCCATGATGTTGTCGATCGAGTGTCGACCGCGCATCTTCATGTTCCGAATCGAGTAGGTTTCGATTTCAGGACCCGTTCGAACCCGGATTTCATCTTTAATACAAACCGCGCCACCGATCGACATAATTTGTGGTTCAAGCGCTGGCTTGCGAGAGAAGTAAAAAATCCGTCCGCGTTGCACGGCTGGATCTCGCGCCAATTCAACGACCGCGTTATCGTCGGCGTTCAAAATCGAAGTGGTGGCCTGATTGACGTTCTGGAAAATCCGGCGTTTCGCATTCACGTACTCTTCCATCGATTTGTATCGATCCTGATGGTTTTCGGCGAGGTTCGTGAAAACAATGTTTTGAGGCGTGAAGCGATCGCAATGTTCAAGTTGGAAACTAGAAACCTCTGCAACCACCGAATCGTACTCTTCGCCGCGTTTTAGCGCGCGCAAAAACTCGACCAAGGGTTCGCCAAAGTTTCCGCCCAGCCAAGAACGAACGCCCGATTCTTTTAAGAATAGCTCGATAAGCTTACAAGTCGTGGATTTTCCGTTTGTTCCAGTGACCCCGACAAGTGGCTGTTTCACGAACCATGTCGAAAATTCGAATTCCCCTGTGACAACGACCCCGTTGGACCGGGCATATTCAAAGATCTTCAAATTCGGCGGCACGCCGGGCGACAAGATGATCACATCTTGTGCGAGGAACACTTTTGGGCTGTGGCCACCAAGGTCTAATTGAATATTCAAACCCTCGATTTGCTCGAGCGACGAAGCAAGCTCAGGCTTGGATTTATGATCAGAGATAGTCACTTGCGCGCCACACTCAGTTAAGAAGTGAGCCAAGCTAACGCCACATCGGGCGAGGCCGACGACGAGAACGCGCTTCCCTTCGAGGTCTTTAAACTCAGTAAATGGTGGTGGGGTTCCAGAGGAAGGGGGCATTGGGGGATGTGCCATTATTCTTTCGTACTCCTATTTCGTTCCGATGACGGATTAATTAGCGAAGCTTCAGGGTCGCCAGACTGAGGATCGCGAGCAAAATCGAAATGATCCAAAATCGAACGATAATTTTTGTTTCAGTAAGACCTTTGAGTTCAAAATGGTGATGAATAGGCGCCATCCGAAAAATGCGCTTTCCCGTTAATTTAAACGAAATTACCTGGGTAATGACCGAGAGTGCTTCAACAACGAAAACACCACCAAGCACGACCAAAATAATTTCGTTCTTCGTGAGGACCGCTAAGATTCCAAGAAATCCACCGATCGAAAGTGAACCGATATCACCCATAAAGACTTGTGCCGGATAAGTGTTAAACCAAAGGAAGCCCAGACCAGCGGCAACCATTGCTCCCGCTAAGGGAACTAGTTCACTGGAGCCAGCGACAAACGGAATTTGCAAATAAGCCGCGATTCCCGAGTGTCCGGCAACGTAGGCGAACACTCCCAAAGTGGCCGCTGAAATAATAACTGGGACAATTGCCAAGCCGTCTAAACCATCGGTCAGGTTCACCGCATTCGCACACCCGGTGACAACCAGCGATCCGAAGACCACATAGAACCAACCAATATCGACGGCGAAATTCTTAAAAAACGGAACGGTAACTATGGTCGATAAGCCGAACCAATAAATCAGGGCCGCGATCACGGCGCCCGAAATTGTGAATTCCGCTGCTAGCCGCAATCGACCCGGTAACCCTGCAGTATTTTTCTTGCGAACTTTTAGCGAGTCGTCGACATAACCGATGTAACCGAAGCCGATCGTTACAATTAACGTCGCCCATACCAAAGGATGTAAAACGTTGACCCACAAAACTGCGGGCACAAGAAGACCGACCAAAATCAAACCGCCGCCCATCGTTGGGGTGCCGGCTTTCTTCTTGTGTGTCTGTGGACCATCATCGCGGATGGCTTGTCCAACTTGACGCTCGACGAGCCCGCGAATAAATCGTGGTCCAAGCCAAAGGCACAAAAAGAAGCCGGTAAAGAAGGCGATGAATGTGCGGAATGTAATGTAGCGAAAGACATTGAGAAACGAATATTGATCGGCCAACGAGTGGAGCCATTGGTAAAGCATGGTGTCTGACTTAGCATGCTTTGAACTTAAGAAACAAGAACAATCTTTTAAGTAATTGATTTTAATCAGCTTTTTAGATTCTACTTGCTGGCTTGAAAATCGACCGGTTCAAGTGATTTCAGGAAGTTTTCAAGGCTCATCCCGCGCGACCCTTTTATCAATAAGAAGTCTTCAGCTTTCAGCTGCTTAGCCATCTGTGTCGCGATTTCAAGCCTGAATTCTGCGCTCGAGATGAGGCCTGCTTTTTTCCCGTCGTTCGCTAAGTACGCTTGCGTGAACATTTCATACGAGGGGCCAAGAAATACGACTTGGTCAAAACCGACATCTGCAACGAGGCGGCCGATTTCTTCATGTAGAATTCCTGCGTGCACACCAAGCTCTCGCATTTCACCTAAAATGGCGATTTTTTTCCCGGCAAAATGTTTTTTCAAAAGTCGTGCGTTTTCGAGAGCCGCCGTCATGCTCTCGGGGTTTGCATTGTAACCATCAAACAAACAGCGAGCACCCGACTTCAAGCGAACCCATTGATTTCTTCCCCATGCCGATCGACAAAACGGCAGTGCCGCCCATACTTCTTGCGGCGATAGCCCCGCGGCGAGCGCCAAGCAGGAAGCTGCCATCAGATTCGTGATGTTATGGCCACCGAAGACAGGAATTTCCGCTTCGCCATCGACTCCCTGAATGACGCCCGAGATGGATAGCGAGTCTGGCGTCATCTTCAAAACTTGAAGGCAAACATCCGCTGGTCCCAAGGCCCCGAAAGTCAGTTTCCGTCGACCTTCCCCGTCGGCGTTGGGGCCAGCAAATTGAACCAACATGTTTCGCGTGAATGGGTTGTCGAGATTAAAAACAAAAGTGGATCGGCGAGGAGCGAATTCGTAAATTTCGGATTTTGCACGAGCCACACCTTCAACAGACCCTACACCCTCAAGGTGACCGCGCCCTACCATGGTACATACGACGGCGTCCGCATCAGCAAGGTGGGAAAGTGTTTTTAGCTCGCCAGGGTGATTCATTCCCATTTCGATCACGGCGACATCGTGCTCCGGAGCAATCGAAAGAAGAGAGATCGGAACTCCCCAGTGATTATTGAAACTCCCTTTCGACCACTGAACCTTTAAGCGCGTACTGATCATCGCCGCTGCAAATTCCTTTGTCGTGGTTTTGCCATTGGTGCCGGTAATTCCTAAAATCATGGCGCGACATTTGTGGCGCCAGTGGCGAGACAGGTTTTGTAGCGCCGTCAAAGTGTTTTCAACGACAACGACCGCGACGGGAAATCCCGTTGCTTCGACGCGGGTTTTGATTTGCGAACGCTCGGTCTCATTGAGGGGTCGATGAATAACCAAGCCCGTCGCTCCCTTTTCGATCGCCGACTTCAGATGAACATGAGCATCGTGAACGTCGCCTACCAGCGCAAAAAATAGTAGGCCATGCAGATCCAAGCGAGTATCAGTTCCGACGCCTCTGAATACCAAGTCATTCAGCCCACCGCCGCCCATAACCTCAAGGCGGCCATTCATTGCTGCGGCCGCCTCTTGAACCGATAGACTCCATTCAGCCATTGGATTTCCCTTCCAAAATTTCCAGCACGACTTTCACATCTGAAAACGGATATTTGACAGTACCAATTTGCTGCGTCACTTCGTGACCTTTACCGGCAATCAAAACCACGTCACCAGGTTTCGCCGACTGCAACGCTTTCTCGATCGCAATTCGACGATCAACGTAACGACGGACTTTTCCGTGCTCATTGACCTGCACCGCTGCCATCGCGTCGTCGAGAATCTGTTCGGGATCTTCAGTACGCGGGTTGTCGGAAGTCAGCACAACGCTATCAGAGCCGTCCAACGCTACACGCATCATCAGTGGTCTTTTGCCGCGGTCGCGGTCGCCGCCGCAACCGAATAAAGTAATCAAATTGGCATTTGCATCCCGGCTCGAGTTCGACGCTTTCGCCTGAGATCGTACAGAGCCCAGCATTGCTAAAATGGCCCGCAATGCATCGTCCGTATGGGCGTAGTCGACAAAGATATGGATTCCTTTGTCATTCGGTACCCGCTCGAGGCGGCCCGGAACGCCTCGCATTTGCGTCAATGCGTGAGCGATCGCGGACGGCGTAAGCCCCGCAGAAATCCCCGCCACAAAAGCACCAACCGCGTTTTGCACATTGTGAATCCCGGGCATCGAAATCTTTATTTCAAAACTTCCGCTTTGCGAAGTGAGGGCGAACTTAACTCCGTCGAATCCTTGTGAAAGAATCTGATATCGAAAATCGGAATTCGGCGCTACACCCATGTCTCCAAAAGTAAAAATCTTCAGATTCGAAAGTCGACTGTCTTTCGAATTCAAAAGTAGCTCGTAAGACCGCATTGACCAGGGATCCATGGCGTTAAAAAGTGCCACTCGGTTCGGTTTAATCGAACTTGCTAATAGTTCAGAAAAAAGACGGTGTTTTGCCATGAAGTACTCGTCCATCGCCTGGTGATAATCGAGGTGATCGCGAGTGAGATTTGTAAAAACGGCAAAATCAAAATCAACACTATCTAGCCGGCGCTGATCAAGAGCATGGCTTGAAGCCTCGAGTGAAACCGCAAGTGCCCCATTCTGAAGGAATTCTTTCAGGCGAAGTTGAAATTCAACTGGGTCAGGAGTCGTCATCGACGTCGGCCAGACCTTCGAACCAAGATGGTGGTCGATCGTCCCAATGACTCCGGTCGGTAAGCCGCCCAAGTTTAATACGTGTTCGATCATGTAGGTTGAGGTCGTTTTTCCGTTGGTACCTGTCACTGCAGCTGTGAAAAGCCCGCGGGATGGGAAACCTTGAAACGCGGCAGCCAATTCCGCCAGCGCGAGGCGCGTAGAAGCGGCAAACCCGATGGTCACTTTTTCGAAGTTAGCTGTATCGTGTGCCGCGTCCTCACAAAGGGCCCGAGCTTTGTCCGCGTTATCGGCCTCGACAACGACTGCAGACGCTCCGGCCTCGATGGCCGCTTGTAAGAACTTGTGTCCATCGGTCTGCGCCCCGCGAATGGCAACGAAGATCGATCCCGGCAGAACTTTGCGATCGTCGAAAAAAATTCCCGTCGCGTCGCAGTCTTGAGGAGACCCGACTATCGACAAACTTGGGCATTGAGAGATGAGCTGATTTAACTTCACAATCCTGATTGTCGTGAAGTCGAACCAGCGGGGCAACTATTTAGTTGAAGAGTTTAGTTACGAACGCCGACGGCAGGCGCCGGATAGGAGTTATGATTGCATGCCGCAGAGGTGCCGTAGTCCTTTTTGGCAGCGCCGTAAGTCAATACCTCAGTGAGTTCGAGGTAAACCGCCAATTTTAGGTCCTCACGACTCAGTTTAGAAGCACCGAAGCCGTAGTCCACCGCTTTCACGTGAACGAAAGTCGATTTGTCAAATATCAGAGGGTAAGCTGCCGCTGTGAGGTTACGTCCATTGAGTCCCGAAAGAATTTTTAGAAGCTGTGCTTTCGTCACTTTAGAGGTCTCGATCTGAACGATAAATTCTCCGTCGGCGATGTCCATCCCGCTTTCAAGCCAGCAGTCTGCGATTTCAACTGGAGCCGGAGCCAATTGAGCGGCTGCTTTTTCTGTCATCAAGATTCCCGATCCAACAAACAGGGTCGCCAACAATAAAACCAATTTCGCTTTCATAAAATTCCCCACACTTTCTTTATAGTTAAAAATCATTTTTTAAATGCCGAGTTCGAACTTCTCCATCGTTCTAACTCCAACTCCGAAAGTTTCAACCCTTCTCACGTTGTCATTTGGCGTTAGCTTTAACTTTCTGTTAAAGGTGGTGCTGCTTGATGACTTTTTCCCCGTCGAGGTGCCTAAATGAAACCGAATTACACGCCAGATCTCTACCGTTATGACGACTTTCGCCGTTTCCTTTTCGATTGCTACACCCTGAGAAAGAAAAATGATCCCGCTTATTCTTACAAGCGATTTGCCGAAGCGGCTGAGCTCGGCTCCCCCAACTATTTAAAATTAGTGATCGACGGTGACCGCGCGCTGACGATCGCGAACATTCACCGCTTCAGCGTTGCTCTTGATCTCACTCCTAGCGAAACGCGCTACTTCGAAGCGCTCGTCTTGTTTAATCAAGCCGAATCAAATAGCGAAAAAGCCTATTACCGCGCACGCCTTTCTGAACTCACGTCAATGAAAAGCCCTTCGACCATTCGCAAATCATCTTCAACCGCCCTGCTCGATTCCCCAGTGACGATAGCTGTGATCGTGTGTCTCGATGGCTTGCACGTGGACGACGGTTTCGCGTCTGTTGCCACCCGGTCGGGAGCAAGAAAAGAAACTGTTGCGGCCATTGTGGAAACTTTAATGCGAGAAAAATTAGTTTCTGTTGTTGATCAACGGTATGAACTAACTGATCGCTATATTCAGTTTCAAGACAGACAATCCCGAAGTTCAAATCAAAAACGCTATCTCAAATCTCAACTCCAAGAATCAATGCGCGCACTGGATACCCGTTACGCCAAGGATGCTAAGTTCTATTGCAACACCTTTACGATTGCGAAGCATTCGCTTGACGTTCTGCAAGACCGAATTGCCAACTGGATCGATGATTTGATGAACATGACAAATGCCGAACCCGCAGAACAGGTTGTCCAGCTGAACATTCAGCTTTTTCCGCATCGTCAAAATTGAACTAGTCTTCTTGCTGAAAAAGATCGAGATCGAGCTTGATCCGAGAGCTCACGCCTTTGTGCTTGGCGCCCGAGTCAGGACTCTGGTTTGCCACAAAACCATGGCCTTTCGCCTCAACCTGTCGCCAGGGAATGCCGGCTTTTTCCATTGCCTCCATCGCCTCGCGAAGACTTAATCCGATGACGTCGGGTACGCGCACAATCGGGACGCCCGATTCATCGGCCTCATCGGGAAAATGCTCCGGTGCAGTGACTGATAAAACGGACGGCAAACCCGGAGACAGGACTTGGGCACCGAAGGAGCCCCGACCAGATTCGAATCCAGAAGACAAAACTGAAAGTTCAGACGCCCGTACAGCCGCGCGTCGCGCTTCATCTCTGCGCCGCTCTTTTTCTGAGAACAACCCGTGTTCAGCGCGCCAAGCGGTCGCGTCCGCTTTTGGGTTTCTAGCCTTTTCGGCGGCCCCAGCGGGCACCACATTTTTGGCCGAGATCAATACTGGTGAAAGTCCGGCACGAGTCACTGCATAGCGTGCGATTCGTGCAAACACCGGCGCAGCGACGGCGCTTCCATAATAATTTTTCTGCGGCTTATCGAGAGCAACAAATATCACATACTTAGGATCGTTCACGGGCAAGAAACCAACGAAGCTTGAAACGTAGGCGCCCGCCTCATAACCGCGTCCCCCTTCGAGGACACGCTGCGCTGTTCCGGTTTTTCCTGCGACCGGGAAGCCCGGCACCCGCGCATTGATCCCAGTGCCATCGCCAATGGTTGTCGCTGAAAGCATCAGTCGCATTTTGGCGGCCGCCTCGGGACCCAATGCGCGGCGAATAATTTTCGGTTGCTCGTAGGTGACTTCGCCACTTTCAGAATCGCGCACGGACTTTACAATGTAAGGCTGTTTCAACGTACCGCCATTTGCGATTGCAGCGTAAGCATTCGCTACCTGAAGCGGCGTTACAGCGATACCGTGACCAAAAGAAATATTTGCTAGCAAGTGATCTCGCCACGGAAGAGGCTGCAACAAACCGCGCGCCTCGCCCGGTAAATCAACCCCGGACGGCTCGCCGAAGCCAAACTTTAAATAGGCTTCGCGAAGGCCCGCATCACCCACCATTTTCGCCACTTTTGCCGAGCCAATATTAGATGAGTAGGCCAAGGATTCTGTGACCGTGATCATTCCGAATTTATGTTTCGCGTCGGCCTCGCGAATCACGCGATCGCCAAGCTTCATCTGTCCCCATTCACCAAAGATCTTGGTATTCGGCTGAATTTTGGAACTCTCGATCGCGGCGGCCATGACGAATGTCTTTAACGTAGAGCCGGGTTCAAATAAATCCGTCACCGAACGATTGCGGCGAACTTCCGGTAAATACCTGGCTCCTTCATTTGAATTGAAAGTTGGTAGTGTCGCCATTGCCAGAATTTCCGACGTCTGCGCATCCAAGACGACTGCTGTACCAGCCGACGCCTCATGCTCGGAAACGGCCTCTGCTAACTCCCGCTCAACGACGAACTGCAAATCGCGATCGATCGTAAGCTCAATGGTGGCGCCATCCGGAACTTCTGTAAAGAGCCGACCGTTTATGACGAGCGGCCGCCCCCTAGCATCTTTCTGGAGTGCTACTTTTCTTCGCTCGCCAGAAAGAGCGCTGTTGTATTTCAATTCGAGCCCTTCAAGTCCGCGGCCCTCTTGACCAACAAATCCCAAGACGTTGGCCAACAGTTTTTCATTGGGATAAATTCGCCGCGGTTCTTCAATGAAACCTAAGCCCTTTATTTTTAACTTCTCGATTTCGATTTTTCTGTCGGTGGCCATCTGGCGTTCAATCCAGACAAAGCGCCGCCGCTTGTTCTTGATCTTTTCATTTAGCTGACGTGCCACTCGTCGCTGCTCAGAGATCGGATGCTTTTTACGAAAAACCGCCGCCAACTGGCGAGAAGCATCTTTCGAATTTTCGATTACTTTCGGGTCGGCGAAAAGCGACCACGCAGGCGCAGAAGTCGCTAGCTCATTGCCGTTGCGATCAAGTATCTCACCTCGCCGATTGCCAAGGGTAATTGTCGTTTCAAACTGTCGCCGCTTGAGTGCTTCAAGCCGCTGATTGGGGATCAACTGAATCCATGCTGCCCGCGCCACGAGACAAGCCCACAGACATGTGAACGCGAAAAATAATAAGAGCAAGCGAGAGCGGTGCGATTTCACTGTTCGAGAGCCAATCCTGTTTCAGTCATATGAATAATCTGACCCTTTTCCGCACGTCGCAATGTCAGTCGACTTTCCGCGACTAAAGCCAAGCGTTCGGGCCTCGTCGCTTTCGCCAATCGCACAGTCACATCTCGCTCTTGGTCTCTCAATGAGCGCTCTTCTCGCGACAGCTTTAAGACTCCGTAGCCAAGGCGGCGTACTTCCATCTTGGCAAAGGCAATAAAAAACAAACTCATGGCGATCACGGCAACACTTATAAATGGCGCAAGATCCGCCCACTTCACATCTGAAAAATCTTTCGTGGAGGCGCTCGGCGTTGTCGCCGACACCCACATCACGCTATCTCGTTTCATTCTTCTCCTTCACTTTCATCTGGTGGTTCGCCGTGGCGAATAGCCGCGAGGTGAGCATATTTATTTTTCGGCCCTTTTAGTTCGCCATCCTTGTAGCGACGGAACATTCGAAGCTTCGCGCTGCGCGAGCGCGGGTTTAGTTTTACTTCTGATTCCGAAGGAACAATTGGCTTTCGCTTTACACTTTCCCCGAAGTCTGGTCCCAAAACTCCTTCATCCTCGACCGCGCGAATGAAATTCTTTACGATCCTGTCTTCCAAGGAATGAAAAGTGATTACGGCCAATCTGCCGCCCGGCGAAAGTCGCTTCACTGCCGCGGGCATCACTTTCTCGACCACATCGAGCTCGCGATTAATCTCCAATCGCAGTGCCATAAAATACCGCGTCGCTGGATGAAAACCTTTTTTTACCCAACCATCAACACGCTCAATGAGCTGCGCCAGCTGTTTCGTGGAGGTGAAAGGTTTTGCGTCTCGGTCCTGCAAGATTGCGCGGATCACCTTAAAAGGGCGCTCAACCTCTCCGTGACCAATGAAAATTCGCGCAAGATCTTGTTCGGCCCATTCGTTAATAATTTTGGCTGCAGTCAGTTCAATGCGGTCATCCATCCGCATGTCCAATGGCCCGTCGTGGTAAAAAGAAAATCCCCGCTCTGCAACATCCAATTGAGGTGAAGAAACGCCTAGATCAAGAAGCATAAAGTCGAAGAAAGGAATTTCGCCAGGAATGTTTTCAAAATTGGCGCGCACTAACTGAAGTCGATGCGAAGCGATCTCAGCTGCGTAGACCTGTTTTCCAAATTCGATGGCTTGTGCATCTTGATCAAATGCAATCATGACAAGCTCTGGATGATCTTTGAGAAGGGCGTTGGTGTGCCCGCCACGCCCAAACGTTCCGTCAAAACCAAAGCGAAGCGGTCGACCCAAATCAGCCACCGTCGCCCTTGCTTGCTCGAGTACTTCGCGCAGAAGCACGGGAGTATGAGCAGGATTTTGATTCAACGTTTCGCTCAACTCTCATCCTCCGATTCCAGGCTCGCCCGCACCAAGACCGAAACGTCGGCCTGAATGCGATCAAACTCCGCGGTCATTTCATGGAACAAAGTCTCCCACATCGGTGTCGACCAGACTTCCAATTTGTCGCCAAGCCCGACCAAAACCGCTTCACCTTCAATACCTGAAAACTTGCGCAGTCCCACTGGCAGAAGAAAGCGTCCCTGCGCGTCGAGCTCCACCACTTGTCCGCCAGAAATATAAAAGCGAATAAAGGCTTGAACCGATGCATCCAATTGCGAAAGACGCGAAACACGATTTTCCAAGCGCTCCCATTGATCTAGTGTGTAAACGTGCAAGGCGTTCCGCCCCGAGAGTCGATGGTTGGTTACCACCAACTGATCTGAAACGCGAAGCCCCGGAGGAAGTGACAATCGACCTTTTGGGTCGACTTTCACTTCGAAGCGGCCGCGAAAGCGGTCGACAGATTTGTTTTTCTCACGGCCGGATTTCATCCTGAAGGCCTCTCTAAAATGAAGTGCCCATCCGTGGACACCTCGACCGCATATCTCGACTAGACCTTGGCAGTAAGGAGGCTGCGATCTGCACGAAATCCGAGCGCCACTTCCCACTTCTTGCCACTTCTTGCCACTTTTAATGCTATGTGGGCCAGAGATCGACGTCAAGAAAACGAATCTATTTTGGACCCGATTTTAGCCGTGCTAGGATTAAAAGAGCTGATACGTTTCGCGATCTTAACGCAGACTGTGCTAGAAACCTGATCAATCTTGATCTAACCAGAGAAGGCCGTGAGCGAAAACGAAATTACGCCATCAAATGGCGAGCAAATGATGAACTGTCCGAAGTGCGGTTTCGAGCAACCCGTTGATCAATATTGCGCCAAGTGCGGCGTGGATATGGCGAAGACGTTAAAGAAGTCGTCGGGCCTCAAGGGAATGTTTAAAAATCCGGCAGTGATTGCGGGGTTCGTGATTTTGCTAGGGGGAATCGGCTATGCAGGCTACAGAAGCTCGGCTCAAAATTCAGAAAATGCCTTCGTCGAAAGCAATTCAGTCGGCAGTGATTCGGATGCACGAACGAAATCGCGCCTTAGTGCAAAAGCCTCTAACTCAGTTGCTGAAAATCTGAAGGCCGCTGAAAACTCAAACGCGCAAGCCGTCGTCGCCGATCGCGATGAAGGCCAAGCTTACAAATCGCAAAATGATGCTTCGCTCACCATTCAGCCGACCCCACAAGCTCCTCCATTAGCATTTCGGAAAGCGGGCAGAACGGCAGCATTGGCGACCGGAGTTCCCCAGGCAAGCCCATCAGCCACCACGAATCCTGGACTTTTGGTGGTTTTTGCCTGGGCAGAAGTATCAAAAGAGTGGCTTCAGGCTCTTGGCGCCACTGAGCCAGGATTTCACCAAATTCCCGGCCTCGAAACTAAATTGCGCCAGTCTGCTGGATCTTTCCGGATTATCGATGTGACGCGCCGACGCTTAACAGATGATGCCGAGCCCGTGGTCATCACAAAAGCCGATCAAACTGTCTTTTTTGAGCCGATCTCAGTTCGATCGAAAGCAATTACCGGCGGCTTTACTGCGCAATTTAAGTCGGCACACGGCGAGATCCGGGCTCCCGCAACCACGACTGCTTCATTACTGAAAGGCACTGGCGCCATCGTCCCCATGGGACCCTCAATCTCGTCCCAAGGTACTGAAAATGTTGTTTTCATCTTGCCCCGCTGGGAAAACGATTAGTAAATCGGGTGACGTTCATCGAAAGGACCTCATCCAATGGCTGCTTCAACTGCACCCCTGAAATTCTCTAAGATGATTACCGAAGCAGATCTTGCCAAGCGAGTGAAAGAGCTCGGCGCTGAGATTACTTCCATTTGCCAGAAGGAACCCGTCATCGCAGTCTGCGTTCTGAAGGGTTCCTTTGTTTTTTACTCTGATCTTATTCGTCACATTGAAGCCGATGTAACTTCGGAATTCCTCGGAGTTGCCAGTTACGGGAATGCATTGCAATCCAGCGGCGAAGTAAAGTTGACGCTCGATCTTACGACTTCGATTGAAGGAAAAACTGTTCTCCTCGTTGAAGACATTGTCGATACCGGCTTAACGATGGAATTCTTGATGAACACCCTCAAGGCGAGAAAACCGAAAAAAATCCTTACTTGCTCTCTTTTGTTTAAGCCGGACGCTCTGAAAGTAGAGTTCAAACCTGACTATGTCGGATTTAAAATTTCAAACGACTTTGTGATCGGCTACGGCCTAGACTACCAAGGTTTCTATAGAAACCTTCCCTACATCGCACGAGTGGAATCTCTCAACTAAGCGAGCGACAAAAGCGCTCGCTTTTTATTTTTAGGTACCGATGATCTTAATCACAAACTGGTACTTGTCGGCAGATTCGCCGGCGTTGGAAACTTCGGACATTATAAATTCATGCAGCTTCAGACCTGCGAAATTTCGATCGACGGAAGTCGTAGCAAATCGACGGCTCCATTCATCGTTCGAACGGAGCTCTCGGGCGTCAGCTTCTGCTCGCGGAACATAAATACATTCAAACCCATCCAGGCGAATCGGCTCTTCGCTGTCGAGATCAAGTTCGAGAGTCGAATCAATGTGTGTCCCAATCAGAAGGTAATCGCCGGCTCCAGCGATCTCTTTCGTCTTTGCATTTTCAATTGAGACATTAAGCGCCTGGCTTGTGAGATCGCAGAATTCGCGAAATTTTTCGTCACGCAGCGCCTGCGTCTGTTCTTTAGCAAAGCGTAAAATCACAGCTCACCTTCAATCTGTTGTAGGAGTCTTCTAAACCAATAGTTCATGGCTGGTTGATGAATCAAGCCTTGAACGATTTCTTCCTGATTTTGCACATAAGGACCCGAGGGATAGGGTTTGTCTTCCAGGCACTCTCGGATCCATTGAACCGTCGCTTCTGGGTGAAATTGAAGCCCAATGACCCGGCTCGACAATCGAAAGCCTTGCTCAGAAGTGATTGGATTTGAGGCAATTCGCCGGGCACCATCGGGCAGTTCAAAGGTGTCTTGATGCCACTGAAACGCCATAATTTCGCCTTTTCCAAGCATCTGGTCGTCCAAGCGCACCTTGTGCCACCCGACTTCCCAGTGGTCGTGCTTCTTAACTTGTGCGCCAGTTGCACGCGCGATGAGCTGCCCTCCAAGGCAAAGGCCTAATACACCCTTCCCCGCAACGATCGCGCGCTCAAGAAGCTTTACCTCGTCTGCTAAAAATGGAAAACGCTCGTCCTCCAAGCAATTCATTGGCCCGCCCGTCGAAACCAAGAAATCAAACTCATCGAGCGAGGGACAAGAATCGCCCTTGTAAAGGGCACAAACATTAGGCGCGTGGCCACGGTCAAAAGCCCAGTCCACCAACGCATCCGGGCGCGTGCCGGCACTGTGGGATAAAATAGCGATTCGCAGCGACTTCATTTCGCAAAGGCTATTATTGTTAAGCGTTTTTGACAAACTCGCTGTTGGTCGTATCGCAAGTTACTTTGTGAACCCGTCGAGTGACTCTTCTTGTGACTCTATGCGCGAAACCCCTAGAATGTAAGTTGGATGCACAAATGCGTTTTGATTTCAAACGACAGCCGATCGGCCACGCAAATGCGCGGGTGGTTTCGTTTATTTGAAAATCAACCATACCTGGAAATCTGCACCAGTGTTGCCGCGTTCGAAAAAAAATACAGCTCGGTGCTGAAGCAACGGGACCTCCTGATCGATGACAGCGACGCAGTAACGGAGGATGATCAGGACGAAAAATCAAAAGCACAACTGCTAGAAGTTGAAGCGGAGCTAACGCCTATTCGGCTTTTAATTGTCGACTTGGACACCGTCACCAGTCGGCCGCTCGACTGGCTAGTTTCAACCCTGGCGAAACTAAGAGATCTTGGCCACATTGCCGATGCAACCGGTTTCAAGACATTGGTTCTTGGATACGACGATCCAAACTTGCGACCCGATCGATTTCGTCACGACGCGATTGACGACATGGCACTTAAACCGCTTGATCAGCAGCTCCTTCTGCAAAAAGTCGAGCTTCTTTTGGCCGACAAACCTGACATTGCACCTTCGTTTTTGTTTCGCGCGCGCGCCGAAGATGATATCGAAATCGGCAAGGACACCATCATTGACGAGATTTCGGATTTCGCAATTAGCATTCGAAACCCGGCCCCCCTCGCGGATGGTGTTTTCGCCGTCATTCATTCAACGATCTTCGGCAACACGATCATCACTAGCCGAATGCTTGGGCGCTGCTACGCTTCTGTTCGCCACCCTCAGTACGAGGGGCTCTGGTTGGTCCGATTCACGCTTTTCGGAATAAATAGCGCGCAACTTACAGAGCTTCGTAAATTCATTCGAAATCGCCAAATGCCAGGACGCAGTCGTGGGCAGACCGGACGGTCAAATTCTTCCAAGGTAAAAGAAAAACTTCCTCCGCGACATCGAATCGCGGTCATCGATCTCGACCGAGATATTTTGGCGCAGGCGCAGGGCTGCATTGAGGAAAACTTCGATCGCACTGCCGCAATTCTCTTTCCGTCCTACACGCGTTTCCTTTCGGGGCTCGCAAAACTCTCTGGTCAACAAGGGGGGACCGCGCCACAAGGTGATGACGACGACGCAGTATCGGCCAGCGAGGGCGGAATCCCCGGGGGGCGCACCACCTTGATCATCACCGAGGGCGAACACGAGCTTGTCAGTTTCGAGCCGCCACTTTCTGCGAACGACACGTTTCTGGGCAAAAAGGCGGAAGATTGGCTTTCTCGCCCGCTCGACTGGTTTTATTCAGTCCCAAAATCAGACCTCGAAGATTTCAACGAATTTCTCAGCTACACCGCGACCGGCGGCCAAGGTGTAACGGGTGTCAGATTTGTTGATAACCAGGGGCTTTTTGTGTTTGCGGAAGTCAAGGGACGCTTGATTCCAAGCTCTGGTCCGGAAGTTCCGGCCACCTTAAAACTGGAATTAAAACAAATCGATCGGGCGGCGTGGATTGATCTCAATCGGATGGTGGCCAAAGGTGCGACCCCGGATCAATATAGGTTCGATGCGCTAATTATCGATGGTGGCCTTATACGATCTACCGCGGCGGAGTGGCTGGATGGACTCCACGGCGCACTGTCGAGGGCTCGTGTCATTATCCCCTCAGAACCGCTGCCAAAGATTTTCATTCTTGCGGACGAGGAAGCGCGAATTCAGCCCGGAGATTTCAATCACAAAGGCATCGCAGACTACGTGTACAAACCGCTGGATCGAAAGCTCTTCGTCGACAAACTTGCAGTTGCTCTACCGCAAGTTAGTAGGTCTGTATTACCGGATGCATCGCCATTCGTACCGTGCGAACTGACAGCGCAGGTTTGCAAAACGGTTAAGCTTGAGGAGCTTTCAGAGTACGGATTGACAGTCTTGCACCCGACGCCGTTTAAATCGCGTTCGTTCATGAGATTTTTCTCGCCGCTGTTTGGCAACATCAGTGATGGTGTTCTTGCTCGTTGCGCTGCTTCTATTGGTGGGACGGCGGATGATCCGATGTACAAATGTCATTTCGTTTTCTTTGGCTGTTCGGATGAACTACACAAGCGAATCCGTACTTGGATTCGCGAAGATTACGTTCATAAAAAAGAGTCGACTGGTTAGTACTGGCTAAGACGCCTTCAATAGCCCTGCGGTCCATCGACCGATCGAGTTGAGGACACTCGAGTCGGCTCCCTCGAACGCGACACCGAAGCGCTTCTTCTCTTCGCTCCATACGACTTTCCCGGCAACCTGAATTTCTTCTTTTCCGTCCGGGCTCTTGATTGTCATCGACACGACACCACCGTTTTCGAGCCAAGCCTCTGGATTTGCAGAATCTGGATTCATGTCGGTCGCTAGCGACACACCGCCCATTGAGATCGAACTCACATTTCCAGTCAGCTCACGCCCACCGACACTGAGTTTAACTTGCGACGCAATTTGATAGCGCGGATAGCGTCGTCGAGACTTCCCTGTTTTCTGCCGCAAGCTATAGGCAATCAGAATCGGTGCAGCGAATAGCAATAGTAAACCAAAGAAAGCAACATTGCGATTCGGTCCGCTAGGGCCCGCCGCATCTTCAACAAGCGCTTTGACTAAACCACAGCCACCAACAGCCGCCTCTTCGCTTGCTGGCGCGCGCGAAGCAGCTGTAAACGATGGCTGTTCTGAATCAGGGGTGGTTGTTTTTGCTGATACAACAGAGTTGTAAGCATTCATTCGTGACTTCGTGATCGTTTTTGAAAGCAAGCTTGGGACCTGCTGAGCTCCAGAAAAAATCAGTTGTTTTATTTGATAGGCAGAGAGCGCGGAGTTTTCTCGTAGCATCAACGCTGCTAATCCCGAAACAAATGGCGTCGCCATCGAAGTTCCCGATGATCGACCGTAAGTTTGATTCGGGAGGCTGCTCCAAATTCCGCTGCCAGGCGAACCCATGTGAACCGTCGAGGCACCATAGTTTGAATAAGACGCGAGACCATCGGAGTCTGTCGTAGCTGCAACTGAAATGACACCAGGAACGGAATAGCTGGCAGGGTACGTTGGCGAGAGATCGTTGTTGAGCGAACTATTTCCAGCCGCGGCGACAAAGACTACTCGCCGCGAATATGCAAATGCAACTGCATCGACCAATGAGTTCGAAAATCCCCCACCGCCCCATGAGTTATTTAAAACTCGGGCGCCGTTGTTAACAGCGTAGTAAATGCATTTCACTGCATCGGAAGTTGTACCGACACCGTTGGCGTCTAAAAACTTCAAGGCCATAATTCTGATTTTTGCCGGCTCCATTGGGTAAGCCAAAATATCTTGAGTGGTACCAAGAACGATTCCGGCGACGTGAGTTCCGTGATTGTCGTCATCCATTGGGTTGTTCGTATTAGTAACGAAATTCCAGCCATGAACATCGTCGACATAACCGTTGCCGTCGTCATCAATTCCGTTCCCTGCAACCTCACCTGGATTTGTCCAGATCGCACCGGAGTCCAGAAAAATTTCGTGATTGTAATCAACGCCGGTATCGATAACTGCAACGATCGGCGGTGTTTGGCCTGAAGTCGTTGCCGACCACGCATTGGCAAGCTGAATGGGCGCGTTGGTTTGCGCAAGTGCTCCGACAGAGGAGTTCGCGCCGACGGTGCCGCGAGCTTCATTGAGTGTCATAAAGGCTTCTGCGGTGGCCTTACCCGGCGAACGCAAAATATAATTAGGCTCGGCGTATTCGACGTCTGGATCGTTTTTCAAGTCATTCAGCGTCTGCTTCATCTCTGCATCGGAAGAGAGTTTAAAGTGATGCATATTAAGACCCGACCACGAGCCCTTTAACGTCATCGACTTTTCCGCAACAGACTTTCCAATGAACGCCTGCGACTTCAGGGTTTTCGCACTGCCTTTAAGTTTCACTATAATTTCGCCGGGAACATACTCCTGGGTCGTAGATTGGGCTGATGCCGACGGCAAATTCAAACCGAGAATTATGGCGAGGGTAAGAACAAAATACGCCGAAGCCTGACGCTTCATAATCGAAGAATTTTGACGTGCGCCGTAGCACACTCTCTTCGATCCCGCCGCAATGCCCGCCATGAATCCTCCCGACGTTCAACTCGACCTTCTGAGAGGTCCATTCAGCCTATCGGCGAGGCTAGTGCTGGGCTGAAGCCGAGCTAGACCTGTCTCAGGCTGAGACAACGGGATGTTTCATGTCGAACCAAGAACGTTTCTTACCGATACATAGATGTGGCCAGTAACCCTTCCTACTTGACGAAAAGTTCTTCATTTCCCCGAATGTTTTGGGTGGCAGCGTTGGCCACCCTGCTTGCGATGTCTGCAGATTCCCATGGACCATTTCCGGCGCTCCTCCCCTCGTTAAAGTGACGTTCGTCGTCACATAAATAGAACAAATTGCATGTATTGCGAGTTGGCGACGGCACGGACCGTGATTGTCAGATTGGTGATTATCGGGCCATGGAACTAGGAGGATTTTATGATGACCGTCCCAATGCACAAAAGCGAATCGCGTAAATTCGGCTTCGCCATCGGCATGTTTGCGATGGTTGCTCTATCAGCCATTTTAGTTGGTTGCGCCTCTGAAAACAACAACGGTACGGCATTGCCACCTGGCGGAACTTCGATACTTCCACTTCAAACCTGCCAAGCAAATCAAATCTACACGACGACTCACGGCTGCTTGTATCAGCAGAGCTGTCAAAACGGTTTCGGCTGGGTTCCAGCTGAAGGCCGTTGTATTCCTGGCACGATATCGAACTCATCAAGCGGAACTGTTTTTCTAACAAGCCTTCGAATTACAAGTCGTCCTACGTTTGAACTTTTGCTTCAAAATTCTGGCTTATGTGATCCCATCATAATCGGAGTAAACTGGGGCAACACCTCTTGCGATAACTACTCGCATGCAGGATATTTGGCAGTTCAGTTTCCCGGAGTACTTTCAGGTGCGACCTTGCCGACTCAGGCTACTGCTTGGGTAGGCGCAGGTGCGCCTGGTCCAAACCAAGCCAATACGGGTGGATCTTGGACTACTCCTGGCACTAAAGAACGAAGCTTTTTCGCCAACATTGGCCCGGCAAACAATAGTCTCGGATTCACAGGTACACCGGCGACAAGCAATGGCCTCCCAGGTGGATTCCGCTTCATCGTCAACAACGGACTCCCTGGAAACTCATATCAGATGAATGTCGACCTCCAATACAACGGAGTGATTTTCGCGACCGGCACGCTCACCCGGTACTAAAGACGGCGTTCCGCCTCAGGTCGCCACTGCTTTCCACACAAAGACCGCGCGCCGCTTACGGTGCGCGGTTTTTGCTTTTTTAAAAAACCTCGACGGAGCTTGACCAGTCACAGCTGAATCGAGCAATTTTCAAGTCACGATGACCGACGACAAAAGCTCGAACTCTTCTAAAGATGATACTATTGCAACGGTTGTTGCGCGCATTGTTCGCTGCCCTCAGTGCCGCAAAAGCACGGAATACTCGCCGCGAAATCCAGATCGACCCTTTTGCTCGGAACGATGTCGGACGTCAGATCTTGGCGCATGGGCCGAAGGAAAATACGCGGTTCCCGCAGAGCCCTCAGAGATGACGGAGGAAGAGGCAAATCTTCTTTCCGAAACATTGGGCGAAGATCAAAACATACCGCCCGAGGAGTAGTCGCAAAGAGCGGTTGCGCCGCGGGTGGCCTTGTCGGCGCGCTTTTTTGTGTTGACGACCTTAAAATGGTCGAGGTTGAATTCAAGCGAACGCAAGTTTTAGTGAACAACAGGTTACGACAACACGAATAACAACAAGTACGACATCAAGTACAACAACAGGAGAGAGAATGAACAAAGCAGAACTCATCGAGCTCATCGCTGGCGAATGCAAAATGACTAAAGCGCAAACTGAGCGCATGCTCGACACGACAATTGAAGCAATCAAAAAGACTGTTAAAAAAGGCGACGAAGTAAAACTCGTTGGCTTCGGAACATTCACTAAAGCAAAACGCAAAGCTCGCATGGGTCGCAACCCACAAACTGGCAAAGCGATCAAAATTCCAGCAATGTCTTACCCAAAATTCCGCCCAGGCGCAGAATTCAAAGACATCGTTCGCTAGATAATACTGTCACTCTTTGTGGGGTCATGGACGATCTCACTTTCATGACTGGTCGCCCGGCGCGACACCCGAAATCTTTCCGCGCCACTGCACGGAAAGCAGATTCGGGCGGCGCACGAATCGACACCCAAAGAGCGGCTTAATCGCCGCTCTTTTTATTTCCATTCCCCTCCGACTCGATCAAGACTATTAACATGAGTCAGTCTCCGCCTCTAGATCGCTTCGCGCCCCAAGGCCAGCCCGCACAGCTCAATCACATCGGCGTATTCACCAGCGGTGGCGACGCGCCAGGAATGAATGCTGCGATTCGCGCGGTCGTTCGATCAGCACTTCAAACCGGGATTAAAGTCACCGGGATCAAACACGGCTACCGGGGAATTTTGAATGGCGAATTCGAAATTTTAGATTCCAGATCCATGGGCAACATTCTTCAGCGCGGTGGAACATTTCTGAAAACCGCAAGGCTCCCAGAATTTAAAGAACCTACGACGCGCACCAAAGCTGCCGTAAAAATTAGGGAAGCTGGATTTGATGCGCTCGTTTGCATTGGCGGTGACGGGTCGTTCACTGGCGCCCGACTTCTTTGGACTGAACACGGAATTCCAATCGTCGGAATTCCCGCTACGATCGACAACGACATCGCTGGAACAGAGGCAACCGTTGGATTCGATACGGCAGTAAACTCTGCTGTTCAAGCCATCGACCGAATTCGCGACACCGCAGATTCACATGACCGCTTGTTTATCGTCGAAGTCATGGGCCGCGATTCTGGCTTCATCGCCATAGAAACCGGTCTTGCCGGTGGAGCAGAGGAAATTTTCTTTGCCGATAACCCGGTAACTGTTGACGACGCGATTGATCACATCCGGCGCGGCATCGCGAGCGGTAAAAAGAGTTCAATATTGATTGCGGCCGAGGGGCAGAAGCCAGGCCGGGCTTATGATCTGGCAGAAAGCATCCGAAAAAAAAGCGGCTATGAATCCAAAGTCTGCATCCTCGGTCACGTCCTTCGCGGAGGCGCTCCATCGGCGTTCGATCGAAACCTCGCCTCTCGAATGGGCGCGGCAGCTGTCGAGGCTCTTCGCCGCGGATACTGTGACGCAATGATGGGATACGTTCGCGGGCGAATAGAAGGAATTCCACTTCGCGAAGTGATCGGACGGCACAAACGAGTTCCCGACGAGTGGATTCGACTCGCGCAAACCCTCTCGAACTAATATGTCGCTACGGGCTCCGCCCTTCGTCTCGGGTGAGCCTCGCTCCTTCGAAGCTCTCACCCTCGTTCCGTGCAGTCGCGCGGAAAGATTTGGGCAATGTCGCTACGGGCTCCGCCCTTCCCTGCTTTCCGTGCAGTCGCGCGGAAAGACCTTTATCTTTTTAGTCTTACGAGCGCCGTGTGGGATTTGGCGGAGCCTTGTGCGGTGCGAAATTGACGGGTTAGACCGCGACTTGTTAATTGTATCGCCTCTAATATCTGTTTCAGGCATTTGCTTTTAGATACCAGCACCTAGGGGGATCTCTTGAACCACGTCTACCGCCGAATGGCCGCCGTTTTTTTCCTATCAACGACATTGGGAGCCACGACGTTTAGCACAACTGGCTGCACAAAAAAATCAGCGGATAGTGCGAATGAGATTCTCGTTGGTGAATATGGATCGCTCACAGGAAGCGAAGCCACTTTCGGCCAATCAACATCAGAGGGTGTGAATCTCGCCTTCTCAGAACAAAATAAAATTGGCGGAGTAAAAGGCAAAAAACTAAAGCTGATCACTCTCGATAACCAAGGAAAACCAGAAGAAGCTCGCGCTGCCGTTCAGCGCCTGATCACTCAAGATCGCGTCGTTGCCGTGATCGGCGAAGTGGCAAGTAGCCGCTCACTCGCCGCCGCTCCCGTCGCTCAGCAATACAAAGTCCCAATGATCAGCCCGTCATCCACCAATCCCAAAGTGACCGAAGTGGGCGATTATATTTTTCGAGTCTGCTTCATTGATCCGTTCCAGGGCCTGGTCATGGCGAAATTCGCTCGAAACGAAATAAAAAAGGGGAAAGTCGCCATACTTCGTGACGTGAAGTCTGATTATTCGACAGGCCTCGCCGATGTGTTCGTCGCGGAATTCAAAAAAATGGGCGGTGAAATTGTCGCCGACGAGTCCTACCAAGCGGGAGAAACTGATTTCAAAGCGCAACTAACGCAAATCAAAGGAAAAAAACCGGACGCCATTTTTGTCCCCGGTTACTACACAGAAGTAGGGCTGATCGCGCGTCAAACACGCCAGCTCGGTATGAATATTCCGCTTCTTGGAGGCGACGGATGGGATTCAGAAAAACTCTCAGAACTGGGACAAGACGCCATTAAGGGAAGCTATTTTTCGAATCATTACACGACAGAAAGCACAGAGCCCGCGGTTGTGGATTTTATCAAAAAATACCGCGATTCTTACAGCGGAAAAACGCCCGATGGACTCGCAGCTCTTGGCTATGACGCGGCAAAGATTTTGATTGCCGCGATGGAACGGACGACCGAGATCACACCGACTGCTATTCGCGACGAACTTGCAAAGACCAAAAACTTTGTGGGCGTAACCGGCGTAATCAGCATTGACGAGAAACGAAACGCGACGAAAAGCGCGGTTGTTGTTCAAGTCGACGGGAAAATTAATCGCTTCGTGAAGACCATCACGCCTTAGGGTGTCGCTATTGGCTAGTAGCCGTTGAGTTTTGCGTGTTCGAAAAATGGCGCGACTTTGAAGTCTTTTGTCATTCGACCACGGCGAGCGCTGTCGGGATCTGGGATCGAATTTTCATTTGGTCGCCAGTCGGTGATTTTTATCCAAGTCGTGCTGAACTTCTTCTTCGGATCTACAGGGAACAAGACGTTGTGCTCTTCCTCATAACCATTCACTTTGTGTGATTCATCGGCAAGTGCGCGATCGACGCCAAACGCCTTTGTCACAAGGCCAATCATTTCATCAAAGGTGAAGTTGTCTTGCTGCATGTAGCGCCCAAGTTTTCCGATGTTGCGGAATCTTAGAACTCCGTTCACTTTCATGTCGCGCAAGACTTGATTCAAACGCGCAGGAATGTGCTCATTTACACCCTTGATCAAAATGCAGTTCATGTTGAGAAAAAAACCAATTTCAGCGCAGTTCTGAAGCGCGCGCATTTTTTTTTCTGCACAGGCAATTCCATCGGTCTTTTTGTAGACAGTGTCGTCATCTGCGCCGTTCACCGAGATACACACGAATTTTAATCCAGCATCAAAAAGCGATTGAGCATACTCTCGATCAGCAAGGCGCAAACCATTTGTCATAATCGCAGCCCGGTGGCCATACTGATTGATCGCGCGAATCAACTCTGGAAGATCTGACCGAAGCGTCGGCTCTCCACCCGTCAGGCGCACTTCAGTCTTTCGCCCAAGTCGAGAAAAAAACTTGATGAGATCTTCCTTTGAAACATCGGGCAGGTTGCGAATTGGGCTATAGCAATTGGCACACTCCATATTGCATCGATGCGTGACATCTACTCCGATGGTGTAAAACCGGCTCTGCTCGGGCTCGACTTCAAAATAATGTAAGGTCGGTTCCTCACCCAAATTTACTGCTTCGGATTTTTTCGCCGTGTTGCCCATGCGACTCCTTCGTGACGTACCGACAGTTTAGCGAGTAACCAGCCTGATAGGTCAAAGTATTGTGCGTAGCTAAGATTGATGGTCTTGGGCTCAAGGTGGTGGCGACCATGAATCCCCTCTCCAAAGGTGAAAAGTGCGATCCAAAACGAATCACGTGGTACGCCACCCACGTGACAAACGGAGTTTACCAGCGAAGTCGCAAGCACACTTAATACCACCGGCCAGCAATAGCCGAATATGACGCCCGGCATGCCGGCGGCGGCAGCAAGGAGAAGAACATAAACCGCTATGACTGCATAGTACCGCTTTTGATAGAACTGAACGTTTCTTGATGCAACAAGATCTCGAACTAAACTTATCCGAGGTTTCGCGGTCTCGGCCGGCAATCGCCAGCGATTAAGAAAAACCGTCCAAAATCCCTGCTGCACAGGAGAATGCGGATCAGCTGTTTCATCCGAGTGTTGATGGTGAAGACGATGAATGAGAGCCCACTCGACCGGCTTACCTAACGATGACAATGTGCCGACGCCGAGAGAAAACCATGCAAGCGGCGACTCAAGATCCAAAAGCCTATGCGAAAGCCCTCTGTGATAGCCGATCGCCACGCCAAAAATCAAAAACACTGCGTAAACTAGAAAACCAAAGCCCAAAAGATGAAGCCGGTCAGGATTGAGAACCAAAAAACCGACACCCAAAATCAAGCAGAGCCCCTGCAAAGTTCTAACATTAAAAGGAAGGCGAGACAGGACTCCCATTAAACACCGCCGCTGCGAATAAGTTCAATGAGGTCGGTAGACGGTGCCAAACGCGGCTGGCCGGTGCGATCAAAATACGGGGTTAAGTTAACCGAGAACACAACTCGGCTTTCATCACTGTTATTCCGAACGGCATGATACCGGCCGGTATCGAACCAATAGAAATTCCCATCGCAAGGAATGGTAAACTGCTCGCCCTCAACTTCCCAAACAACATCGGGATTGGAATACAAACACGCATGAACACGGATTCCGTGGTAAAACGGAAAATCGACGTGCGGTGGAATATATCCTCCGGGAGTCATTTCCAAAAATCGCACCTTCGTGGTCGGCGATTTGAACTTTTCCAGCAATTTAGAAAAATACGGACGACAGGCTTGAGTCTCTTGATTGAAACCACTTTCATCTAACGTTTCGATAACTCGTTCATCTGGTTCTTTTTTATCCGACACTTTTTCAAATGTGTGGAAGATCGAAAGCTTCTTATCTCCTGGGCCATACAGCGACAAAGCATCATACAGCGGCTCTTCTGCGTTCGCGCGCGCAGTTAACCCGAGGCCGCGATAGCTTAGTCGCGGTCGCGTTCTTCCCGATTTCGAAGAAACCTCAAACGGTTTCAATGGAAAGTCTTTCCTAATCAACTCGAATTCGCGGCGTGCCTCTTCTAGATCAAAGGAATAGAGCGGTGGAAGTTTCATCCACTTCAAAGCAGGTTTCACCCAATGAGTGTGAGGGGCATACAGATGATCGCTAAACTCGGGGCTGCGATCTGTGTTTAAGGATTTCGCGTTGTTCACGGTTTTTCCTTTGCCAATGACGGAAGATATTCCGCCATGTAGCTGAGCTTTAATGTACCTCGCTTTATCCAATAATCGAAGGACCGTGACATCAATCTAATTAAGGCTTCTTGGTAGGGAAACTGTGGCACACCGCCTATTGGAACTTCGGCCTCGATGGCAAAATCGTAGCGATCGAAAATCGGAACACCGCGAACAGGAGCAAGAACTCCAGAGGACTTGAGGTGGCGAACGGGGAAAGGACGAACCCGGGTCGCATACACAAAAGTAAACTTACCTTCAGAATGAAGGTCGACGAAAGCGGTGGAGAACAAAGAGTTAATTAGTTTGCGGTCTCGACGACGGAATGGCGTGTCGGAAAGAGTATTTCGAAAATCGAGGAGCGAGAAGTAGGGCATTTGTCGCCAGCGGCCGATCCCCAAACAGTATCTAATTTCGCTACTTTCCGAAACGAAGTAGAGATCGAAAAGTGGATCATTTCTAAAATACTTTTCGTGATTGAATCTCTTATTTTGTGGAAGGTCTGCCAGCAGCAGCTGTAAGTGAGTTTGTTGTTCAAGTGAAAGACCATTCGCCCGATGGGCTCCGTCCTCTAGCATTTAATTTCGGTGCCGCTCACAAACATCTTCGTCGTGAGGCCACGACTTGAACGCCTCTCGAAATCGACAAGCTGTTGGTTGCGGACTCCTAATACGAAAGATTTAAGATCTTCAGGGGTTTTGAAAACGAAGCGGTAGTTCACTCCGCGCTCAACGCCAACCTTTTTGTATTCGACTAGCTGACCGGTACTGACGAAAGAGCGGATGTATTCTCGAACCTTTTCATTATTCGCCCAAACCGGAACATCGAATTCATAATTTTCCATCGTATATCCCTCAGGAAAATCAATCTTTAGATCGACAACAGCACTTGCCGATGGCTCGGCTGCAATTTTACTGAGGGGCAACTTGATAGCAAGAAGGCCAAGGCCATAAGCCATTAAATTTCGTCTATTTAAGTATCGTTTTTCAAACATACAAAGATGCCCCATTTCCGAGGGTACTATTCACTCTTTAAACGATAACCGAATGACGCCTAGACATCAATCACCCTCACACTATCATTCAAATCGTTTGCATACATTGATTTGTAATCGTCTTCGTAAAAGTACACCTCTTTAGACGTATCAAATCAATACAAACGTCTAGCTGCAGCTAACTTTGGGACACCTTCCCTCAACCAAGTAAGCTTGGCGGATCCCGAATCGCAGAAGATCGGCCATCGCCCACAACGGGCGTGGATCTTTGCTCGATCTTCCAAAAACAACTGGCACCGGACCTTTGTCAGATATTGTTGTGAAATCAAACTTTGAATTTAAAATATCCTTGTTTATCGTCGTCCATGAAAACTCAATATTCCCAAGCCCCTCTAGACGCTTCAACGCCCATAACATCCAAAAGTGCCGAGGAAATTTGCACTCCTAGATTAATTAATTTCCTGTTGCGCGAAAGCCGATTGCAGGGCCCAGTTTGCGATCGAAGCTTTTCCGAACATTGCATGACAATAACCGAAAGACCGAATTTCAATTTTGCTCTCGGCTTCGTCGTACTGATCTTCGCCCCATTCTAGCTTTTGAAAATCATTAGAAGCTTATGGGCTGTATTTCGGCTCGCGACGTTAGTATTCCAGCTAGGCGTTTTCTATTTTTGGGTGTGAACTTTTGGTTTTACTTCCCGCTCCTACTTGTTTGCGCCGAACCGAAAGTTGACCGAATGCTCAGTTCTCTGGTTCGCTCAAAAACGCAAAAACATCTGCTTTTTTTTATCTGGAAGTCCTGATAGATTTTGATCGTGAATTCAACAGTCATAACCAAGCTTTTTCTGACCGAAGAACTCAAGCAGCAAATCGCGACGCTTAGACAACAATCCTACGATCTTAAGTTTATTTCAAACGTAACTCCTGATGGACTAAGCTGGAATCTTCACGATGATGATAGTTATCATTTCGGCGCACTCGCGGAGGGACGACTTGTTTCGACTGTCCGGCTCACTCGCGTTTCGACCGCGGGTCGCTTCGAGACGATGTTGCAATTTCCGGCGAACGACCCTTTCTCGGCTCTACCCTGCTATGTGCTATCGCGCGCTGCCACCGCGAAAAGCCATCAGGGGTGTGGCCTGAATATGAAGCTCCGCGCCGAAGTATTCCGATTTTTGCTTAGCCTCAATAAGCCAACTGATTTTCTTTTTGGAACAGCGCTGAGCAATTCTAAGCGCCTCCAGTTTCTGCAGAAGCTTAGCTATGAAGTTAAGGTGCACGAACATGCTTGGCAGGGATATTTAACGTCGTCGGAAAGCAAGCCGACGATCTTTCGCATTCCTCTTTCGAAGCTTCCGCAGGCAATCTCATTTATCGAGTCGAGTATTGATTAATTCGAACATTCTTTGACCTCAAGAACGAATTTGCGTCTACTAAGAGGAATCACTCTGGAGATGTCTGTTGGACCAAGGTCATACACAAGAATTTATTCAGCACTTAATCAACGGAATCAGCCTCGGAAGCATTTACGCTTTGATCGCGCTGGGCTACACGATGGTTTATGGCATTCTCCAGCTCATAAATTTTGCCCACAGTGAAGTATATATGGTTGGCGCTTTTGCGGCTTACTACACGGGGCGGCAGTTCGGGCTCGACCAACATCCGGGAGTTCTGTCGCTATTTATTCTGCTTATTGCGGCAGTGGCTGCGTGTTCACTACTGGGTATCACAATCGAACGACTTGCCTATCGACCGCTTCGAAAGGCTCCGAAGCTTAACATCCTTATCACAGCGATTGGTGTCAGCCTTCTGCTTCAGTATTCCGGACAAATTATTTTTGGTGCCGATCCGAAGCTGTTCCCTGAAGTCATTAAAGACTCTTCGCTCTTCGAAATTGGCTCGGTGGAAGTAAGATCTCTCGACATTACGATCCTCATTGTTTCCACACTGGTTATGGGCGGTCTTCACTTCTTGGTACATCACACGAAAATCGGAACTGCGATGCGCGCGGTCAGCTCAAACAGCAATGTTGCTAGTCTGATGGGCATCAACGTCGATCGAATTATAACCTACACATTTGTCATTGGTTCGTCGCTCGCAGGAATAGCGTCGGTTTTGGTTGGATTGAAGTACCCGAAGATCGATCCGCTGATGGGAATGCTTTTTGGAATTAAGGCGTTTGTCGCAGCGGTACTTGGCGGAATAGGTAGTCTTCCTGGAGCGATGCTTGGCGGAGTGATACTCGGTTTGTGTGAGGAAATGGTGGTCGGGTATCTTTCCAGCACGTATCGCGACGCACTTGCGTTCGGAGTCTTGATTGTCATTTTACTTTTCAGACCGGCAGGCCTTCTTGGCAGCGTTGTAAGGGAGAAAGTATAATGGTGCTGCAAGACCGCCAGGCCCGATCAGAAGCCATTAAATCTATTGGGGCACCAATCTTTGCTGCCGTCCTGTTGATCGGCGTCGGGTACGGACTCGATGCCACATCAAATCCCTATACGCAGTTTGTAATGTTACTAATTTTGACAAATGTTGTACTCGCGACTTCACTCAATCTCGTCAACGGCTTCACCGGTCAGTTTTCCCTTGGTCATGCCGGATTCATGGCGGTCGGTGCCTATACTTCGGCGTGGCTAGTTACTCGTCCTGAACTCGCTGTTTTGCCTGACTATCTGCGATTTCTGCTTCTGCCAATTGCTGCCGGACTTTTAGCAGCCGTCGCGGGCTATATCGTCGGCCTTCCATCGCTCAGACTTCGCGGCGACTACCTCGCTATCGTGACGTTGGGATTTGGCGAAATCATCCGGGTTATTTTGCTAAACTCTGATGCGGTCGGCGGTGCGCGCGGAATGTACGGAATTCCTTCAACCGCAGCCGTACCAAGTCTTGGAATGTCAGAGTTTGTTGCGCAGTTTTCGGTCGCATCTATTTGGACAGTTGTTACGTTCGTCACTCTTTGGAGAATCGTCCACAGCTCAAAAGGTCGCGCTTTCTTAAGTGTACGAGAAGATGAAATCGCTGCGGAAGCCATGGGAATTAACATCACACAGACAAAGGTTCGTGCGTTTGTGATCTCCGCATTTTTCGCCGGAGTTGGGGGCGCATTGTTTGCGCATTCAGTGAAGTATTTGAATCCCGCAACTTTTACGTTCACGAAGTCCGTAGATATAATAATCATGATCGTATTGGGTGGAATGGGAAGCTTTTCTGGCTCGGTGATCGCCGCGGCAATTATCACTGTTTTACCAGAAATGGTTTTACGAGAACTACAGCAAATCACAGGTGTTGATCTGCGAATGGTCATCTATTCGTTGATGCTTATTTTATTCATGATACTTCGCCCAGCAGGAATTCTCGGCACGCGCGAAGCGACTGATATATTTAAATCATTTCGTTCCAAGTCGAAAGCTACGTAGGTCTATATGAGTGAAGTGCTTCTAAAAGCTACGAACATGACCATGCAATTCGGCGGCCTCCGTGCAGTTGACTCCTTTAATTTGACCCTACGGTCAGGAGAACTTGTTGGTCTCATCGGGCCCAATGGTGCAGGAAAAACCACCTGTTTTAACTGTCTAACAAGCGTTTACACGCCAACCAGCGGATCTGTGGAGATTCGCGGTATCGATACTAAAGGCATGAAGCCTTGGCAAATTTCGAAACTCGGAATGACCAGGACATTTCAAAATATTCGGCTGTTTAAAGACCTTACCGTTTTGGACAATGTCATTGTCGCAGGCCTACAACATACACGGCACACCTTGTTCGACTCGATCCTACGGTCACCACGTCATTACATCGAGGAGGCACGGCTAAAAGAGCGTGCACTTGAATTGTTGGCAATATTCAATCTTCAAGACAAAGCTGAGTTGGTTTCAGGCAGTCTTCCGTATGGCGAACAGAGGCGCCTTGAAATCGTTCGTGCATTAGCAACAGAGCCGCGCACGATATTGTTGGACGAACCGGCAGCCGGAATGAACAACAAGGAAACCGAAGATCTAATGAACACGATTGCAAAAATTCGTAAAGATTTCCGCCTAACCGTATTGTTAATCGAGCACGATATGAAACTGGTCATGGGGATATGCGAAAGAATTCTTGTCCTCGATCACGGCACTCTGATTGCTGAGGGCAGCCCGGCTGAAATCAAATCCGACCCCAAGGTCATCGCTGCCTACCTCGGAACCGAGGAAACGGTATGAGTACAGTTTTAACGGTCAAAGACCTTGAAGTTCGATACGGTGGAATCCTTGCATTGAAGGGCTTGTCGTTTGAGGTAAAAAAAGGAGAAATCGTTTCGTTGATTGGCGCAAATGGAGCAGGCAAAACAACAACTCTCCGTGCCATTTCGGGCCTTGTCGCGTTCACCGGAAAAATCGAATTTTCTTCAAATGACGGAAATACGCTAGACCTAGCCACAATAGCTCGCCACGAAATTGTTCGACTTGGTCTCGCACACGCACCAGAAGGCCGAGGCATTTTTCCCAATCTCACGGTACTCGAGAATTTAAGTCTTGGTGCATTCGCACGAAATGATAAGGAAGCCATTGCTCAAGACCTGGAGCACTGCTTTGAACTTTTCCCGCGTTTGAAGGAGCGTATTCGCCAAAAGGCTGGCACCTTAAGCGGAGGAGAGCAGCAGATGGTCGCAATTAGTCGTGCGATCATGTCCAAGCCCTCACTCCTTTTATTAGATGAGCCAAGCCTCGGCCTCGCCCCGCTTATTGTTGCGCAAATTTTTGAGATCATAAAAAAGCTGAACTCAGAGGGAATGACTATTCTACTTGTCGAACAGAATGCCCGGATGGCGCTAAAAGTGTCACACCGCGCTTACTGCGTCGAGACTGGAAAAATCACCCTCTCTGGAACTGGAAAAGGCCTCCTTAACGACCCTCGCATTGTCGAATCCTATCTCGGCGGCCATTAACTCCTTCCGGGGACCCACGGTCATTGACCGTGGGTCAAAAAAAATAGAACAAACGCAACCGAATAAATTTGCGCACAGATTGTGAACTGAAAACCACTCCTAAACTTCTTTTGAAGCAGGAGTCGGAAATGAAGACACTCAATCACACAATAGACGAACGCCGGACTCGATCCTTAAAACACAATCTTGTTTTCAGTCCGGGCGCACGGAAAACTATGCATTCTCGCGGAAGACGCCCCCGCAGTACCGACCGATCCATGCATGTGGTGATCAAAAGTGATTTAGCAAAGGGGAACTTTAACTTGAGGCGACATCAGGAAAAAATCCGAAGGTTAATTTTCAAAACGGGATTTAAAAGAAGTGTCCGCGTCTATCGACTAGTAAATGTAGGTAATCACATTCACATCTCATTGAGACTTACCAATGTCTCATCCTGGAAAGGTTTTATTTCCGGAATCACTGGCGGAATTGCGAGCATTGTCGGATTCAAAAAAAGTCCATCGCAACCAACATTCTGGAACGCACGCCCGTTTACCCGTGCGGTAAACTGGGGTTCAGACTACAGACAGCTCAAAGACTATTTCGCCTACAATTTCTTGCAAACAACCGGCCTCATTCCACTCAACAAAACAAAGAATTGGCGCAGAGTAGTCGCAATCTTTGCCGATGAATTTCTGGCAAGGAGGGCGCGGAGTCAGTTCGGAGGCCCTTAGGTCTCTAAACTGCGCTGACTAGGCGCGAGACTCCGCGATGACCGTGGGTCTATTGACCCAAAGTCATGTTGGTTTTTTGGATATCAACGTCGAGCTAGAATTATCGCTTCAACTGAATGACTTCGTTCAGAAGTTCATCGGTTGTCGTGATGGTCTTCGCGTTTGCCTGGAAACCCCGTTGGTTCTGGATCAGGTTCACGAACTCTGTCGCGAGATCGACAGTCGATCTTTCTATAGACTTCGCGAACAGCTGACCGCGGCCCGCGTGTCGTGCTTTCCCTATCGCGCCCGCACCAGAATCGCGCGATTCCTTCAAGCGGTTGTTACCAACTTTGAAGAGTGCTTCTGGGTTTTCGAATTTCGCTAGGGCAACCTGGCCAAGATCCTGTGCCTGTCCATTCGTGTACAGCGCGGTCAAAACCCCTTCGTCGTTGAACGACATGTTTGTGATTGTCCCGGCCGCAGCACCGTCTTGGCGCCACGAAATCAAATCGGATTCTTTTCCGTACTGCTTCGTGCCGTTCAGGCCCTTACCTTTATCCGTCGTGATCGAATCACCGAAATCAACTTTGAGCGTTTGGTTTTGTAAAGCACCACCAGCGAAGTTGAACGCCTGCTTTGTGATTTGCTCTGTGTCCAATTTCCCGTCAACCGTGAAGGTCAGTTTAGCCGTCATAACTTCCGACATTTTGCCAGGCTGGCCACCAACAACTTCCTTTCCGTCCACCATACCACGGACGTCCCACTGACGATCCGCCGATTTGTTAAAGAATAAGGTCATTAAGTGTTTGTTACCTTGCGAGTCGAAAACCTCTACGCCAGTTGAATAGTGTGAAGTGCCGTAAGGGTCTTCAGCATTAAATACTTTTCCAGTTTCAACGCGAGAATCAAGGTTCAAATCAAGAACAACCTCTTGCGTTCCCTTTGCAGGAATCATCGCCCGAGGAAATTTGATGTCGCCTGTTTTGTTGATAATGCGACCCTTTTCGTCCGCCTCAAAACCTTGAACACGCTGACCATCGTTAGACACAAGATAGCCTTCACGATCAAAGTGGAAAGAGCCATCACGGCTGTAAGATTCGCCGTCTGTCCCACGAAGAACAAAGTATCCGTCTCCGGAAATCGCAAGATCCGTCGACTTGTCTGTCGCATCGACGTTACCTTGAGTTAGAATTGGGTTCACGGCTCCGATCTTTACACCGCGTCCGATTTGGTTGCCGCCCAAGATCCCTTTCAAATTTTTTGAAATGATGTCCTGAAACTCTGCTCGGCTGGCTTTGAAACCTGTCGTATTAGCGTTAGCGATGTTATCGCCGATGACGCCAAGGGCCTCGCCCTGTGCGGTCAAACCAGACACGCCTGTATAAAGTGATGAAAGAACTCCCATGAACCCCTCCTAGGTTACATTTTCACTTAGCCATTCTAGCCAAGTGAGTTTAGTTTCTGCGACGTCAATCAATCAGTCGCAGGGAGGGCTTCCCTTGTGCCTTCAGCGTTAGTCAAACGCCTCTTCATGCTCAAGAGACCAGCCCGTACTCATAATTTCGAAACCGCAAAAGACTGCCCCTTCTAGGCTGTCTTATACGACCACTGTCGAATCGATGTTGGTAAATACATTCTCGCGCATCGCTGCACGATCCATCACCGTCACGACCGTGTTATTCTTCACACTCACAATCAAAGCGTTGTCGCCCGCAAGAACTAAAGTGTCTCTCGACCCTTTTGATGCCGCTCTTGCAACAGCGCTTTCAATGTTCTTCATCATATCTGGCGCAAAAGAAATCCCGCGTGATTTCATTCTGTCCACTGCGTGGGCCGAAAACCGGAGATTGTCGACGTTCTTCCCTGCTTGCTCTTCCGCCTCACCCATGACCGTGGGGCTGCCTGCAGAAGTAATAGTATCCCGAAGAGCGTTCTTAAAGTCGGATCCGATTTTTTCACGGTTGCGGGTCGACTCAACGCCTTCGCGTGCAGAGGTAATTCCTCCGACCGCGCTAGCTCCTGAACCGATGTTTTTCGCAACTGCAAATTGACTCACACTATTTCCTTACTTCGATTCTTTTTGTACTTTTGCTAGGAGATCGCCCGCCATCGGGATGGAATCGAGGTTATCTATAACGCTCTCTTCCGGCGCTGGTGGAATGAACTCCTTCTTAGATTGTCCGACACTCAGTGGAGTAGCGGAAGTCCGGTTTTCAAATGGCTCTGCCAAAACTGGATCTTCGATCTTTTTTACATCTGAGAGTCTGATCGACTGTCCGTTCACGATGACCATTGGTCCCTGCGGTGTAAAGTCGACTCCAGAAATTCTTCCTTCGAAAGAACTCTGCGCATAGACTTTGCCGCCATTTGAACCAGTCGCTTCTACTGAAAATTTATATTCTCCGGCTCGCGCTGGAAGACCTTCATCCGTTATACCATTCCACTTGATAGAGTTTGCGCCTTTTTTTAGCGCGGCAAGTTCAAGCACGCGAACAGTTTTTCCGGTAATATCTTTTATCGTAATTTTCGATTTCGTCGCATCTTGCGCGAGGCTAAAGTTAAATCCATGCTCAGTGTCACCAGAAGCACGCGAAATTTTTGAAGCGTCGCCAGTCACTCTTTTTCCGATGAAGGCGAGTGCGCCGAAGTTACCTTGACCCGTCTGCGCCTTGGCTAAATTCTCGACACCCGTGCCGATATTGTTTAATTGTTCAAGCGACGAGAACTGAGCAAGCTGTGCTGCCATCTCGTGCGACTGCATCGGGTTTGTAGGATCTTGGTTTTTCATCTGCGTGAGCATCAGTTTAAAAAATGCATCTTTATCAAGTTCGTTACTTCCAGTCGTCCGAACTTTGCGAGCCGGATCGACCCAGTTTGGATCTGCAATCTTGTTAAGTACATCGCCGATCGCCTGATCACCGTAGGCTTTTTGGAAGTCGCCTGCGGCAGCTGTGTTCGCTGAAGGCGCATCCTGAGTCGCACCTTGGCGTATGGCCGCTTGGTCGTTTTTGTTCTCCGACCACATTTGAGTTCCGCGTTTTACACCCATTACTGACATTCTAAATTCCCACCTATGCGACTAAATCTAGTCGACGAGAGTTTTTCTCTTTTTTCGAATTCGATGTGGACGCTACCTGCTCCATCTCGGGAGGCGTTGGTCGCCGAGGCTGACCGTAAGACCTAAAGCCCGATTGATCAGCGAATCCGTGGCGGAAGGCTTCGCGATCCTGACGGAACGAACCAAGGAAGTCTTGTGCAAGCTGACGCGCTTGCTCGCGTCCGGATTCTTGCTGCGATTGTTCAAACCGCTGCTTCGCCATTTCCGTTCCGACTTCAATTTTTAATGCATCCACGTGAAGCTTGTTTTGCGCCAGCGAAGTCTTCAGATCCTCAATACCATTTTCAAGAAGCTTTTTGGCAGAGTCAGATTCGGTCAACATTTGAACCGCAACCTGACCGTTCTTCACAGCGACCTTCAGATGAATTTCGCCTACACCTTCAGGCTTTAGCTGCATTTTCATTTCGCCACCGCCATTGCGCAAAAGAAGTTGTGCATTACGCACAACTTCCTGCGCATTGGCCTTCATTGAAGCGTCATCCGAATTACTCATCATCGCTGTCGCAAGTGCGGTCGAAGTTCCAGCCGCCAGTGGGGTAGCTGGTTTTTCTGCAGTCGTCGGAATGGCAAATCCTGCATCCCGCAATGCAGATTCGATCGATTCAAGTTTGTTGTCCGACGCCGGACGTGACGTATCTTTACCGGCATCTTGGGAGGTTTGGCCGCCTCCAGAATGCTTACCACTCATCATCGAGGCGCCTGCCGAAGCAGAGGCCAGGACGCTTGCGATCCCGAGATCAGATTTCATCTGACCGTGGGTCGACGAGGGGTCCGAAGTTTCAAGTGCTTCTTTCAGGGAAGTTCCGATATCACGTTTTGCTTGGCTCGGAACTGTCGTTTCAACTGCGGTAGCGCCTGCGTCGGCCATAGCGTTATCAACAGGGATGACCGTGGGGTCGGAGGCTGGGGGGCGAATAGCGAAAGAGTCATTGAGAGACGTGATCGACTTCTGCAACTTTTCGAGAGCGACCTCTTGTTCGCTCAAGACCTTCATTGTCACGCCTGCACCGACTCCAGCCATTGTTTCGTTCAGCGCGCTTTCGCCGGTAACGTTAAGCATGTCGCGATACATCCGCTCAGCCTTGGGCATCTGTTCTGGCTTTAGCCCTAACCCCGTGAGCAACTCCTGTGCGGACTCTTCCGGCGAAGCAGCCAAAGAAGCAGGAGACAGGTTTGCAAATGCCTTAATAACGGCTTCTGGTGTTATTCCGAACTCAGATTTCATCTGCGAGAGGAAATCTTGCATCGATGAACTGCGGATAAATTCTTCTGACTGCGAGGCCATCGAAAGATCAGCAACTAGTTCCCCCAAAACCTGATCAATAACTTTTTGCGAAATCTCGCCAGATTCAATCGTGGCGACATCCGATCCAGGCTCCACCGATTTCAGCTCTGGTGCATTGGGCTCTTTCGAACGGCTTGGCCGAGAGGTGCCCGAAACAGGAGAAGTAGAATCGACAGCTGATTCATTCCCAGGCTCGATAGGCTGAACTTTTTCGGGGGGTACCTGCGTTGACTGCACGGTCATTGATGCGCCAGCCAAAGTTTCGGCTTGTTCGTTTCGATCATTCAGTTGAGGCGCCGATTTCAGGTTTGACGCTTTTTCTTTTAAAATGGAACTAAAGTCTTTTTCCGTTTTTGTCGATGAAGCTTCAGAAGGCTGGGATTTAGATGGGCCACCCAAAGACAAAAGCGAATCAGAAGCGCGCGGCACCCCTGATTTCTTTGTCTCTAAGTTCGGTCGGTTGAATCCTTCAACCGTTCCGAGTCCACCAATCTTCACGATAGCCCTCCATGGCAATCTCGAAGCATCACTCAATATTTCAAATCTACATCAGTTCGGCGATCCACTTTCGTTCTTCTCGCCGCCCTTACTTTCCGATGATGCTGGCTCACGATACCCGGTCAACATCTCCGAAAGTTTTCTTGCCTTGCCCGCCGACATCGTATTCAAAATTTCGGCAGCATTCTTTTTCTTCATCCTGTCTAAAATCGTAACAGCCAAATCCTCGTTCAACGTTTCGATCACTCGCGAGGCTTGGCTCGGTTTCATGTTCGAATAAACATCCACAAGCTTCGCAACTTTTTCTTGGTCGTGTTCGACTCGACCTTTCAAAGTCTCTGAGATTTGCTTTCGCATAGTCTCCAATTGCTTGATTCGTTCCTCGATCCCATCTCTCTGCTTCTGCAATTCTTCTTCCAACTTCGCAACTTCAGCCTCTCGGCGATCAAGTTCGGCTTTCCGCTCATTTAACTTCTTGAAAAAACTAAGTTCTTCCGCGGTCCATGCTTTCACGTCGACGATTGCTTCAGCCTTTCCGTCGGTCGAGGTGTTGCCCGAAGGGGCTGTTGTTGCCGCATCCGACGCGGCAACTTTTTCCGCCGGTAGAGCTTTCGCTGCCTCGGACTTACTTCCAGCTGCGGCGGTGGCGCTTCCCAGGAAACCAATTTTAAATGCGGGGAAAAGGTTGCTGACCGTGGGTATCTCAAGATCGTCGAGCGATTCTGGGTACAGGTAGCCAATTGTGCCTGCACCCAATGCGCAGATCAAAAGCAGAATTGCGAACACAGGGGCCTGGCGAGACCGCTTATTCGCAGCTTCGCGCTTGTCCCTCCGGCGAGTTTGCATGCGACTAGCGAGGTGGTCACGCACCAGGTCTTCCGGAGATTTCGTATTCGTAGCTTGGCGACTCGACGACGCCGATGTCGACTTCGGCAATGGCTTCGATGCGGGATTGACCGCTGACTTTTTCGCCTCTTGAAAAAACTTTTGGTAACCGTTCATCTTCATACCCTTAGAATGCTTTGTGGGAGCGGAAAATCACAAGGCCAGGCGACAAATCAAGGACCTTCGGCGCGTTTATACCGTATGACATTCATATCATCCGCCTCGGCTGCTTCTTTACGCTCGATCTCAGCGCGAAATTCTTGCAACCGCTTCTCTTTTAACTTTTCGAGGGCCTTTCGGTCCATCGCACGAGCAATAAGTATTTCCTGCTCTTGCTCTTCAGCTTGTTTAAATTCACGCACGACTTTTCTCTGTGCTTCAATTCGAAGTTTCTGTCCACGAATGAAGAGATCTGTGTCTTGTAGGGAAAAAATCGTCTGAGCTCCGCCGCCTGCCGACTGCAGCTTGTTTGCGCGAGTACGGACATCATCGATTGCAGAATAAAGAGATTCTAGCTTGTCGAGTGCTTCCCTGGTTTTCGCCTGAGCTTCGAAGTAGTTTCGCTTTGCCTCGTCTTCGAGGCGCGAACGATGCTCAAGCACTTTTTGTAAACGAAACTTGAACTTCATCTATCAGCGCCCCCTACCAAGAATTTGCACCATGCGCCGAGCGCAGTCTTCAATGGAGGTCGATTCTTCAACTTCTTGGCGTAGGAAACTTTCGATTTCAGGGTAGAGCCGAATAGATTCGTCGATTTTCGAATTCGACCCAGGCTTATATGCCCCAATGTTGATCAGATCTTCTGCGTCTCTATAAACTGCGATCAGTTCGCGCATTCTACGAGATAGATCCATGAACTCTTTCGGAACAATCTGGCGCATCACTCGACTTGTACTGGGTAAAACATCAATAGCAGGAAAATGTCCACGCGCTGCAATTTTACGATCCAAAACCAAATGTCCATCTACAATCGATCGAACTGCATCGCCAATGACGTCATTCATATCATCGCCTTCAACGAGCACAGTGTAGAGGCCGGTAATACTTCCGCCGTTTTGAAACGAGCCAGCGCGCTCTAACAGCTTAGGCAACGCGGCAAACACGCTTGGTGTATATCCTTTTGAGGCCGGCGGTTCGCCGGCAGCTAAACCGATCTCCCTAGCGGACATTGCAAACCTCGTCACCGAATCCATCATCAAGAGGACGTGTTTACCCTGCGAAGCAAAGTACTCCGCAATCGTTGTCGCCACGTAGGCACCGCGCATCCTCAACAACGGACTCTTGTCGCTGGTCGAACAAACAACAACCGATCGCTTAAGACCCTCCGGCCCGAGCACATCTTCAATGAACTCTTTGACCTCTCGTCCACGCTCACCAATCATCGCAATGACGTTGACGTCTGCATTTGAGGAGCGGGCCATCATACCCATTAACACGGACTTGCCGACGCCCGACCCCGCCATGATTCCCATTCGTTGCCCGCGACCCACCGTCGTCATGGCATTAATCGCCCTAACTCCAAGATCAGATATTTCTCGAATCGGTTCTCGGTCCAAAGGATTCACCGAAGACGCGTAGAGGGAACACTCGTCCACTGCCTCAATTGGGCCATGGCCATCGATCGGCTGGCCCAAACCATCGACAACTCGCCCAAGAAGGCCGTAGCCAGCTTTGACCGTTGCAATTGACTGCTCAAGGACTACGCGTGAGCCAAGCCCCACACCCTTCATTTCTCCTAGTGGCATCATGATCACTTGGCGATCGCGGAATCCAACAACTTCGGCCAAAAAACTTTCAGTGCTGGCACTGGGGTAAACTCGGCAGGTAGAGCCAACTGACGAGCCAGGAAGAAATCCTAGCATCGTCGGACCGACGACTTGAGTGACCTTGCCTGCATCTTCTGTAAATCGTTGCCGATCAATTGCGGCTTTGTATCGCGTTAAATCCAATTCGAAACTGAATGGACCGTTTGTCATAGCTATGACCCGTCATTTGACGAAGGGGTCAAAACATCTTCTGTCTTAGGACGAACTTCTGATAACGCTGCCCATACCTTCTCGAGACGCTTTTCTAAAGTCGCGTCTACTTGGCCAAAATTAGTGACAATCACACAACCACCGGGCCGGATTTCATCACTGCCCTCAAGCTTTGCGCGCTTAATAAATTCGAACTCTTTGCCAAGTCGCTCTTTCATACTTTCGATGAACTCAAGATCTTGATTTGAGAGCCGAATTGCAAAGCTTTCTTCGCCTTGAGCCTCAGTCGCGGCTTGCCTCAAGACCTCTAGAATAGTTTCTTTATTCGATTTGATTTCAGTCATCGCAATCCGCGTCGCCAATTGATAAACAAGAGACACAAGTGAGGCCTCGTTCTGACGAACAAGATCAACTTTCAGAGACTCGAATCCACTTACAACTTTATCAACGCTCGCAATTCGTTTGGAGATGGCTTCACTCATTTCTCGAAAAGCAGATTCCTGCCCTTCGTCCCGACCCAAGTCGTAGCCTTGGTTATAGGCTTCTTCCTGCATCGACTTCAGGCGCTCGAGCGCTTCGCTTTCCACTCGCTCCGAAAGCGACATCTTTTCAAGTTCGTCGATTCCAGCGGTGATTGAAACAACTCGATCAATACGAAATTCAGGATTTTCGTGTTCCGTGCGCATTCGAACAAATTCGATGGCCGCATCGGCCGGCTTCGCGGGAATTTCACGCGGCGAATATTCCACCGCCTTTGATTCCGCCTCGCTCTTCGATAAAATCCGCTGTCCTATTGTCTGCACGCCGACTCCTTAAACCATCGCATCTTCGCTTCCGCCTCGCGCTATCATGATCTTGCCCTCGGCCTCTAAGCGGCGCGCGACGTTGACGATTTCGACCTGTGCTCCTTCGACATCGGAAAGACGCGAGGGACCCAAATTTGAAAGATCGTCCTTGAGCATCTGCGCGGCACGCTGCGAGATATTCTTGAAGATTTTGTTTCGAATTTCTTCGTTTGCAGTTTTGAGGGCCAACAAAAGCTTGTCGTTTGGTACTTCTTTGAGAAGTGCTTGAATTCCCTTGTCGTCGATTTTGATAATGTCTTCGAAAACGAACATAAGCTTACGAATTTCTTCTGCAAGAATTGGATCTTTTTCTTCGATCCGTGCCATGATCGCTTTCTCAGTATTTTTATCCATAACATTAAGCATTTCAGCAACTGGCTGCACACCACCAAGTGCTGCAGCCTCTGTCGTTCCGACACTGGACAGCTCTTCCTTCAGAACACGGTCGACTTCCGCAATAAGTTCTGGCGCAACATGTTCGAGGTTCGCCATACGTAGAACGACCTCTGCTTGAAACGCTTCCGGAAGCCGCTTTAAGACTTCTCCCTTTTTCTCGGGCTCAAGATGGGCGAGAATGACCGAAACCGTTTGGGGATGTTCATTCACCAAAAAGTTTGCAAGTGATTTCGCATCGACTGCTTCCAGGGATTCAAGTTGAGGCCGCGCCGTGCTCGAGGTGCTTAAATGCCCAAGAACGCCGCGCGCACGCTCCTCACCTAAAGCATCGATGACCGTTTCTTTCGCCGTCGTCTTGTCGGAGAAAATGTAATCCTCAGATTCGCTAACGAGCTCGTAATACTCTTCCAAAACTTTTTTTGTTATCGCGATCGGCACGATTCGATACTTGCTCATCACGGTAAGAAGCTTGCGAATATCTCCGTCGTCCATGCGCTTCAGCAAAACCTTTGCGGCTTCGGGGCCGAGGTAATTCACCAGAATCGCCGCCTTTTCAAAGCCGCGAAGACTTTCATAGTCAAAGTTCTCTTGTTTCTGAAGTCTGACTGCATTGCTGTTAGACATCGACTATGTATCCTTTCGAACCAGCCACAGGCTGAAGGCGCCAGACGCTTTTTCTTCGTCTTTCTCCATCAAAGTCATAATGCGATCTTTTAGAAGTTCCGACTCTGCCTTATCCGGATCGAGCGACTCCTCTAGAACCGGAAGTGCACTCGACATACCTGGAAGGGAGTTATCGACGGACTGAAGCTCTTCAAGCTCTTCGATCGTGCGGGGCAAAAGATCATCGACAGAATCCTGGAAGCTGTCCGTGATCCATCGCATGAACGGTCGAATAACCATTAGGAAGAAAGCAGCAAGGACTCCGCCAAGCAGCAACCACTTGAGAATCGCGTTGACGAGCTTCTTTCTTTCAAGCGTCGTCATCCACTTTTCGCTTTCGCTAAAATCTTCTTTTTCGAAGCGCATCGTTTCGATTTTTACGGAATCGCCGCGTTGATCACTGAATCCAATAGCATTTTTTACGATTGATTCAAACTTCGCTAATTCTTCCGGTGTTCGAGGCGCCCACGCTTCTTCGGCTTCGCCCTTAACATTGTTTTTCACGGAGGTCACTCCGTCGACGACTACTGACACAGTAATCCGCTGTAGTCCGCCGGCGGCCTCACTGACATTGCGAACTGTTTTAGGAACTACGTAGTTTTGCGTTTTAAGTTCTTTAGAAACATTCTGACTGAAACCGACTTGTCCTGCTTCGTTCGCGCCGGGAATATTGGCCCTAGCTCCAGGCACCCCCGTAGGGTTTGTACGAGAGCCATCCAATCGCTCTTCTTCACTCTGTGTTGCAAGCAGCGCAGTTTTTTCTGGGTCTACGGACTCTTCCATCGTCTGGGTTTGTCGGTGATTGAGTTCCGCGTTCACGCGAACCATCACTTTTCCTTGGCCAACGACCTTCGCAAGAATTGACTCAACACGATCTTGAATATCGGTTTCCATTTTCGCTTTTACTTCCGCAAGTGCTCCGTTGGCGCCGCCAGTTGCATCTTGCGGGCGTGAAAGCATTTTTCCTCGTGAATCGACGACAGTGACCTTATCGGGATCTAATCCTTCAACCGCACTGCCTACCAAGTGTCGAATTCCCCGCACCTGATCTTCGGAGAGAGTTTTTCCACCATGAAGTTCGACGACAACGGAGGCCGTTGCTGTACCGCCCTCTTCAAGAAAGGTTTTCTTTGCCGGAAGAGCCAACATGATCTTTGAACGTTTGACCGCATCCAGCGTATTAATGGCGCGAGTAAGTTCCCCTTGAAGCGCACGTTGGTAGTTAATTCTTTGCGCGTAAGACGAGGTTCCGAAGTCTTGCTTGTCAAAAAGCTCAAAGCCGATCGACCCGACTTTACCAGAGCCAATTTCAGACATCAGTGCCATCTGCGTCGAATGTAAAAGCTCCTTCGGGATGACGACCGTTTTTCCTCCGTCTTGGACTCGAAAGGGAATGTTTTTAGATTGCAACTTTTCGACAACCGTTGCGGTCTGATCAACTGGAATATTTGTCAAAAGCGGCACGTAGTCCGTACCAGCCATCAATGCCACCATGACACCGGCCGTGATGACAACGATGACAGAAATCGCAATCATTGACATCCGTTTTACCGGAGTCAGATTCGAGTAAAAGTCGCGAAATTGAACTATAATGTTTCGAAAAAGACCCTGCACGAAATCCCCTTAAACCTGCATCTTCATGATTTCTTGATAGGCATCGATGATTTTGTTTCTAACTTGTGTCATCAAACGAAGCGCAATGTCCGCCTTTTCAACTTGCATCATGACTTCAGGAATATTGGTCGTTTTACCAGTCGCAAGCTCTTGAACTTTTACGTCTGCACTTTTTTGGAGCGCATTCGTTTCGTTGATTGCATTGCGCAGGACATTCTGAAAAGAACCGGGACCAGAAACGCCGCCAGTTCCGACAATACCGTTCGAACTATTTCCTACACCCGCAGGAGACGTGATTCCGTTCTGACTGCCTTGAGGTGCGAAGTCACTCGCACGAAGTTCACTAGCAGTTCTGCCAGTGTTGATTAGATTTTGGCCCTGACGGATCGACAAACCATCCATGGTTTTGGTCCTGTTAGCCTGTTGGCACTTGTTCGGGTTTAAAGATTCTCACACTTCCTAGCGCAGAATCCATCGCCTTTACCTTATTTTAGCTCTCTTTTTTCAAGTCGCGAGTTCTTTTAGTTTACAGTCTTGAATCTTAGCCAGAAGCCCTGTTTCCGATAAAAAAAGAGTCAGAGTTCTGACAGCTCACCGGACCGTGGTCGAGCCCCGAAAAAATTAACGTCCGATTTCTAGAGAAGTCATTGCCATATCTTTGGTCGCATTCATTGCCGACACGTTGGCTTCGTAAGATCGAGTTGCCTGAATCATATTTGCCATTTCTTCCATGAGATTGATATTCGGATAAGCGACATAGCCGTTTTCGTCGGCATCTACATGGTCGGGCTCGTATTTCATAAGCGGTGCTCTTCGGTCGACTGTTACGTCCGTAACCTGCACTCGCTGCACATCTCGCTGCGGAGCGCTTGTCAGAATCTCGCCAAAGCTCTTAGCCTCTGGCATCGATTCCAAAACCACATCTTTGCGTCGGTAAGGTCCACCCTCTGGAGATCTCGTCGTGTTGATGTTTGCGATATTCGACGAAATCGTATTCATACGGGTGCGCTGGGCCGCCATCCCACTCGCACTGACTCGCATTCCAGTTAGAATATCCATCGCTCGTCCCCTCTAAAAAGTACTATCAACGTCCGCCGTCAGTCGCGGCATAACGAAGTGCTGCCATTTTTTTATTTATCAGCTGCACCGCTGCTTTGTACATGATCGAGTTCTCGGCAAGCGTGCTCATCTCACGTTCTAAGTCGACTGTGTTTCCATCGTTGTTCACTGACACATCTGGATTTTCATAAATATCTGCTCTGACCTTCGAAATTGCACCGGGCCCAGTCATAAAATGACCAGGCTCACTTCCGCTGGGCGCCATGTCTTCGATCGTCAGCGCGCGACTGAGCGCGTTTTCAAAATCAAGCTTCTTTGCTTGGTAGCCAGGTGTTTCAGCATTCGCAACGTTGCTAGAAATGACGTTGTGTCTCGTCTGACGCAAATTTGCTGCCGCCCCTAGGGCGCGGGTGGTCTTGTCAAAAAGATCAGACATGCATCACTCCATATTCATGAAGTTTGTTACGAAGAGTACGAATCGAGATGCCAAGAAGTTTGGCTGCCTTCGTTCTATTTTGCGCTGTGTGTTCGAGAGTCTTCATAATCAACAACTTTTCTGCTTCCGAAACGGTCATGCCCGGCGAAACTCCGAACCCAGCACCGGAACCAGAAACACCCGCCAGCGCCGCCGCTTGTAGGTCTGACACACTTTGGGCCAGGTTCGGTGCATTCAAACCTATATTTTCCTCGATCGCGAGATCCGTCAGTTCGATTTTATCGCCACTAGCGTACAGAACAGCTCTTTCGATTACATTTTCAAGCTCACGAATGTTCCCAGGCCATGTCCACGACTGAAGCTTCGAAGTGGCGGCCTCAGAAAGTGGACGAAGCGGACGTCCATTCAAGTGACAGGAAACCTCCACAAAAAATCTCGCCAAATCAAGAATGTCTTGCTGCCGCTCTCGTAGAGATGGAATTCGCAGTGGAACTACGTTCAATCGATAGTAAAGATCTTCGCGAAACTCTCCGCGCCGAACCATCGACGCAAGATCGCGATTGGTTGTTGCGATAATTCGAACGTTCACTTTTTGCGGGTGACGCGCTCCTAAGCGCTCGATTTCCCCTTCTTGAATTACCCGAAGGAGCTTCGCTTGCAACAAGAGAGGCATCTCGCTCATTTCGTCTAGGAGCAAAGTGCTCTCATGAGCTAGTTCAAATTTTCCAGGCTTAGCTTGGTGTGCTCCGGTGAAAGCACCCTTCTCGTGGCCAAAGAGTTCACTTTCCAAAAGTCCTTCTGGTACCGCTGCGCAGTTAATCGCGACCAAGCGTCGATTTGCACGCGGGCTTTGAGCATGTACATACTTTGCGAGCAGCTCTTTGCCTGTCCCTGATTCGCCTTGAATCAAAACTGTCGCGCGACTAGATGCCACATTGTCCGCGAGCCTAAGCACGCGCAACATTTCTGGATCTTGAGTTCGAATTTCAACACTTTTCATTCGTGTAGCCTCGCTAGCGAATTTCTGCTGCCGCAGGAATTCGTTCGATATATTTTTTGTACTCTTCCCGCCATTTCGCACCGGTCATCTGCTCTGCTGCCAACCGCTTCCAAAGATTTTTTTCATCAGCCGCAAGACCGGCCCAGGTTTTTTCTGCACCTTTCAAATCGCCAGTTTCAAAAAGCAGCTGTCCAAGACGATAGCGAACTGAATCATATCCTTTGCGTGTGGCATCAGCATTCGCGATCGGCAGCTCGAGGAGAGCTTGATAAGACCCCACTGCTTCACGTTTTTTTCCGCGTGCAATCATGATTTCCGCCCGCGACTCGAGCGCTGATGCACGGTGCTTTTCTGCTGCTAGAGAAACATCTTTCGGCGCACCTTCAATGCCTTTGTCCGCATCGATCATCTTCATGGCAGCTTCAACCGAAGCCTCTGCCGTTTTAAAGTCTCGATCTTTTACCGCAAGTTTCGCGACCCTAAGATGAAGGGGAACAATGGATGACGCAGCTGCCTTGGAGTCCTCAAAAGATTTAATGACTTCTGCCAGGTACTTTCTTGCTTCTTCTGCCTGCCCACGCGCTTCCGAAACATCAGCGGCGAGACCCGCGCGCTCTGCTCGCTCGCTGCTTGATAGCACCTTCAGATCTTTGATTTGTTTCAACTGTGACTCAGCCCCGGCATAATCTTTTTGCTGGGCCGCCATCGCCGCAAGACGCAAACGAACGCTTTCTTTTGAAATTGGCGTTTCGAAAACATCGCGCTGATCGGGAGTTTGCGCATCGAGGCGCTGTAGTGTTTCCTTGTAGTTATGAGACGCGTCTGAAAATACACCTGCAGATTCAAATGCACGCCCTGCGAGATAGGGAAGATCAGCTCGCTTTACACCTTTTAGCCAGCCTGATTGATCGCGCGAATAGAGGCGCAGGCCTTGAATAAAATCGCCATCCTCCACTGAATTTCGAATGCTATCAGCGAGGTTTCTAACAATTCGACCCTTTAAGAGCGGAAGATGTTTTGATTGGGTGTTTTCTTTGTAAAACTGCACAAGATCTTTTGTTGCTCGGTCGTATTCCTTTCGCTCCGTAAAGGCGTCCGCCACAGAGATGACTTGGAATTCTTTGATAAACGGCAGATCTGCGTCGCGCTCGACGATTTCGTCGATTTCTAAAAGCGCGTCTTTAAGTTCCCGATCCTTCATCTTAGACATTCGAGCTGTGAGTACGCGCATTCGCGCAACGTCAGCACCTGGAGTAGAGCGGAAGCGAAAGTAGGATTCAAAAAATGCACCGGTGACCCGTCGATCTTCCGCACCAACTAGGATTTCGATCAACTCACCCAAGCGAGTCATCGCGAAGCCGCCATGATCGTGGTCAGGAAACTTTTGTAAGAATTGACGGAATGAATCGATGGCCGCGCGCTCCTCGCCCAGGCGAAAGCGAGATTCCGCTAGGTTGTAAAAGGCATTGGGAAACCGGCCGGTAGCCTCCGGGTACTTTTTAATTGCCGCATCATAGACCGAAATCGCTTTGCCGAAATCTCCCTTTCGGAAATAGACATCACCTTGCCGATAGCTTGCCTCTTGGCGATCTTTGATGCTCTTTGCGCTTTTTTCGACAGAAGCAAGCTCACTGATCGCGTCTTCCCAGCGATTGAGCGACAAGAAGGCCCGCGCAATAGAAATCTTAACCTGTCCAGCGTACTTAGACTCTGGCTTCAAACGCACAAATCTTTGGAACGTCTTCAGTGCCCCAAAGCTATCGCCGCGCTCGAGGTAGCTGTATCCGACCAGAAGCAACGTGCGTGTCGTCATCGGCGAGTCTGGGTACTTTTCCACAAGATTATTATAAATACCCATCGCCTCTTCAAAGTCGGTGTCATGAAGATTCGATTCACTTTTAATTTTGTTTTCTTCGTTAAACTGCCGCTCTTTTACCCACAGACTGTAGTGTGTATCTGCCATCGCGTAACGAATGATCTCGTCATACTTTGTCTGCGGATACTTTCTTAAAAACTCTTTCGCCGTCGCCAAGAACAGCCCTTGTCGATCGTTCTTAAATAGCGTCAGTAAAAGACGCGCTTCTTTGTTCTCGGTGGTGTCACCTGGGATGATCTCGTAAATAGCTGGCGCTTTTTGAAGTTCTGCGAGCTTTGGAAAGCCAAGATCAAGCATTGGAAACGGAATCCGCAAAGCCGCCCGAGATTTCATCCGCGCAGATTCGCGAATTTCGTAATCCTTTACGGTAAACCGACTAAATTCCGGATCTCCACCATCAAAAATTCCACGTTCAAAGTCTTTGCGTGCAGCGATTTGATCCGCCAACGGCACTGGCTCGGCAGACAGCGTTGTAGCACCGGTTGGTCCTTGTTTGGCGACGATCACAAAGTCGCCGCCGGCAGGGTTACGAACCGCTTTGGGACCTTTTGCTGCGGTCGTAGCGGCAGGTAAAGTAGCAGGCTGTTTCGCTGGTTGCATAGCTGGTTGCTTACCGGCGGCAACAACGTCGGGGTCATCGGCATTCGCCGTCGCTAGCGGCTTGGCATCTTTCGGTGCGTCTTGCGCCGGAAAAAAATCTAACACCAGTCGAGATGGCTGGTCAGATATGTAATCGAAGTAATCAACACCTTTTGAGGCAACAAATTTGACCTCTACCGTTCCGTCAACACCCTTGCCGTCGATAGATTTCACTTCGACCTGTCCATCGGACATCGACTTCAGGCGACGCAACGAGGCCTCGTCCAAGGCCGGGACTCGCAAAAGAATTTCGCCCGAGGACAAACGTTCAATTTTATAGCGATCTGCTCCTGGACCTTCGAATTCAAAGTGCGAGGCATCACCGATGCGTGAAAATTCAACACGAAGCTGATTGGCATCAGCTTTGGCTATACTCGAGGCCAGGCCACTAATAAAGAAAACGGAAATCAAACATGCCGCAATGAAACCGATCACGGCCCACGAAACTTTGAACACTCTCTTCATCGACATTGGTCTTGCCATCCTTGGCCCGTCCTTTGGCTTCTAGCTTCCTTTAAATGGGTTGTGCACACGTGGTGCCAACTGGACGGTCGGCTTCATTTCAACTTCAAGTGAAAATCGCCTGCTGGATGTCGACCCTGCGCCCTAAGCATCGACAAAACCATGACAGGTCGGTAGACGGTTTGACACTTAGGGAAACTGGGCTCGACTGGTCTAGAATTTTTCAACAAAGACACCGATACCAGAGCGGGAAATTTTTTTCTGGCTTGCGGGCCGGAATAGAAACAGGCAACAGGAGCAGCATCGTGTACTTCAGCAAAGCTAAACGAATCCCCTCGGCAATCTTGTGTAAGATTGCAATGCTGTGCAAGTTTGCAACGATCTCAACGGCTGCCATCGCGATGCTCTCTGGACCCGCCTGCGTTTCAGTCAATATCAGTCCTGGAAAAGTTGAAAAATCGGACGGCGTGAAATTTCAGGCTCCAGCGGCGGGCTTTCGCCCACTGAAAAAGTCAGAAGAAAAATCCGGCGCAGATTCAGTTTGGACAAATTCCACTACCGGTAGCACCATCGCTTACCAATCCAACTGCGGCGACGCTGCGGAAACATCACTCGATTCTGTGGCGGAAGATCTTTTCGTTGGTTTCGAACAAGCTAAAACGCTCAAAAACGAGCGCGTCCCCTTCGATGGCCGAGAAGCACTTGATCTTGAGATGGAAGGTAAAGTCGATGGCGTACAAACTCGCGTTCGTGCGCTTGTTTACCGAAAAAATGATTGCGCCTACGTTTTGACGTTTATCGCACTTCCTAAATCACTCGTGGCCGATACGGCTAACAAGCCGGCCGCAACCGGCGATCTTGCCGAATTTTCAAAGTTCATTTCCACCTTTAAGGCGCCGTGATGATGAATTCCATCAGTCTCGCCCTTCAGTCGACAGTTGCCGGATTCGGAAGTCGGGTATCCGGAGTAGTGCAGAACCTAGGCGGAGTTTGGCTTTTGTTTCAGAGCGTTCTTCGCGACGTTTGGACCCGGCCAAGATACCCGCAATTGGTGATTGAACAGATTTATCAAATTGGAGTTCGCTCGACCGGGCTTGTGATGATCACAGCCGCATTCACTGGGATGGTCATGGCGCTTCAGTTCGGACTAGGACTGGAAAAATTTGGCGGCAAACTCTATGTCCCCAAAATTGTTTCTCTCTCGATTGTGCGCGAAATCGCACCCGTCTTTTGCTCTCTGATGTTAGCCGCTCGAGTGGGTGCCGGCATTGCGTCGGAAATTGCCTCGATGGTCGTTACTCAGCAAATCGATGCGATTCGAGTCCTAGGGACCTCACCAATTAAGCGCATAGTCGTACCGCGAATTCTCGCATGCCTGATCGCGCTCCCACTTCTTTGCATACTTGGAAACATCGTTGGAATCGCGGGAGCCCTCGTCGTTGGCGTCGCCGAATTAGGCTTAGATCCCTTCTTTTTTTACAACAAAGTCGTCACGACGATTAGCATGACGGACCTCTTCACTGGTGTAGGTAAAACAGTTTTTTTCGCGTTTTGTATCTCCCTTTCAGCTTGTTATTTCGGCCTTAACGTACAAGGCGGAACTCAAGGCGTAGGTCTAACAACAACGAAGGCCGTGGTCGTAGCATCCATGTCGATCCTGATCAGCGATTTTTTTCTGACGAAGCTTTTCTTTGTCCTCTTTGAGAAGGTCTGACGCGATGGCTACTTTAGGGGCCGCGGCAACAGCGGTTAAAACACGGAGTGTAGTTTCGTTCCGGAATTTTGCGAAAAGCTTCGGCGCTAAACGCGTTCACTCGGACGTGACTTTTGATCTTTACCGCGGCGAATGTCTGGGGTTGATCGGTGGCTCCGGAGCTGGAAAGTCCGTTATTCTTCGCAGCCTTGTCGGTCTTGAAAAGCCTGACAAAGGCGAAATTTTTGTTGAAGGCGAAGAGATCTCGAAACTCAAAGAGTCCGAATTGATCGAGATCCGAAAAAAAGTTGCATACGTTTTTCAGAACGGCGCCCTTTTTGACTCAATGTCGGTTTTTGATAATTTGGCTTACGCACTTCGCGAACACACTCGAATGAAGGAAGATGCCATTCGGGAGCGTGTCTTAAGTCGACTGAAAGACTTTGGCTTGGCTGGAAATGAAAATATTTATCCAGCAAACCTTTCCGGAGGAATGCAAAAGCGAGTCGGACTTGCGCGCTCGATCATCATGGAACCTTCGGTGGTTTTGTACGACGAACCAACGGCCGGTCTAGATCCTTACAACACGAAGCGGATTTGCGACATGATGTTGCGATTGAAAGCCGATGGCGCCTCGGCGATTTTCGTGACTCATGACATGCCGTCGCTGTTTGCAGTTTGTGACCGCATTGCTGTGTTACGCGACGGTCGCATTCACGCAATTGGCACTCGCGATGAAATTGAAAAAGTAGACTCTTGGGTTGGACGGTTTATTGAAGGCGAAGAACTTTAATTGGAAGAACTTTAAGTTCGTAAATTGAGGAGCACGTATGGAACCACAAACTACTAAAACCGAGCTACGCGTCGGCGTCTTCGTCGCGATCGGACTTGCCGGCGCCATTTTTTCGATTCTACTTCTGGGGGGCGATCGGTTTACATTAAAAAAGCAGGCGCGCTTCGTTGCACGGTTTACCGAAGTTCAAGGGCTGTTTCCGGGGTCGGTTGTCAGCCTCTCGGGCCTTCGCATCGGCAATATCAAGAACATCACGCTTGGCAACGACTTGAAACTTGATATTGAGATGAGTGTTGATCCGCAATTCGCTTCTCGCATCACGGAAGGCGCCATTGCCGAGGTCAAAACGCAAGGCGCGCTAGGTGACAAGTACATCTACATTAAACCTGGTCCTGCCGGCGGAAAACCGCTCGCAGATGGATCTGTTCTACCGAGTGACGAAACAGATTTTATGACCCTACTCACAAGCCGCGAAGATGGAATGGCCCGCGCGGTGGATTTGGTCAAAGAACTTCACATCCTCGTAGCGACAATTAATCAAGACGGCAAAGCCGCCAAGATGATGAACAACATGACCGAAGCGAGCGATAAATTAAAAACTACGATCACGAAGCTCGATACACTTTTGAGTGATGTGAACGGACAAAATCCAGAAGACAAAAAAATTAAAAAGGCCCTCGCCGCGCTTGCGAGCGTTTTAGAAAAGGTCGACAAAGGCCAAGGCACGCTGGGTCAATTGATCAACGACCCGAGCGTCCATCAGTCACTTAAAAATCTTTTGGGTCCCTCGCCTCGAGGGAAGTTCATGAAAGAAATGGTCCGCGAAACCATCAAGTCCGCCGACTAGCTCCCAAAGGTACCGCCTACATTTTGGTAGCGCACCTGCGCTACCAAAATGTAGGCGGTACCTTTGAGTCACTTCACCAGGTGTGGAAGCTTTCTAGAAACCCCTGGGCGATCGGCACTCGACAAGTCAGGCTCTGTTGAAGCTTCGGACGATTTCTCGCCAAGTGCTTCGGCGCGAACGCGCTCACCAAAGCATCCCGCGGCGGCGCAGTCATGAGTGTGCCCTTCCATTTTCTGACGAGTCTCGTTTCGCAGTTTCAGATTTTCACCGCTAGCACGCCGAAAACTTTCGCTGCGATTTTCTGCATTGGCAGCAGCTCGGTACTCTGAACCGCGCACCGAGATCATCGGTGCACTCAAAACTCGTTCACACGCTTGGCCACAGTCAGGACAATTTTTATGAGGCTTGGCCGACATAGACTGGAGATCGGCAAATCGACCGCGACAGATTTCACACTTCCCTGACTTGGGACGGTATTCGTAGAACGGCATAGTGATCAGTATAGGTCACAAACAAGTCCGGTACCGAGTCCAGATCCCATCCCGGCGTGCGCTACTTCTCAGTTTGGCTCGAGGTACCCACAGGAGTGATGGTTCCACCGTAAGACTGGCGTTTATTCAGCGTAAAACGCACTTCACGACAATAAGCTTGCGAATCGCTATTCCCGCCTAAGGACTTATTTACCTTAGCTTGGATTTCATCTTTGATATACCAGAGCTCTTGCATCCAAGCCGAATGGGCCACCCAAACGTCTAAGACGCCATTGAAAAAAGCCGCCGGGGCGGTCATTTTTGCGATCCGCGGGCCCACAATTTCGGCCCACTGTACTTCTAATTTGAGGCGGAGAAAGCCAACCGCCAGCGGATTCTGGACATTCTGCATCAGTCCCTTTACAAGTTCTGAGGCGGGTGTCAGGGTGTCTTCCCCCTTCGCTCGGCGGGCGCGCGTTTTTGGATCTTCGTGTTTTGCCATCGAAGTTCTTGTTAGCAAAAGGAATCAGGCTTGTGAATTTAAATAACTTTTCAGAGATTCACGTCGTAGGAGCCGGCCTCGCTGGCTCTGAGTGCGCGCTGCAGCTGGCCAAACTTCTAGGTCCCAACGGTTTTAAAATCGTCCTTCACGAAATGCGCGGGTCTGGTTCGAATGGAGTCATGGTCACAACTCCAGCCCACCGAACGGAAGATTGTGCCGAGTTGGTTTGTTCGAATTCTTTCGGATCGCTCGCCTCGCACGCGGCGCCCGGCCTCTTGAAATGGGAAGCAGAACATTTGGGCTCCGAAATTTTATCGAGTGCCATTGAGGCGCGGGTACCGGCAGGACAAGCGTTGGGAATGGACCGTGAGGTTTTCGCGAGACTCGTCACAGAAAAAATAAAGCAGAACCCGTACATCGAAATTCGCCGTGAACTGATAACGTCACTTGACCAAGTTCCAAGACCAACCGTTATAGCGACAGGACCACTGACGCACGAAAGCCTCGCTCAGTCGATGCAGTCGCACTTTGAATTGATTCGTTCGACCGACGGAAACGCCAAACGCGAGTTTCTGTATTTCTATGATGCTATTGCCCCGATCATTGCAGCGGATTCAATTAACGCAAAAGTCGCATGGAAAGCCGATCGCTGGGACAAGGGAACGAAAGACTATTGGAACTGTCCACTGACGAAAAAGGAATATCACTTTTTCATAGATGCTGTTCGGGACGCAAAAAAAATCGAAGCAAAAGATTTCGAAAAGGATTTTGATAAAACTCCTTACTTCGAAAGCTGTATGCCTATTGAAGCCATTCTTGAGCGAGGGCCAAAGACACTGCGATTTGGCCCGATGAGCCCTAAAGGTCTTATCGACCCACGCACAGGCAACACACCCTACGCGGTCGTTCAACTTCGACAAGATAACCGAGAGGGCACCGCATACAACATGGTCGGCTTCCAAACAAAAATGGCCTACGGGGATCAGAAAAAAGTTTTTCGTTTGATTCCAGGTCTCGAAGAAGCTGAGTTTTTAAAACTAGGCAGCATCCATCGAAATCTTTATCTCAATACTCCCCGTCTTTTAAATCGTGACCTTTCGTCGAAAGCAGATCCTTGGTTGTTTTTTGCAGGCCAGATCACCGGCGTTGAGGGTTACTTTGAATCCACTTGCATGGGGCTTTTGGTAGCCCGATTTTTGAGTGCAAAAATCGAAGGACTTTACTCGCTGGATGCCTGCGACCTAGGTGTCTCGGTCAACAGCGATGGCGAAAACTTGTTGCCGCCTCGAACCACAGCCTTAGGTTCTTTACACGCGGCGATTACGGATGAAACGAAGATCTCTCACTTTCAGCCGACCAATATAAATTTTGGTCACATGCCTGATCCCCACGCTTTTTCAGCGGAGGCCGGTGTCCTCGGTCACGCGCGGATAGACAAACGAGCGAAGCGTTTAGAGCAAATTCGCGTAGCGAAAGCGAGCTTCGTTTCTTGGGTAGGCGAAACAGCTCCATTTAGGTCGGCCAGTGCTGGATCAAAGGTCGAGCGAGCCGCACACGAGTTGGCGCAATACGTGACTGAAAATTTGCCTGAACAATCCGCTGAACTATGACCTGTTCGCGACAAGAGGGATGTATAAGCATTAGACGGTCGTGGAAATTCCACAGCTTCAATTGGCAGAACAACCGCTTCGGCCCCCCTCGGTACGGTTCATGGCTTGCAACCTTTCGGGTCGATGCAATTTGATTTTGAGAGAGACTTGACAATCTCACCTTACGCGCGGAACGCAAAACGCGTCCTAGAAATTTTAGCGCGCAATGGTTTGCATGCGCTAATGGCCGCCGTGATTGTTTTGCTGTCGATCGCAGTTGCAACCGCTCTGAGGCTTGAGAGTTCGGAAACCTCGGTTGCCCGATACGTTTCTGTTTGGGAAGAAGAAATAGCGAAAAATCTCCTTCTCGCCGGCGACCGCGAACTTTTCGAAAAGGTACTTACGCATGTTTCTGATCTTGCTCCAGAAGTCGTTGGCGCATCAGGGGGCATCGAAAGCTGCCACGATCGTCAACTGACTCAAACATTGTCCATCACTCTTTATGGCACACCCGCTGGGGGGCTAACAGTCTGCCGATCGCCCACTCGTTTGGTTGTAGCGTCATTGCAATCACCCGTGTTTTTAATTGGAATTATATTAGGGGGCCTCATCTTCATTTGGCACACCCGTCGAACCAATGCCGAACGTGCAAGTCTTGCGACAGTAGTAGCGATTGGGCGCCTCTCAAAACAAGTCGCACATGATCTCCGATCGCCGCTGGGTGCATTGAAAATTGTGGGGACTCGCTTAGATGTTTCAAACGACAACCGCGCTTTGGTCCAGGTTCTACATTCGAGCATCTTAAGAATTTCTCAGATCACCGAGGACCTTTTAGGTCCTAATGCCAAGGAAGCGACGACGTCGCCTATCCGAGTTGTTGAAAACGTTGTTGAAGAGATGAAACTGAGTGCGGAATCCAAAGGCGTTCAGCTAGTACTTTCTGAAATTGAAGCCCTAAGTCGCAACTCACCTTTGATTCTTCCAGCTCAGATTCAGCCGCAAGATCTCGCCCGAGTCGTGTCGAATCTTATTCAGAACGCTCTTGAAGCCCCCAGAGCGCTTCATGTAAATGTGGCTACTCGTGAACGGCAGAACGGCTTTGAAATTGAAATTACTGATAACGGCTCAGGGATCCCCCGATCCAGCTGGCAACGCATAGGCGAGCGCGGTTTCACATTTGGCAAGTCACGAGGTAACGGTTTGGGAATCTCGCATGCGAAGGAGTGGACAAACTCGGTCGGCGGACGTCTTCGCGTGCGCAGTTCTCGCACCAGCGGAACATCGGTGACTCTTACTCTGCCTCTATGACAAAGCCCAGTTGCTCTTCGATCGACTTCTCGACGGCTGACTTCGCCCGGCGAGGCCCATTGTTTTTCATAGGCTTTGCAGTTTCTGACTGTGCGATCGTGTACGACTGAATCGACGTCAGTGGATAAGCTCCTTGCGCAGCAGATAAATCTGAAGACAGCGAAACTCTGTACGCGCGATCGCGGCAAACGGCGCGCATTTTATGTTCCCCGAATAGAGGTTCGTCCGTTCGCATTTGCAGCTCTGAAACATCAAGTGTCGTCAAGCGAACGCGGATCGGAGTTCCTTTCGGAAGCTCAACATTTTCAATCACGCACGGAAATCGCAACAGCACCGGACTTTGTGGACGTACCAAGATACTTCGAGAACCGAGTTCCGTCGGATCTGCTGCCATCACTTCCTGTCGCAAGTTACCGATTAGAAATCCCCAAGGGTTTTGCGCCGTGCGTTCGACTTTTTTTACATCAAACGAAAGTTTTAGGCGGAACTGGTTTTTACTGGGGCTGGCACTTGCTCCTTCTAACAAATCAACGAGGAGATCGGCCTGAAACGCATCCTCGGCCTCGCCTCGCCGTGCGAGTCGCATTAGGCGCCCACGTTGAGTCACCGACTTTTTAACAAGTTTTTCGCTGATGCGATCGACTTCCTCAAGCCGCTGACTTCTTTCCTTTTCTTCCAATAGGAACGAAAGTGCGGTTTGGGTGGACCGAAAGCTTTCGCTTTCAAAACTTGCGAATCGTTCCGCAAATTCGCGGGCGAACGCAACGGTTTCAAAATCTTTAAATGCGTTGTCGGCTTCTGACGCTGTGCCTGCAGACTCCGTCGTTCCTAGCCCGCTCCCTGGCCCTCGACCGCGATCAAGTAAGACAAAAAGAATAATATTACTGGCTAAAGATAAGACGAGCGCACCAAAGAGAATTAAAAACTTTCTGCGCGTTATGGTCATTTTTTCGCCGGCTCGTCATCCGCGAGTGGAAGTAGCTCCACCATTTTGTCTTGGTGAAAAAGCTGATTAGGACCGGACCTCACCCACTTGTCGATTTGATAAAGACGCCATTTTGCTTTGCCACTGGAAAATAGCTCCTCGCCGGACGGGGATTTAAAGTATCCCTTACCTTCGCGAAGCAAAACAGTTCCAGCGCTCTGGATCAACTCCAGCTGAAGTTCCAAGTTCTTATTTTCTTGTCTTAATTTAGCAACTTGAGCTTCATCGCTAAAAACTTCACCCGCGATCAAGGAAGCTGTTAGACCCAAAAGCGATGCCCAGTAAACAGAGTGCAATTCTTTTCGTTCGCCGACAGGAGCCGTCGCACTTCCTACCAAAAAGCCGGTGCCGACACCAGCGCCCGCCGCTAGCCAACGATTGCCACGATGGGTGGCGCAACCTTGAAGTGATAACATCCCAAAGATTAAATAAATTAAACAGATAATTCCAATGGATCTTCTCATAAGCGTTTTTTCTCCCAAAGAAACTGCGAACGGCAAATTTCATCCAAAGAGTCTCGCGTGGGTTGCCACCCCATCGCCGCTTTGATTTTCGTTGAATCAGCTGCCAACTGAGCCGGATCCCCTACTCGCCGGCAACGTAGCTCAACTGAAAAATTTTTTCCCGATACACGCATCATTGATTCCAGTACTTCACGAACAGAATATGGCTTCCCGTATCCGACATTGAAGAAGTCCGAGGCCCCGCCCCGATCCAAATATTCGAGCGCCTTTATATGAGCGTCGGACAAGTCTTGAATATGGATATAGTCACGAAGACAAGTTCCGTCGCCCGTCGGATAGTCGTCACCGAAAATCATAACTGCACTTCGTTTGCCAATCGCAGCTTCAGCTGCCACGTTGACCAAATGAGTCGCTTCTGGTCGTGCCTGCCCGATTTCCAAAGACTCATGTGCTCCCGCAGGATTGAAATATCTTAAACCCACATAGCCCGTCTTCGAAGCCAGGTTCAAACTCCTACTCGAATATCGATCCGCGATCTCTTTAAGAATTTTTTCTGCTTGAAGTTTACTTTCACCGTAGGGATTTACAGGTCTCTGGGGATCTGTTTCTTTTATTAGAGCGCTCTGAGGCTCACCGTAGGTCGCTGCGGTCGAAGAAAAGATGACCGCCGGGACGCCGGTTTCAAAAGCATAATCGAACAGAGCGCGAGAGCCCTCAACATTGTTTTGAAAGTAGCGCTTTGGTTCACGAACAGATTCTTCGACGAGGATATAGGCCGCGAAATGAAAAACCGCATCAAAGCGCTGTCCGCTAGGTAAAAGACGTTTCAACAAAGCGCGGTCGCCACAGTCGCCCTGAACAAATCGCGCTTTCGCTGGAACGGCCCAGCGATTGCCCGTGCCAAATTTTTCGCGGAGCAGATCTATCACTGTTACATCAAATCCGCGATCAACTAGTTCACGGGCAACATGGGAACCTATATAGCCCGCGCCACCCGTAACTAAAACTTTGCGCCCGTTATTAAGCGTCACGCCAGCCGTCCACGACTTTTTGCACATAGGTCGTGTAAGAGCTCTTCGGCATTTTTTCGACGACCACGCGAAGCCGTGCTGCCGTTTGAAACTTTTTAAACAGGGAGATCTCTTCAAGGCATGCGATTTTTAAACCTTGCCGGCGTTCGATGGTCGCAACGAAGTTTGCTGAATCTAGAAGCGCACTTTCAGTTCCCATATCTAGCCACGCCATCCCGCGCCCGAAAGCTTCTACCTTCAGCTGACCGCGATTTAAATACTCGCGATTCACATCTGTTATTTCATATTCGCCGCGCGCACTTGGTTTCAAGGCTTTTGCAATTTCGACCACGTGCTGGTCATAAAAATAAAGCCCGGTCACTGCCCAGTTGGAACGAGGCGCCTTCGGTTTTTCTTCGATAGAAAGTGCTTTGTAGTTCGCATCAAACTCGACCACACCATAGCGTTCGGGATCGTTCACGTGATAAGCGAAAACTTTTGCGCCTGACTTTGTCCCGGCCGCCGCTTCCAGCATTCTTGTAAGGCCTTCGCCGTAAAAGATATTATCGCCCAAAATTAAACAAACCGAATCGCCGGCGATGAACTTTTCACCAATGACAAAAGCCTGCGCTATGCCGTTTGGTTTTTCTTGCTCGGCATATTCAAAGCGAACTCCAATATCTTCCCCGGTCCCCATCAAGGACCGAATCATAGGCAAATCGCGCGGGGTGGAAATAATCAAAATTTCTTTGATGCCTGCAAGCATCAAGACCGAAATCGGATAATAGATGGCTGGCTTATCGTAAACGGGAAGTAACTGCTTAGAAACAGAGTGCGTGCATGGGTACAAACGAGTTCCGCTTCCGCCGGCCAATACAATACCTTTCATTTTTTCTCCTTTGTCACAGCTTCAACCCATTCCTGATTCTCAAGGTACCACTGCACCGTCGCCCGAAGACCCATTTCAAACGAATCGTAACGACGTTTGAATCCTAGTGTCGTTTCCGATTTTGTGTCGTCAATCGCATAACGCCAATCGTGACCTTTTCGATCTTCAACGAACGTGATCTGTTCGCCATAGGAACCTGAAGTTCGCGGACGAAGTTCATCTAGAATAGCGCAGATCGCTTTGACGACGTCAAGATTGCGCCGTTCACTGCGGCCGCCAAAACAGTAGCTCTGGCCAACAGTGCCTTTACGCATTGCTAGTTCGACTCCGCGGGCGTGATCATCGACGTGAATCCAATCGCGCACATTTCCGCCGTTTCCATATACCGGAAGCGGCTTATTTTTCAGCGCACAATGAATCATGTGCGGAATCAATTTTTCCGGATACTGCCGAGGGCCATAGTTATTTGAACAGTTGGTAACAATGACAGGAAGTTTGTAGGTGTGATACCAAGCGCGTACCAAATGATCTCCGCTCGCCTTCGATGCCGAATAAGGTGAGCTCGGTGCATACGGTGTTTCTTCGGAGAACGCACCTTCTTCACCCAGCTGACCGAACACTTCGTCGGTGGAAACTTGAACAAACCGAAATGCTGAAGCTTGCGGCGAGGAGCTTAATGATTCGTGATATCGGCGAGCAGCATCAAGCAAAGAGAATACACCCATAATATTGGTTTCAATAAATTCGGCCGCCGATTCAATGGAGCGATCGACATGACTTTCTGCTGCGAAATTGACAATCGCTTTCGGCTTTACGCGCTTAACAAGTTCATACACAAGCGACCGATCAGCGATATCACCTTTCACAAACTCTAAGCGGGCGCGCGCTTGATCGCCACCGGCCTGCTGAACCGCATGATCGAGAGTCGCAAGACTTCCCGCATACGTAAGTTTGTCGAGAACGGTGATTTTTTCCGGATGCCCAGCTTTTTGTGATCCTAAGCTTGTTGCGTTTCGAAGTAGATTCTCGACGAACTGGCTACCAATGAATCCGGCTGCACCCGTCACGATGATACTCAAATTGAGACTCCCTACGTATGGCAAGAGGTTCTAAACGAGAAGTTATAGTCTTGAATTTAACTACCCCGCAAGCGATCTGTCTCAAGACGGGATAATGGCAGGCAAAGGCTCAGAATCATGCCGAAAATGCCGATCTACTAAATGACTCTATACTTCGGATTTTCATGGTTTTGCGGCCAGGCTCGAATGGCGCAATCCCCGGGGGCAACGTCGATGAATACTTCTTCAAAACCGATTTTCTACAACGCGGGCGTGTCACGACCGCAATCATTCGTGTTGGCGCTTGCAGTCTCCGCGACGCTTATCAGCTGCACTAAAAAACAGGAATCAGCGACCATCAACCTTGTGATGCCGCAATCAATTTCTAACTTCGACAACGGTCAATTGCAAAAAACCGAACAAAAAGCGCTTCAGAAAATGGTCCAGAATGTTAGTCGGAAAACCGTTTCGGCAAGTTCCTCACAGGAGCTTCCCGATTGGAACACAGCACTGAACCCCACCGCTGGATCCCAGATAAATTGCTTTGCCGTGTTCGTTGGCGGACCAAATCTTAGTGGCAATTCCTGCTCGGTCACTGATAGCGGAGTGGAGCGAGAAATCACCTTCGGCCCACACATCGGATTTGTTCCAAGTGGTGCGACTGTTCGGCTTGAGGTGCCCGCTGGGCCCGACCGCGTTTTTCATGTGATAGGACTGCGCTCTGCAACGGCTGCCGCCTGTTCGAGCTTTCAAAACACTGAGATCGACGAAACAAACCTTTCTGAACCCTTCTTGATTGCGTCTCAGCGAGCGGATATTCCTGCTGGTGAATCGACCCTCAACATCGTCGCAAGCCTCAATGTGGACAAAAAGATTTCTACATGTAGCTTCGTCAATGGCGGTGGTGGAGGAGGCGGTGGCGGGACCACGACGATCACGTTCGGAAACACAAACGACGGCAGTCTTTCGACCACGTCTGGCAATCACTACCTTTTTCAGTATTATACTGCCGTCGGCACACCATCGCCAGGGCTCATGCACACACCGAAATCCGGCGGCGTTCCTTCAACAAAAATCCTCGGCTCTGATCGACGTGTCACAGAAGTCGCCACAACAGGAGCCTACGCAGGCAGACTGCTGAAAGTCGCGACTCCGTTTACAGCCAATGAGTTCGACGTCGGTGACGAGGTGATTTGGCATGTATCCAGCGGAAACGCGATCCCAGGTCCACCGGATGATCCAGTCACGGGCGCGTGCGGCGGCGGACTTTACCTCGGCCGATATGGTTTTGCCAAAATTGAAGCAGTAACTGCGACCGACGAATTACGTCTATCGACTTCGATCGCTGAAAACCCGGGTCAGGTACGAAACTCTTTGCTGGCGGCACCAACAAACTTCTCGCCTGGATTTTGCCGAATCGCAATCACACGAGTCTCAAATTTCGATGAAATTGATATCGAAAATAGTTCGAGTTTGGACATTTTCCCAAAAGCCTTTGACCAAGAGCAAGGCACTGGCGGAACGCTTGTTCTGAGAGCAAAACGACTCGACATCGATGGTACACTCACCCTGTCTGCAACAGGGAGAGGTTTTCTGGGCGGCGCACCTACTTACTCCGGTAACGGACTTTCTGGATTTGGCGGCTTTGGATTAGCGAACCCAGCCGGAAATGGCGGCGGAGCGCTCATCAGTGCGGTCGGCGGCGGTGGTGGCGCAGGTGCAGGCGAAGGCGGACTTGAAGGTACGCCGACTGGCCGACCTCGCGGCGGAACTCCGCTTACCCACGGTCAAGCGGAATCGTTTGCGTCGATTTCAGGTGGAAACCTTCACAGTTGTGGCATCACCACCAGTGGAAGAGTCAAGTGCTTCGGCGATGGTCAATCCCTTCAACTTGGAATGGGACCAACGCTTGCGAGCGTGTTTTCTACTCCGCATGCGATTGACTCGTCCGGCTCTTTTACAAGTGTTGTCGCGGGTTACCGTCACTCTTGTGCATTAAGGAACTCTGATCGCTTCGCCTTCTGCTGGGGGCTTGGCTCATCAGGACAGCTTGGCCACAACGCGGTCACCAGTTCAGGTGTTCCCATTGCTGCGAATGGGGCTCGGGCTTATTCCCAGATCACCGCTTCACCAGATGGAAATTTCACGTGCGCCGTCGCAGCGTCTACCCCACTCGGATATTGCTGGGGAGAAGGCTCAGGCGGTCAGCTTGGGAATTCCTCCCTTACTGATCGATTGATACCGACGGCAATTAGTGGCGGCTTTTTGTTCAAGAAAATCTCAGCGGGACAGTCGCACGCATGTGGAGTCACAACTGGCAATCAGGTTTATTGCTGGGGTAACAATGGTAGCGGTCGCCTTGGTGATGGCTCGCAAACTTCTACGACGGTGCCTATTCTGATCGATACAGGGGTTACCTACAAAGACGTCGCCGCTGGGGGAAGCCATACTTGCGGAATCACTTCGACCGACGATGTGAAGTGCTGGGGAAGTGGATCGTTCGGTCAGCTAGGTACTGGCGCGGCTCCTTCGTTTATACTTGTTCCTACTGCCGCAAATACCGGTGGAATCAAATACAAATCGATCACTGCCGGCACCGTTCACACCTGTGCACTCTCGCTAACAGATGACATCTATTGTTGGGGACATAACATCAGTGGTCAGCTTGGGGACTCAACATTCACCTCGCGAAGCGAACCAACGCTGATTCCAGGTGGAATCAAATTCAAGCAGGTTTCTGCAGGCTCAACTCACGCCTGTGCTGTCCATCTCAATAACCAAACAAGTTACTGCTGGGGAAATAGCGAAAGCGGGCAACTTGGAATTGGTGGTTTCACTAATCAATCTACTCCGGGGAAGGTCAGAGACCAGCTTTACCCACTTCCTGTCACAGAACAAAAAACGTTTAATGGCGGAGGCGGTGGTTCCGGAGATCAATACGGTGGAAATGGTGGCGGGATCATTTTGGTTTACGCAAAAGAAATCCGTGGCTCTGGCAACCTATCGATCACAGCCAAAGGTTCGAATGGATTGGGCACGGCCGTTGGAGGAGGCGGAGGCGGAGGAGGAACGATCGGACTCGCCAGTAGAAGAATCGAAGTGGCATCTATCTCTCTTTTCGCAAACGGCGGCGATGGCAAGGCCGGATTTTCATCCGGTGGTGGAGGAGGCGGTGCGATTGAAGTTCTTCAATGCAACGCCCAATCCAGCACAACGCCAATGATGTTTGTAAGCGGTGGCATTGGTTCGGGCGTATCTTTCGGGGGCGCTTACGGAGTTTTGAAACTGGAAAACTTGGAACCACTTTGCAGCTTGGACTAGATACCGATTCCGCTGGCCCAAGGTCACCACGACTGTGGTCTGAATTGATGCACGCTTACCAATTGCTGTTGGTTCAGCATCTATTCAGCGCATAATTGAGAGAGATATGTCTTCCTCAAAACCACCTAGCAACGTCAAAAAGCCTAATTTTCAAGAGCCCGCTGTAACCAGCGGGCAAATGCGCGCACCGATCCAGGCCGCTGGCGCGCCGAAGCCAGAGGCGTGGCAGGTTCCACCGCCGGCCACTACGGACTCGGTGGAAATGCGAAAGCTCATGCGGGATGGTCACGTTCCCGATGGTTTTCCAGGACCGACAACAATCTTGTTTATCTGCACACGCACAGACGGAGGAATCGCACCAAAGCAAATCATCGATATCGTAAATGTTATTCGACCTTCGGGCATAAAATGTTTCATCGCGTCACCAATGAGCCCCCCGTTCGGCTTCGAATTGAAACGCGCCGCCGATAAGTTGATCAACATTCCCGCTCGTGATTTTTCAATTGGTGCGTTGTTCCGACTTCGCCGGCAAATCCTAAAATATGGAATCAATGTTATTCACTCCCACGGGAGAACCGCTGGGGTCTATTCTCGATTACTAGGAATTATGACCAAAGTTTCTGTCATTCATAGCTTTCACGGCATTCCGAACGAAAAAACAGTCGCCGGAAAGTTTCGGTTGTTTGTGGACCAATTGCTTGGAATCTCTCGGTTCACTCCCGTTGTCGGTTCGCTGGCCGAAAAAGAGCGCGCCTTGAATAAAAAGCTAATCTCGACTGAACACGAAACAATGCTCATTGAAAGTTCTATTGATTTATCCAAGTACCCAAAACGGAAAACCAATTACTCGCCATTCAGTAAAGTCGATCGCAATCGCCCAGAAACTCTGACACAAATTCAAATTGGCGGCTTCCTTCGGCCAGAAAGTACGCGCGGGCATGACGTATTTTTAAAACTGGCGAAAGATACCGAAAATCAAGGCAAGTGGTCTTGCGCCGGCCTTACGCGGGACAAAGTTGTCAAATTCGGCGCACCTCCTGCCACGTTAGAAATCGCCGGCCCAATGACTGATTCATCCAAATGGCTGTATTCGCTGGACGTGTTCGTTAGCACATCGACCGGCGACGGGCAAATTTACGGAACCCTCAATGCGATGGCCGCAGGGTGCGTTTGCCTCCTATCAAACGTGCCGGCACATCAAAGTTTTCTTAAGCACCAAGCCGCGCTTCTCTTCGATCCAAATGATCCGAAAACCTTTGCCACCGCACTCAACGATATCCGAAACGACAAAGCTCTTCGCGACATGTTGCTCGGAAACGCCCGTTACATGCTTGAGCGCTTCCACAATGCTGAAACTTTCCAAGGCAAATTGGTCGAAATCTATCGCCATGCCGCCAAGCGCACTGCGGGTCTTGTTCTCTAACCGCCCAAAGGTACCTCCTTCATTTTTGAAACGCGCCGCGTTTCAAAAATGAAGGAGGTACATGCAGACATGCAACCTTTCGGATTATGATCCGCACATGTCAGAACTTAGACTTCCAGAACTCAAGAAACTTGATGTTGGTTGCGGAAATCACCGCCTCGATGGCGCTGTTGGAATTGATCAATTTCCAACGCCTAAGGTGGACGTCGTTCACGATGTGAATCAAGCGCCGTGGCCCCTAGATGCAAATCGCTTCGAATTTGTTCGCTGCCAACATGCGATCGAACATTTTCGCGAATGCCACACAGTCGCTCGCGAAATGTACCGTGTGTGTAAGGACGGAGCGACTGTGAGTTTCATTACGCCCCACTATAGCTCCTACGCAAGCTGGGGAGACCCCACGCACGTCCATCACTTTGCTCTTGGATCGATCCCGCAGCTGTTTCAGCAAGCGATTGGCGATGGAAAGTATGAAGTCGTCGAGAACCGTTTAAAATTCACGGGTTCGCTTTTTGATCTGCCAGGAATGTTGATCTATAAACTGTCGCCGCGAAAATACGAAAAATATTTCGCGTGGACATTTCCCTGCAACGAAATCCACACGACCATTAAGTTTCGAAAGTAGCCCGAGGGGCCGGGGGTACCACCTACATTTTGGTAGCGCACCTGCGTTACCAAAATGTAGGCGGTACCTAGAAGTACCTTGCCTCTGGGTGATTGAAATAAAACCCAGAGACACTTGCGGCGGGATCCATCATGTCGCTTTCGGTCAGCGAAATACCAACCCGTTCTTTCACCTGCATCAGTTTCCAAATTTTCCGTTTGTGGGCATGCGATGGGCAAGCCGAGTAGCCAGGCGCTGGCCGAATTCCGCGGTATTTCTCTTTCAATAGGTCTTCAAGCGCCAGATTTTCTGTCCGTCCAAACCCGCAAAAATCACGCGCTCGCTTGTGCGCCCACTCAGCTGCAGCTTCCGCGATCCGATCAGCCAAAGCTTTGACGAGGATCGACTGGTAATCATCATGCTGACGAAGAAAACTTTGAGCAAAAGTTTCGACATCGCGTCCTGCGGTGACCGCAAACATACCGATGTAATCTTCTCGTCCTAACGACGACGGGGCGACAAAGTCCGCCAAACTATAGCGACGCGCCGGCGTACCATCGGCGGCTACCTCTTCATCAAGCTGGCGCTCGAATGTGATGGTATCAAGAACTTTTCCTTCTCGGTCACGAATCGAAACTGTTTCAGCTCCGTCCGTGACGGCTGGGAAAAAGCCAACCAAAACCCGGGGATGAAAACGATTTTCCCGAACGATCCGATCCAACAAACCTTTCGCGTCGGCAAAAAGTTGCTTTGCTTGATCGCCATACTTAGGGTGCTCGAAAATTTTCGGATAAAGGCCCTTTAGTTCCCAAGACCAAAAAAGTGGGCTCCAATCAATGAATTCTACAAGCTCACCGACCGACACTGCCCAGTCAAACACACCAGTGCGATCGGGCACAGCGATGTCTGTATTTGACCAATCACAAAAAAACTTTCGCGCCCGGGCTGCTTCTGCCGACAAAACCTTACGCGAAGAAGCTTTACCTAGGTATTCTTCCCGCGTTCGCAGATTGGATTCCTTAACTGCCTGCACGGCTTTTTCCCGCTCGGCTTCATCCTCAGATAAAAATCGCTGACAAACTTCCACCACTCGCGATGCATCCAAGACGTGCGAAACTGCGCCCGAATAAAAAGGATCAAGTTTCACGGCCGTGTGAAGACCTGACGTCGTCGCGCCACCAATCAACACCGGCAGCTTTAATCCCACTCGCTCGAACTCTTCCAAATTCAAACGCATTTCATCGAGTGACGGAGTGATCAAACCACTTAAACCGACAATGTCGGCTTTTTCCGAACGAATCGCGTCCACGATCTTAGAAGTAGAAACCATGACTCCCAGGTCGACCACGCGGTAACCATTGCACTGAAGAACCACACCCACAATATTTTTTCCAATATCGTGGACATCGCCTTTAACAGTTGCGATCAAAAAAGTTTTCGCTTTTTCCGTTTCAGCACCCATCACGGTTCGCTTTTCGCGCTCGGCTAGCATCACGGGCTCCAGCACGGCCACTGCTTTTTTCATGACTCGCGCACTTTTTACCACTTGGGGTAAAAACATTTTCCCTTCGCCGAATAGATCGCCGACGACTCTCATGCCGCTCATCAAGGGGCCTTCGATAACTGCGATCGGCGATCCCAATTCCGCAAGAGCCCGTTCGGTGTCTTCGACGATGTGTGAATCAACACCTTTTACGAGAGCGTGTGAAATTCGCTCGTTTAAGTCCAGCGTGCGCCATTCAAGACCCTTCGCGGTCGCAGTGCTTACGCCACCAGTTCCCGCACCGGCTTCGCTGGCCGCCGCCTTTAACTTTTCGGCAAATGCCACTAGCTCTTCGCTCGCGCCATTGGAGTTTGAACTTTTTCGATTCAATATGACGTCTTCGACGCGGACCAAAAGTTCGGGGTCAATTTCATCGTAAACTTCAAGCATGCCGGCATTAACGATGCCCAGATCGAGCCCTCGTTCGACCGCGTGTTTTAAAAATACAGAATGCATAGCCTCGCGAACGGGATTGTTGCCGCGGAAACTAAACGACAAATTCGAAACGCCGCCGCTGACCAATGCTCCTAGGCATTCGGATTTTATACGTCCGATCGCCTCAAGAAATTCTAGAGCATAGTTGTCGTGCTCGGGCATGCCGGTCGCAACGGTCAAAATATTCGGATCAAAAACAATGTCGCACGGATCAAAATCAAGCTTCGACAAAAGCAAATCATAAGCGCGCTTACAGATGCGCACTTTTTCGTCGGCCGTGACGGCCTGACCATTTTCATCAAATGCCATCACGACGATGGCCGCTCCATACTTCTGGCAAAGGGCCGCCTGCCTTAAGAATTCGGTTTCTCCCTCTTTTAGCGAAAGCGAATTGACTATGCACTTGCCTTGAACGTTCTTCAGACCCTCTTCCAGGACTTCCCATTTCGACGAATCAAGCATCACCGGTACACGCGCTATATCTGGCTCAGCGAGTGCACGACGAAGAAATTCTCGCATCATCACTTTGCCATCGATCATTGCCTCATCGAAATTAATGTCGATGACATTCGCGCCGTTTTCAACTTGCTGCCTGGCGACTTGAACGGCTTCTTCTGTTCTTCCTTCTTTAATGAACTTAGAAAATCTTGGAGAACCGGTGACGTTGGTTCGCTCGCCAACCATTGTGAATGAGGTTCCAACACTTCCCTTCGCTTGACGCGAAAGCAGGGTGTATGATTCAAGCCCAGAAAGTCGCATCGCTTGTCGAGGCGCAGTCATCGCGACTAACGGATCGCGCGGCTTTAAACCTCTCATTGCTTCTGCGATGGCTTTGATATGCGGAGGAGTCGTTCCGCAGCACCCACCCACAAGATTGAGCCATCCGGCGCGCGCAAAAGTACGAAGGCCCAGAGCAATAGATTCAGGTGTTTCATCATAGCCGGTAGGCGATAGCGGATTAGGTAGACCCGCATTCGGGTAGCAGCTAACCGGCACCTCGGCAACGCGAGCGAGTTCACTTAGGAATGGCCGCATTTCATCTGTGCCGAGGGCACAGTTAAGTCCCACCGAAATTGGATTTGAATGACGGACGCTATTCCAAAAAGCTTCAACCGTTTGGCCGCTCAATGTTCGGCCGGCACGATCTGTGATTGTCACCGATAACATCAACGGAATTTTAATTTCCCGCGCTTCTTCTATCGAACGAATTGCAAAGAGGGCTGCCTTTGCATTCAAAGTATCAAAAACTGTTTCAGGTAAAAGAATATCACAGCCGCCGTCCAGAAGTGCTTCGCCTTGTTCGCGATAGTCAGAAACCATTGTGTCGAAATCAATTGCGCGAAAACCTGGATTGTTCACATCAGGCGAAAGCGATGCTGTTCGGTTCAGTGGACCGATCGCGCCTGCGACGTACACCTTTCGACCGCCCAAAGACGACGCAGTCGAACGCATGAAATCATCTGCAGCACGACGGGCTACTTTGGCAGCCGCAAGATTTATTTCCCGCACATGGCTCTCTAGTCCGTACTCAAGCTGCACACAGCGAGTGCCATTAAAGGTATTGGTCTCGATGATGTCTGCACCGGCCTCGAGGTAGGCCAAGTGGACCTCATAAACAGCGTCTGGCTGAGTGATGCATAGGAGGTCGTTATTCCCTTTGAGATCTTTTTCGTGGTTCTGAAAGCGTGTTCCGCGAAAATCAGCTTCCGTGAACTTCTTCTGCTGAAGCATCGTGCCCATGGCACCATCAATAATCAAAATTCGCTCTTTCAGAGCGGCCGATATTTCACGTCGAATTTGGGTATATTGCATGGCGGGAATCTAACGACGTCCTAACAGGTTGGCAGCAAAAAACCAGAAGGTACCGCCTACATTTTTGAAACGCGGCGCGTTTCAAAAATGTAGGCGGTACCTAAAGAGATCACCAGTACTCGATACGGAACTGATCGCCGTATTCAAACTGGAACGAATCAGTGAAGATCACGGTTCCGCCAGAGGTCGACCACAGATCGCTACTTAGCGGTGCGCCCCAGTCGGACGTGCCAGCGCGACGGAACCAGACTTTACGAATTTTCAAAGTCCCATCGACACCCTGGAACGCAATCGTCTTATTCAGTCGTTCGCGAATGACCGCAGAAAGATCCTCAAGAGCTGCAGCGTATTGCTCTCCACTAGAAAGCACCGATCGCTTCTTTCCGCCAAACAAATCAGCCAGGCGGTTATAAGCGGCACCGACGCTACCGTTGGTACCGGTCGGGTCACCAGGCTGCCTAACGAAGACGGAAACAATCGGTTTTGCCTCTTTCAAGAGATCTCGGCTTCGTTCAGAAATATAGTCGCTTAAAGCATTCGCTTCATTTGCCTCGGACTTTGCTCCAGCAACGTAATCTTTTCGATCGACATCGGTCTGATAAGGACCTCGGGTCACTCGTCTCATTTGCCCAGCGGCACAGTTCGCTGTGTCTGATTCAGAAATCATAGTGAAGGTCGACTTCTGCACGTTTGCGGCTGCAGTTGTTTCGCAGGCGTAGAAATTATCACCGACAGTTCCGCTTGAAGTTTTGCAGAACGAAGTGTCTGCGCAGCTTGTTGTGCACGAGAATGCGCCCTCGTGGGTCACGCTAGTAAGGTTGGATTCATACTTCTCTCCCGCTGCGATTTCCATCGTGCGACAGTTTCTCTTTGTTCCACTACTCGTGTCACAAACTTCGCGCCACATGGCGCTTGCGCACATCAGGTCAGAACCGACGTTGGACAAAGTCGTGGTTCCTGAACTGATCGCTGTCACAGCACACGACGGTGTCGTTCCCGTCGTCACAGAAAGCCCATGAGACGTAACCAAAGAATCCCTCACTTCAGCATCGCATGCCGCGCCGTTGGTGAATGTTTTTGCGGGCCATACGGTGAAGGCTTGCGAACCAGTCACGTTTCGATCTTGTGATACCCCAGCCGCGCACGTTGGAAGATAACCTGTATCCGTATAGACTGCACCGTTACCAAGGCGACCAGAAACAAAAGTTCCGCAGTTTCCAGCAGCAGGTGCGCCCGTCAGATTGATCGTCTTCGGAGCGCTATAAACATTGCGACAGTTTTCGATATTCGTATTTGTTGCCAAGCAGTTACCGGCGATATCCCGAACCGTGGCAGCGTTGGCACAGCTGATCGGATACGTCGAGTTCGCAAGAACCGTGTTCGATGGAAGTGAAGAACTGTAAGTCGCTTCGCAACCGCCGCTACCTGGTCGACCATTCAGCGTAGTTTTTTGAGCAGTCGAGTATTCGCGACGACAGTTGGCAACGTTTGTATCTGTGGTAGAGCAATTTCCCGTGCGGTCGGTTAGCGTCGTCCCGGCAGAACATTGCGGATAGTATGTCGTTCCGCCAGAATCATAAACGGCGCCGGCCGGAAGCCTTGCGGTCGAGAATTGAAGGCATGTTTGCCCAGTCGTCGGTACACCATTCAGAGTCACAGGAGCCGTAGCTTGCGTATATACCGTGCGGCAATTTTCTTTATCGGCATCAGTCACCGAGCATGCGCCCTCGCGAGCATCAGAAATTTTCGTTCCACACGACGGCAAATATCCTGAGTCCGTGTAGACAGCTCCAGCCGGAAGACGAGTAGCGACAAACAAATCACATGTCGTTGTCACTTTGCCAGATAAGACAGTGCTCTTAACTGCCGAGTAGTTTTGCTGACAGTTTTGTATTGTCGAGTCTGCCGTCGAACATGCGCCATTTCGCGCCAATGGTAAAGCGGCAGTACAAATAGGCTTGTAACCGGCTTTGTTATAAAGGGCGCCGGTGGGAAGTTTTCCTGCGACAAAAGCGTCGCAGTTTGCACCCGCTGTACCTTGCAGGACAACAGTTGCATCGGGGTAAGTGTAAGTACAATTTGTCGGCGCTCCGTCACGGATCACACAGCTCTCGACTTCACGGAAGTACTTCACGCTTGTTTGCGGGATTTCATAGGTCGGAGCTTTCGTGTGGTAAGCAACCGGCGTGGAAATCGCGTCGTACGCTTGTTTCGAAGTGTAGTAACTGACATTTGTTCGAAGCTGATCGAACTTCATTTGCGAAGTGAAATAAGTCACTTCGGTTTTCAATTGATCGTAAAGCATCGACTTTGTGTAATAACCAACATTGGTAGTCGGAGACTTATAGTCGATGCGGTAGCTATACCCTGAATCAAAGTCGACTTTACATTTTGCGTATGTGGGATTGGCAATTTCTCGACGGTAGCGAAGACGCGTCGATGCGACCTCGCACACTCCGTCGACGTATCGCTGATCACTTTTTCCTTCAATCAAGGCGTCTAAACATGCTCGTCCTGAAGGGTCGGCGTCTTCTTCATCGGAAACAACAACTAAACTAGCAAGATCACCTGGGTTGATAAAGCCTTGATTATGCTTCAATACCCTAGCTAAAGCACAGAGACCGCTTTCTTTATCGACGATCTCGTCCATGACTCCGCTGTTAGTGCCGGAATCAATTTCCGACAGATCCGGATTCAAAAGTGCCAAGCGACTTTTAAAGTCTGCATCGAAAGTGGCGACCGAAGCGCCACGCGGCTTGAAGGCTGAGTACGACACAGCTGCTTGACTTGAACCAGGATTCGAAATCAAAGCAACCGGTGCGGCACGAAATGAAGTGACCGTTCGTGTTGGTTCGACCGTTCTTTTTGACAATTGACCGACAAGGTCACCAGGAATGCGACCGCTTAAGGTTGGTGGACCGCGGTGTGGAGCAAGTTGTGCCATTGGCAAAGCAGCAAACTCTTCCGCAGTCTGATTGGGCATGCGACCAAAGATGCTCGAACTTTTCTCGGGGACATGTTGCGACGTATTTAAAACGAACGCTGTCGTATTGAATGGCTCAAGGTTGTTTTGATTTTCGCCGCTGAACATTCGGCCGAAGGCGCTCGAAAGATTGATCTGGTTGATACCCATCGTTCCGGAGTTATCGACAACAAAAATAAGCTTAAGTGGGGGAAAGGCGTCCGCATCACCAGCGGTTGCCTCGGCATAGTTCTTCTCGGCCAAGATGCTGTTGAGGTCTTCGACCCCTTCGAACGCCATGTTGTTGCCGCAGTTTTGATAACCAAGGGAGATCGTTAATAGGATCACGCTCAAAGTTAGAAGTGTTCTTAGCTTAGTTTGCATCAACATCATACGTCCCCACGTTAGTACCAATCGGGCCAAGCTCGACCAAAGATGAGCTAAGACTTGTTAGAGCAAAGGGCGTGCGACGAAGTGTTTCAGCTTGAGATGCGAGATCTAATCTACGAGTGAATGACGGGAATTTGAGGATTCAAATTTTCCAAGAACGACGAACTCTTTTTCAGGACTATGTCACTGACGTTCACAATCTACCCACAATAGATTCAATTAGAGAGTGCGCCGTTCTGATCGCGAAACTAACGCGTCGTCACCGTATCAGTTTGGGATCTTCCGTCGATTGACCAACGAACTGTTACTAACCCGTCATAGTCAGAAATTTAGACACCCCTCAGAGGTACCTCCTACCTTTTGGTAGCGCACCTGCGCTACCAAAAGGTAGGAGGTACCTTCAGGCTATTTTCCAAGCACAGACGTAACGATTGATTTAACGGCGGAAGCGTCGTTTAGAACGTAGAAATGTAGGTTTTTACAGCCATGAGCGATCAAGTCTTTTGCTTGCATCAAGGCCCACTCCTGCCCGATGGCTTCGGCTCGAGAAGGATCTTTGATCACGGCATCAACAAGGGCATCGGGCAAATCAATAAAGAAGGCCTTCGGCAAGGTCCGAAGCTGTGCGGCCGAGCGCAGGATTTTTAACCCTGGAACAATTGGCACTGTGATTCCCGCTTCTCGTGCCGCCTTTTCAAATGCAAAGAATTTCGAATTATCAAAAAACATTTGAGTCGTGACATAATCAGCACCAGCATCGACTTTTCGCTTCAAATTTTGAATGTCGATTTTCAAACTCGGCGCTTCAAAATGTTTTTCTGGATAGCCCGCGACTCCGACACAGAAATCCAGAGGATCGCTGTTCGCCAGGTCCTCCTGAAACTTCCCTCGACGGACTTCCGAAATCTGCTCGACAAGATCGACGGCATACCGGTTCTTCACCGGTCCATTCGTTCCGTTAGTGACTCCTTGCGGAGTATCTCCGCGAAGCGCCAAGCAGTTGTGAATTCCTAAAAACGAAAGCTCTATTAAAGCGTCTTCGGTCTCTTCTTTCGAAAAGCCCTGACAAAGAATGTGCGCGACGGTGTCGATCTTGAATCGATTTTGGATAATGCCGCAGATTCCAAGAGTGCCGGGCCGTTTTCGAACAGTTCGCTTCGAAATACTGCCGTCACTTCGTTCGTGGTATTGAGTGACCGACGAGTGGGACGTCACATCCATCCACGGCGGTTTCAGCGTCGAAAGCTCTTCCACAACGTCGATGATGTCCTTTATCGATGATCCTCGAGGCGGAGGTACGATTTCGTAACTAATCTGCGGACCGCGGCCTTTGGCCTCGGCTTCATTGATGTGATCGATGACTTTCATAGAATGATCAATCTAGCCCAATCACACCCAAAAGCGCAACGCAGTAAGGCACTTCGCCTAAGCGATTCTAAATAGAGCGTTTGCTATTTCAGAGCCTCGAAGTCGAAACGCTCGACGATCACTTTCAGAACATTGTCGGCAATCAAAGCATGGCCTTTTTCAGTCGTGTGACCGAAATCCGACCCCGAGCCGCGGGCGAACATATCTCGAAAGTACTCCGCTTCGTTTTCAGGTACTACGACCGTATTAAAATTCTCGTTCGATACGAGGTCCACGCCCTGCGGTAAAGACGGGGGGCTGCCGCCAGAATAACGAGAATAGTTGAAAACATCGGCAAACCCACGAAGCCCATCCGGTGCCGATGGTGAGATCACGGTCGTACTTGGATCAAAGAATCGCGCTAAACCCAAAGCACTCCCCCTCGGGTACTGCATCGCGAGCCATCGAAAACCGAAACTCTTTTGCAAGTCCATCAGGCGTCGATACGAAGCAATTGTTGCATTGATACCGTGTCGATTCCGTGGAATTGAATAGCCCATTTCATCGAGTGTGGTCTTAAAGGCCGGATCGTTTTCAGCCCCGACACTTAGTGCTAGACCTAGAAAGTCTGGAGTTAATTTTACGCCTGCATTCAACCCATCTTTGACGAGAGCCAAGCAGGTCTCAGGCCGCTCCCTAAGACGGTCAAGCAAAAAACAGTGCTGTTTGATCGATCCCTTTCTAGTTACAACCGTCGCTCTCGCACCTACTAAATATTTGTCTGCAAGCTTGAGTACTGCCGTCCTAACTTGACGCTGCTTTTCTTGATCAACATCGCGGCGATTCAGTTCAGGCGCTTCCGATTGTCCATAAAGCCAGGAGGCCCAGACAATATCCATTTCGGCGGCAGTAGCTCTTGGAGCGTGGGAAGAAGTAGAGCCTGCCGCGCTGAACGCAGGAGTACTTCGCTGACTTTGCTTCGCTTCCTCTTTCAGTTTCAATGATCGAAACACTGCGTCCGCTTGTTCCAGGTCCTTGACGCTCGAAAAACCCTTCCGAGTTAACTCCTCAGTCAAATTCAAGATTGGCCTCGACACCACCGCGACAGGACTATCGTCAACAAATTCGTTGGTAAACTTGTAGCAATTCGGACAGCGAAATGAAACATAGCCCCAATAGAGAAATCTTGCGACAAAGCTGTTTGAGTAAAGATATCCACGATTCAGCTCTAAGGCGACCGTGTCATTGATCCCCATCATTGTAATTAAAATGTCTGGGGTGGTGGTTTGAAGAACTTCTTCAAAGTGATCTACTAGCAGTGTGGAGGTGCCGCCGGATCTTGCGAGATTAATTATCTCCACGGTTCGTTCGATACCTTTAGCCTGAAAATATTTCTGTAGTCGCCTTCTAAGTTTGGCGGACCATGAAACGTCATTCTGCGGGGTCCACCAAGCCTCACTTGTCGATTCACCTAAAACCACTATTCTAAATGGCGGACCAAAATCCCTTTTTTTTGAAACTTGATTCGGGTGCGAATTCACTCGCACTTTCGCTACGACTCGCATCGCTGCTTCCGCAAAGGCGACGACCGCGAAAAGTCCCAATAAAAATGCCAGAAGCTTTCTTACCACCATCCAAGATTATCTTTGTTTGACGACAGCGCCACCATTTTTCCCGGTACCGCCTACATTTTGGTAGCGCACCTGCGCTACCAAAATGTAGGCGGTACCTCAGGTTTTCTCAGCAAGACAGAAAATTTCTTCGCCCACGTAAGCCTCGGGCCGCACTCGCACCAGCGGCGTGTGCTTGAACCAGCAGTAGGCCATTAAAAGTGGGCGCAAAACGCCAACGGTAAAAACGGAGGGAATCGGACTCTCAATAGCATCGGCCATCGTCGAAGAAATGCTGGCGGTTGTGGCGATCACCGAGTCCGCTGACCTCGCAGTCGATTTCGCGGCCTTGTGGCGATCGATCATGCGCCAACCAGCACCGCGCGAAAAAGTTTTGAGATCATAGATGTACCACTTCTTAATTTTAAATCGGAGCTCGACCAACAACGCCTTCAAGCTTTCTGGATCGTAGTAGTTCACGTGGTTTATCAAGAGTTCGCTCTTCAAGCGGTCCGATTGCCAGCGAGAAAACGACTGCCATGCATCCTGCCAACCGTTCGGCACGATGAAATAGAGGTGGCCACCAGGGCGCAGAACCGAATGCAAGTTTTCGATCACTTGCCTTGGCTTTTCCACGTGTTCAAGGATATCGCGCGCAACGATCAGATCAAATTTCGCATAGCTCTTTTTTTGGCTGCCGTCTGAAAGTTCTTGCGGAAGCATTTCCGGCGAAAGCTTTTCAAGCGAGCTACAGATGGTACCAAAGCCGTGTTTGGATTTAATGGCTTCTAAAATTTCTTCGACGATATCAAGGCAGGTGCACTCGGCCTCTGGAAAAACGTATTTGAGGCCAATCATGAAGTACGCATCGCCCGCGCCGACTTCTAAAATTCTCTCAGGACGAATGCCCATCAATCGAAGAGTCACGCCAAAGGCCACACCCTTGCGAAAGGCTCTAAAAAAACCGCGGCTTCGACTTTTCGAATTTTCCCCAGCTTGCTGATGGCGATAAAGAGCCAGACAACCTTTTGTCATCACGTCGCCCGTTAACATCGGGTCAAGCTGCATGTGACCACAAGACTTGCACCGTACTAGGTGGCTATCGGCCAGATCCCAGTACTGGATCTCAGAAACTTTCGCAGCCTCGCGGGCACCACACATGCCGCACGGGTCGTGACGTTTGACGGTTTCCCCACCCGGAACCGGAAACTTCATTCGAAACCGTTTTAGCTGTGGAGAAACCTGTTCAAACACCTTTAAGCCCTTCTTCGGTACCTCCTACATTTTGTTAGCGCAGTCGCGCTACCAAAATGTAGGAGGTACCTTATTTTCTCGCCACGAATTCGTCGTAAGTCATGTCCTGATCGTCGATCACCGAACAGGGTCCAGTGACTCCCTTGACGGGCGCCTTACCGCCAGCAGAAGGTACACCCAGTTCTATGATCCGTGTCGCAGAAGTTTGAATGAACTCATGGTCATGGGTGGTAAAGATCACCACACCTTTAAATCGCACGATACCTTCGTTCACGGCCGAAATGCTTTCCAGGTCCAAGTGGGCCGTGGGGCCATCAAGGATTAAAACGTTGGCGCCAGAAAGCATCATTTTCGCTAGCATGCAGCGAACTTTTTCTCCGCCCGATAAAACATCGGGACGCTTTAAACCCTCATCGCGACTAAATAGCATTTTTCCAAGGAAGCCCCGGATGAACGATTCGTCTTTGTCCTCGGAATACTGACGAAGCCAATCAACCAGGGTATTAATGTCGTCAGATTTCTTAAAGAAGCGACCGTTATCCGACGGGAAGTATGTTCGAACCGCAGTGATGCCCCACTTAACGCTTCCTGAGTCTGGCTCCATTTCGCCAGCTAAGATTTCTAACAACGCCGTTTTCGCCAGTTCATTTCGGCCAAGCAGAATCACTTTGTCGGTTTTCTTCAAAGTGAAGCTTACGTTCTTTAAAACCATTTCGCCGTCGATGGTTTTTGAAACCTTATCGACCACCAAAACATCGTTCCCAAGTTCGCGTTTTAAGTCAAAACCAACAAAGGGCTGTTTGCGCGAGGAAGCCGGCATGTCCGCGAATTCAAGCTTTTCAAGTTGCTTTTGGCGCGAAGAGGCTTGCGCCGACTTCGAAGCGTTCGCACTAAAGCGACGAATGAACGCCTTGAGTTCTTCCGCTTTATCCGACGCTTTTCGGTTTTGGTCTGATAACAAACGCTGAGACAGCTCTGCCGATTGACGCCAGAAATCGTAGTTACCAGTGTAGACTTTGATTTTGCTATAATCGATATCGGCGATGTGTGTGCAGACGCGGTTTAAAAAATACCTGTCATGCGAGACCACGATCACGGTGTTTTGAAATTCCATCAGGAACTTTTCAAGCCACTGAACCGCATAGATGTCTAAGTTGTTGGTCGGTTCGTCCAATAGTAAAATATCCGGCTTCCCGAATAGCGCCTGCGCCAAAAGGACTTTTACTTTTTCGCCAGGATCTAATTCTTTCAGAAGTTTCGTGTGCGAGCTGGTTGGAATCCCAAGACCTTCCAGCATCGAGCTTGCTTCGCTTTCCGCGTCCCAGCCGCCAAGTTCTGCAAACTCTGCTTCAAGCAGGCTTGCGCGTTCGCCATCTTTTTCGCTGAAATCTGGTTTTGCGTAGAGAGCATCTTTTTCCTCGATGATCTTAAACAGCTTTTGATTGCCCATCATCACGGTTTTTAGAACTTCGACTTCATCAAATTCGAATTGGTTTTGTTTTAAAATCGAAAGCCTGAGGTCTTTACCAAAAATGACTTCGCCCGTGTTGGGTTCGATTTCTTTCGACAGAACTTTTAAAAAAGTCGATTTCCCCGCCCCATTCGCACCGATCAGGCCATAACAATTACCCGGCGTGAACTTCACGTTCACATCTTCAAAAAGCTTCTTCGCCCCATACCTGAGGCTCACATTCGACGTCGCAATCATAGGCTATGGGGTTTAAGCTGTATCAGGCGCAAGATCAACCTTCGTCCGGTCGACGGCCGGCTTTTTTGAAATGAATCCCGGCCCAATTGCGACTAGATAAAGCACATTGCAAAGCCCTTAAAAGCGGGCCGTGCACCAATTGTCTTGCGATTGTCTCGTTCTCAAAATATAATTGTCTCACGAGACAAATAAAAACTGAACATGAGACAATTATGAGACAAAAGCCAAAACTGACCACCAACGCGCCCTTCAATGCTGATACGCTGCGAATCTGGCTTAAGCGAGGCTCTGACGGCGCAACCACCACCTCGCCTGAGGTCGTAAAGCACTTTTCCGTCAGCCGCGCCACAGCCGCACGGGTTCTAAAAAAAGCCGTCGATGACGGCTGGCTGGAACGAACAGGATCAACTAAAAACGCGTCCTATTCTCTACTAACGAAGACAAGAAATCGCACAAGCGCCGACCAGCTTCGATTGAGTAAAACGCTTAAGAACCTCGCCGAGGACAAAGTTTTCGATGAAATTTCACTGAAGCTAAATCTTAAATCTCAGCTGTCAGACACGGCCTTTCGGATCGCCCAATACTCATTCAGTGAAATGTTGAATAACGCCATCGACCACTCGCAGGCGACGACGTCCGAAATCTTTGTCGAAGTCGAGCGCGGGGTTTTTAAATTCACTATTCGCGATCGCGGAATCGGAATCTTTAAAAACATCAAAAAAGTATTCCGCCTACAAACCGACGAAGACGCCATCGAGCACCTTTTAAAGGGGAAACAAACCACTGCGCCTGATGCCCACAGCGGACAGGGCATCTTTTTTACGTCAAAAATCGCCGATGTTTTTAGCATCAAAAGCCAAAAGTTTGCGCTCACCTTCGATAACGAAAAACAAGATCAGCGACTAGGAGTGGTGAGAAATATCAAGGGCACCGAGGTGTCGTTTGCGATCAAGACCCAAACGCGTCGAAGCCTGGAAAAGCTATTTAAAGAGTATGCGAACGAAAGTTTCGAATTCGATCGCTCAAAGTATCCGGTTAGAGTCCTCAAGCAAACTGGCGCCGTGTCTAGGTCGCAAGCCCGGCGGCTAACTTTTGGTCTGGAAAAGTTCGATCGAATTATTTTCGACTTCGCGGGCGTCAAAGAACTTGGCCAGGGCTTTGCCGACGAACTTTTTCGCGTCTTCCAAAATCACTATCCCGAAATCGTCCTAGAAGTTCGAAATGCCAATGCCGCCGTCGACTTCATGATCCGCCGCGCCCGCGCCACCTAAAGGTACCGCCTACATTTTGGTAACGCGTATGCGCTACCAAAATGTAGGCGGTACCCCCGGACCCCCGGGCTGGCACACTCCCTGCTCACCACTTGGCCGAACCACGGATCTTATATAGAAAAACTATCTACTCGAAATAAGAGGTTTAAAATGCGCGCATTTTCGTTCGCAAACGTACTAAATATGGCTTCGCACGCGGCAATTGCGACCACAATCGCTACTGGAGTCGTTCTATCCGGCACCATAGCGACTAGTACCGCAGCTGCCAACCCGCTTGGGGCGAACTCGCCCGTAGTGGAAAGCAATAATGCCCTTGGTTTCCGCCTCATGCAGGAATCTTTAAAGAGCGAAAAGACCGCCAAAAACGTCCTCGTGTCACCCATTTCGGCACATTACGCACTTTCCATGGCCCTTAATGGAACCGATGGCAAAACTCGTACACAGTTCATCGAAACTCTAGGCTATGAAGCCACTTCCGACGTCACAGGAATCAACAAAGAAAACCAAAACCTTTTAATAGCGCTCACGAAAGAGCCTTTGACGGATGCCGAGCGAAAAGCTTTGCCAGCCTGGGAAAAACTCCCGGCTGTTGTGTCGATTCAGAACTCGATCTGGGCGACAAATGGCGAAACGTCGAAAACGCCCTACACATTTAAGAAATCTTTCGTCAGCCAGATGAAAGCTGGCTACGGCGTCGCCGAAACAAAGTCGCTTGATTTCAAAGATCCGAAGTCAGCTGACGTCGTCAACAAATGGACCAGCGACATGACCAACAAGATGATTCCTGAAATCATCGACGCCGATGGAATGAAGGATCTTTTGTGGATTCTTCTGAACACGACCTACATCGAAGCGCAGTGGGCGATGCCCTTTGAAAAGCCCTTCGATGGCGATTTCACAAAGCTCGACGGAAAAAAGATGAAAGCGCAGATGATCTACCGCAACAAGGTGGCTCGTTTTGCGGATCACCCAGACTACCAGGTAGCCGAGATTGAAATGGCGAAAAGTTCGCTTCGTGCTTACGTCGTTTTACCAAAAAATGCGGCGGACTTCGAAACGCTTCAAGTCGACCAGACGGCTGGCATTTGGACAAAAGCTACATGGAGCGAGATCTTTACCAACCTTGTGTCACAGCCAGGAAAGCTCACAATGCCAAAGTTCACGTTTGAATATGGCGTTGAGATGAAAGAAGACTGCAAAGTCACAAAAGGCCTTGGCGTAAACTTCTTGTTCAAAAACTCGGCAAACTTTGACGAGATGGACGGCCCAGGTTCGCCACCATCTAAAGTCGGCATCATCAAACAAAACACGAAGATCGAGTGGGACGAAAACGGCGTGAAAGCCGCAGCTGCCACCCTCGTCGGCGGAGTCGCCCGCGGCATGGCCCCACGCCCAAGCTTCGAAATGGTCGTCGATCGCCCCTTCTACCTCGCCATCCAAGATTCCGCGACCGGCGCGTTCTTTTTCTTAGGTCAGGTGATTGATCCTAAGTGATTTGGTAGAGACTTGGTTTCCGGCGGCACCTTTGGGGTGCCGGCACTATTGACACTTTAAAAGCCGGGCACCAGCCCGGTTTTTTTATACTAAGAGACCGCCAATTGCGTTGGTTTCGTTTTTAAAATTTTCAGTATACCGATAGCTGCAAACAGAGCGATGACCGGATAGAAGCTATCGCGCTGACGTCCGCTATATGGCGCGAGGTAAGCGAAGAGTACTAAAAACAAAATGAACGGGATGGTCAGTATCGCCGTCCTCAATCTCGCTCGAAGAAATTCAATCGAGACACCGAACAACGCCAGGAATGTCACAACCTGTGATGGGATAGCTCCCCACGTGAGAATTGCCGAAAAGTCTTTGAAGACCTCAAGTTTGTTGGGATGAAAAAATGGAGTAAAAAGAATTTTAATCACTGCCAAAGGATATGCAATATCTTGGTTCCACGCCTTATCTACGCCAGGCGCATTCATGTAGTTGTGCCTTAACCAAGCAAGATTATCGAAAATCTTTAAAAGGCTGAAGTCTCGGAAAAACACCACAACAAAAACCCCGGCGGCACAAATTGCTACAACGCCACTTGCGATACTCCGTCCGGTAAAAGCAAAACTCTTGATGTGTGGAATAATACTGACAACCAAAACCAAACCCAACATTGGTGCTAAATAAATTCGTTCTATCGCCAAACACAAAACCGAAACAGCGCCAAATGTGAACGCTTGTGCGTTCGGTTTGCTTCGTAAATCCAGCGCAGAGCCGAGGGCAATCACTACAAACAATTGCACAACAGGCTCTTTGTAATACACGAGGCCATAGAAAACTTGAGTTGGTACAAACATTAAAATCAAAAGCGTCACATTTGCGACCTGATTCCCGTAATGCTTGCTTATCGAACGGTGCCACAAGATCCATGTAATTAGCTTGATAGCCAAGTTTGAGATCGCAGTTGATACAGGATTGATTCCCGCAAAAACACCCAGCAGCGCCGCCCACAGGTAGGTGAACTGAACTTGCTCACCGAACACAGATGTAAAATCTAATCGTCCGTTTCCCTTAAGAAAAGCCACTGCCCGTTCTGCACCAGGACCATGAAGTGTAAATGAGTCTGGTACCCACAGGACATCGTATCTACCGATTGCCCAGAACCCTGCTATAAGTAAGACGTAAAAGATTGTGCCTGTAATCGGCAGCAGAACACCGCCCAATTTCATGTGCCTCGAAACCGTTTCCCGAACTGCCAAGTACACGCACACAGCGGTGCCCATAACCAGCAACATGACTCCCAGCGCCATCGCCGGCGCCGGATGAGCGATGCCCTGAGCGGCTGAATACACCACCGGGATCAAGCTCGAAAAAAGCAGTGTTATTCCAACGATTTTCGCCTTCAATTCAGCCCTTCTTAGGTAGTCTTTGACGTAACAAAATACACATGTCATTCCAGTGCAATGCTAAACTGGGCCGAAGCACGAACTCGACTGCCGCGCGTAGCCGCAAAGCACCTTGCCGTCGACATTGTTCGATAAAAAACTCTGTGTCGGCTTCCGCGAGAGTTGCCAATACTCCACCCGACCTGAAGCTGATCAACCGCGTACCAGCAGCAAGCGATTCAAGCGGAGTGATCCCAAAGTCTTCGGCACCTGGAAAAACAAATCCTCGCGCGGATTTAATATGCGCGATGACTCCTTGCCTTGAAACTGCCCCAAGGACTTCGACCGTGGGTCTTGCCAAAGATCGCAAACGCTGCTCGATTCAACTGCCAAAGAAGTGGTCACCGACCCGCATAATTCGCTGCACAACAATTATGAATGGGTGCCTTTACTCCCAAAGGTCCCATTTGGGTCGACGCATTTTGTTAGATTGTTCGCTGGACTCAATTAGATTGAATTGCTGAGTGTTCGATACTACCTAGAGCTCCCAGCGGACAGTGAAATTTGGAATGGCTTCGGGCGTATATGTCGCCCTGCGGCCAAGGTGTTTATGTCAGGATTCAAAAAAAGAATTTTAATTGCCATAGGAACTCGCCCCGAGGCTATTAAGATGGCGCCGCTGATAAAAAGACTCGAATCGCGAGAGACTTTTGAAGTCATAACTTGTGTTACAGGACAGCATCGCTCGATGCTCGATCAGGTCCTAGGCTTATTCGAAATCAAACCGAAGTACGATTTAAATTTGATGAAGCCTCATCAATGCCTAAGCGATCTCACTGGCGCAGTACTCCACGGCATGCAAGGAATTCTTCAATCGGTGAAGCCAGATCTAGTTTTGGTTCATGGTGACACGACTACGACCATGGCCGCTTCCTTGGCGGCATTTTACCAAAAAATTCCAATAGGGCACGTCGAAGCAGGTCTTCGTACAGGCGATATTTATTCTCCATGGCCGGAAGAGGCAAATCGCAAGCTAGCCGGCGCACTGGCGAAACTTCATTTTGCACCGACAGAGTCCGCTCGTCAAAATCTCTTGCGAGAGAATGTAAAACCTGGCGGCGTTTACGTGACTGGGAACACTGTCATTGATGCGCTCAATGACGTTACAAAGAGAATCGCTGGTGATCCACGTATGGAAGCCGCACTGACAGCTGAAATGCCATTTTTAAGATCCGGCAAAAAAGTGATCATGGTTACCGCTCATCGAAGAGAAAATTTTGGCAAGCCAATGGAGAATATCTTTGCTGCGCTTCGCGCCTTAGCTGACCGAGATGATTGCCTTATTGTCTATCCCCTGCATCTGAATCCTAATGTAAGCGAACCAGCGAACCGCCTGCTCGCAGATCATCCGAACATCAAACTGTTGCCGCCATTGGACTACCTGCCTTTTGTTTTCCTTCTTTCCAAATCGTATATCGTCGTCACAGATTCAGGAGGCGTCCAAGAGGAGGCACCGTCGCTAGGCAAGCCAGTTTTAGTTTTAAGGTCCGTTACCGAAAGGCCAGAGGCTGTCTCAGCTGGTACTGTAAAACTCGTGGGTACCGATTCTGAAACGATAATCGCGGAATCGAAAAAGCTTTTTGAATCAAACGAAGAATACTTAAAAATGTCGCACGCTCACAACCCATATGGTGACGGCAAAGCCTGCGAGCGAATCATCGAGGTGTTAGAGTCATGTTAAAGCATTCATTTAATCGCGTTTCAGTAATTGGTCTCGGCTACATTGGGCTTCCAACGGCAGCCATCCTTGCTAGCCGCGGCGTTAAGGTGGTTGGTGTCGATATCAACCAAACTGCCGTGGACACGATCAACAAAGGCAAAGTCCACATCGTAGAGCCAGGGCTCGATGTTGTCGTTCAATCAGTTGTTAGCACCGGTCACTTGCGGGCAGTTACATCACCCGAGCCAGCGGAAGCCTTTATCATGGCCGTACCTACGCCTTTCAAGGAGGACTATGCTCCCGACCTCAGGTACGTTGAAGCGGCAACTCGCTCAATATCGAAAGTATTAAAAAAGGGCGACCTTGTTATTCTTGAAAGCACTTCACCTGTTGGGACAACAGAAATGATGCTGCAGTGGATAGGCGAGACGCGACCAGATCTAAAGCTACCCAACCCACTTACGGGTGAACCCGGCGATCTTGCTATTGCTTACTGCCCCGAGCGAGTCCTCCCGGGTCACGTGATGCGAGAGCTCATTGAAAATGATCGTGTTGTGGGTGGCGTTTCGCCTATGTGCACTGCAAGGGCTAAGGAACTATACAAGATCTTCGTTTCTGGCGATTGTGTTGCGTCGAATGCAAAGACAGCAGAAATGGTTAAACTAACCGAAAATGCGTTTCGCGATGTCAACATCGCGTTTGCTAATGAGCTATCGATGATCTGTGAAAAAATTGGGATAAATGTCTGGGAACTCATCTCACTCGCAAACAGGCATCCTCGCGTTAAGATTCTTCAACCCGGACCGGGCGTTGGAGGGCATTGTATTTCAATCGACCCATGGTTCATCGTTCACAAGAACCCAGAGGAAGCGCGGCTAATCAGGACAGCAAGACAAGTCAACGATAGCAAACCCCACTTTGTTGTCGACAAGGTGCTAAAAACTGTAAAGTCGAGTGGAAAGAAGCGCATTGCTTGCCTGGGCTTGGCGTTCAAGGCCGACATCGACGACCTGCGAGAAAGCCCATCGGTAGAAATCGTAAAACATCTTTCAACGAATTCAGCCCTAACGCTTTTCGCAGTTGAACCATATGTGGAAAGGCTACCCGAGGAGCTTTCAAACAAACTAAACGTAAGACTTGTTGACTCGCGAACTGCGATTCTTGAAGCCGAGATAGTGCTAGTCCTAACAAACCATAGGCAGTTCATAGAACTGGACAGATCCCTTTTACAAGAAAAGGTCGTCATCGACACAAGAGGTATCTGGCAATGAAACAAGTCGTGCTAAAAAAGGGACGCGCAGTAGTTGAGCGAGTTCCTTCGCCAGCGATCGAGCCAGGAACGATCCTTGTTGCAGTCGAATATTCCTGCATCTCAATCGGTACTGAAATGAGCTCGTTATCAACGACTTCGATGCCCCTTTGGGAGCGAGCACTTAAACAACCAGAGAACGTCAAAAAAGGACTCGAATCCGTTGCTGCGATTGGCGTTCAGCGGACCTGGAGCATGATTCAGGGCCGCCTAGAATCGGGAAATGCAACTGGATACTCAGCCGCTGGTACTATTCTCGAAGTTGCACCTGATGTAACAAACTTCAAAGTGGGCGATCGAATTGCTTGTGCTGGCGCCCAATGCGCGCATCATGCATCAATTATTCGTGTACCAAAGAACTTGGCGGTCAAGGTCCCTGAAGTCGTTGATCTTCGCCAAGCCAGCACAGTAACCCTGGGCGCCATAGCGCTTCAAGGCGTGAGACGAGCGGCCCCTACGCTAGGCGAAACAATTGTAGTAGTTGGGCTGGGTATCCTCGGCCAGATAACGATGCAACTCCTAAGAGCCAATGGTTGTCGCGTCATTGGGACTGATCTCGATCCAAGCCGAGTAAGATTGGCAAAGAGTGCAGGAATGGAATTTGGCTTAGATCCCAGTGCCGGCACGGTAGTTGAACAAATTTACCGACTAACCGATGGATATGGCGCTGACGGCGTCATAATTACTGCTGCCTCACCTTCCAATGAAATCATCTCGAATGCTTTTAAGTCTTGCCGAAAAAAGGGCCGCGTAGTTCTCGTCGGTGATGTTGGCTTACAATTGAATCGGGGCGATTTCTTTCAAAAGGAGATCGATTTCCTAATCTCCTCTTCCTACGGACCAGGTCGATACGACGCCAGGTACGAAGACGAGGGACTCGACTATCCCATTGGGTACGTAAGATGGACTGAGAATAGAAATCTGCTAGAGTACTTGCGCCTCATCGGAGATGGCAAAATTCAGCTCGGCAATTTGGGACATGCTGAGTTCTTGATTTCGGACGCAGAAATGGCCTACGAGCACTTGCGCAACGAAAGCGAACGGCCTCTCTTGGTCTTTTTGAAGTATCCCAAGGAGGAGCAAGAAGAAGCCAGACTTGAGAAAGTTGCAAACAACCCTCACGCAAATCCAATTAAGAAAGAAAGAATTGGAGTTGCGATCGTAGGCGCTGGCGGATTCGCAAAAGGAATGCACCTTCCAAACCTCCAGAAGCTTCACGGCACCTACGAACTGCGCGCGATAGCAAGCAGAACTGGTCTTAATGCCGACTCAACTGCAAAACAGTTTGGGGCACAGTACGGCACAACTGATTTCAATCGCATACTTGAAGACAAACAGATCGACGCTGTGATCATAGCAACAAGACACCATCTCCACGCAGTGATGGCCCTAGCGGCACTAAAGGCGGGAAAGCACGTCCTTTTGGAAAAGCCGATGGCATTGGCAGAAGATGAAATCGAAAGCATTGTGCAGTTTTTCAAACAGGCCGGACCTGGTGCACCACAGCTATTAACTGGATTTAACAGAAGATTTTCCCGGCACATTCAAGAGGCAAAAAAGGCCTTACAAGGAAGAAGTAATCCGCTCATCATCAACTACCGAATGAACGCAGGCTATATTCCCCTTGATCATTGGGTACATGGCAAAGAGGGTGGCGGACGCAACCTCGGCGAAGCTTGCCACATATATGACTTGTTTGCGTATCTCACGGCTTCCAGACCTTTAACGGTCACGACCATGAGTCTCAACCCAAAGACCAGTGCCTATAGCGCGAGGGACAACTTTGTTGCCACGATTGCGTACGAGGATGGGTCTGTTGCGACGCTGACGTACACAGCTCTTGGCGCGAAATTACACCCAAAGGAACAGATGGAAGTTTTCTTTGATGGAAAGGTCATCACGATGGATGACTTCAAAACAACACGCATAACAGGCGCAAAGTCCCCAGGCTATGAAACTAAAATTTCCGAAAAAGGACAGCTTGAAGAGCTAACGGCCTTCGCAGAATGCTTGAAAACTGGGGATTGGGCAATTCCGCTGAATGAACAAATAGAAACGACACGGGTCGCTTTAGCAGTCGATCACCAGCTCGCAGAATAAGAGGTCGATAAATGTGTGGGGTCAACGGTGCGCTCGTCTTCGAACGCTCAAACTTTGAACTGTCAATTTCGTACATAGAAAAAATGCGGGACACCATGATCCACCGAGGACCCGACGGTGCGGATCTGTGGATTGCGTCAAATAAAAAAGTCGGGTTCGGCCACCGGCGACTTTCTATCATCGACCTGTCGGACGCCGCAAAGCAGCCCATGGTGAACGATGATGGCACTGTCGTCTTGACGTTCAATGGAGAGATCTACAATCACGCCGAAATCAAAAAAGAAATTCAATCTATCAAGCAATTCAAATGGCGGACCGACCATTCCGACACGGAAGTCTTGCTTCGAGCGTATGAGGTCTGGGGAAGAGCCTGTGTGCATAAATTCAGAGGGATGTTTGCCTTCGCGATTTGGGATGCACGTTCACAAGAGCTTTGGCTCGTCCGAGATCGAATTGGCGTAAAGCCTCTTTATTATAGTGTCGTGAATGATCGGTTCATTTTTGCATCCGAGATAAAGGCGCTATTGACCGACCCTGCACTTAAGCCCGAGGTAGACGAGGAAAGCTTCTTTCACTACCTATCGTTTTTAACTACGCCTGCGCCAAATACCCTTTTTAGGGGGGTAAAGAAATTGCGTGGCGGTCACGAGTTAGTCGTTCAACGCAACGGACAGATTCAAGAAAACCGCTACTGGGATGTTCTCGACCATACAACTCCGCTTGTTGGCAAAAGTGACGAAGAAATTGCTGACCTCATTCTAAATGAACTCCGCACCTCTGTCGCCCTTCGAAAAGTTAGCGATGTACCTGTAGGTGTTTTTCTTTCAGGTGGAATCGACTCAAGCACCAACGCGGCCCTATTCTCAGAAGGTGATACCCAAAGAGTAAAAACATTTTCTATAGGATACGAAGGCGAGTACAAATCCTATCAAAATGAACTTCATTTTGCTCGACAGATGGCTGAGCGAGTGAATGCTGAACATCATGAGATGAAGCTAAACGTCGACCATCTCATCGACTTTCTTCCGAAGATGATCCATTTACAGGATGAGCCGATTGCCGATCCAGTTTGCGTACCAGTTTATTACGTATCCAAACTAGCGCGCGACAACGGCGTCATCGTCTGCCAAGTCGGCGAAGGCGCTGATGAACTCTTCTGGGGCTACGAAAGCTGGAAGGTTAAACTTAAGTTACAGGAGTACAATGATCTTCCTGTTCCTCGCCTTTTGAAGAAGATGGGACTTTCACTCTTAGAGGCCGCCGGCAAAAAAGATCGACTTTATTATGAATTACTTCGGCGCGGAACTGCTGGCCAGCCCGTCTTCTGGGGCGGCGCTGAAGCATTCACTGATATCGAGAAACAGTCGCTTCTTTCACCACGTTTAAAAAAACAGTTTAAGGGATACAGTTCCTGGGAAGCACTAAAACCCATCTACCAAGACTTTCAAGAACGGGCCTGGGAAAAGTCTAACTTGAACTGGATGAGTTATCTTGATCTCAAGATGCGGCTACCCGAGCTTCTTTTGATGCGCGTCGATAAAATGAGTATGGGCGTGAGTCTTGAGGGTCGCGTGCCGTTTCTCGACTATAAATTTGTTGAACTGGCGATGAGCATTCCTTCGGAGGTAAAAACACGCCACGGAGTTAGCAAATACATTCTCAAGAAGGCCGTCACTGGCGTGATCCCCGACAATCTTATTCACCGAAAAAAGCAGGGTTTTGGCGTCCCAGTTTACGAATGGTTCTTCGACCGGCTGGGTGACACCACAAAAAAGGAACTCTACGAATTCTGCGATTCAACAGATTTTCTTGATAGGGCCTACGTCGATCACTTACTCGCAACAAAACGGGGACCGGATATCTGGTATCTCTTGAACTTTGCGTTATGGTGGAAGCACTATGTTTCAGGCAAATAGCACTGCCAATTTTTACAAATGTGCGGTCAGGTAAATCTGGCCACAAGAAAAGCGGATTATAAACCAAAATGACAGTTGAATTTTGGGAGAAAGCCGTAAGTACGGGTTTTAAGAGCCTGTCGAAGACTAATTAGGCCGACTTCCAAAGCTTAGAAACGCGAGAAAAGTGGTATCTACAACCGCAAGTAAGTTTAGGTGTACAAATGAGTGAGATCGGTGGTGTCACAGATTCGATAACGAAAACAGATTTTTATTCTGCGTATCACGAGAGCGTAACCGACGTGACGCGATTTTGGACGACGGCAATGCAAACTGAAATCGCCCGACACAACGCTGGTTGGCAAATTGGTCGGATCGACTTTGTTGAGTACTTGCGCAAGTCTGATCTCCGCTATTGGGTCGCCTTTAATATGCTACAGAAGAGTGGGCCTTTTCGATCTATTTGTGATGTCGGGGGATTCTGGGGTGCTTATCCTCTAACCCTACGTAGATTAGGCCTAGAGGTTTCGATGACGGAGGCACTTAACTACTACAGTGAATCGTTCAATCCGCTTTTCAATTACCTTATAAAAGAGGGCGTTGCAGTCATTGATACTGACCCGTTCGAGGATGACACCGAACGAATCGCTGGTAAATTTGATGTCGTCAGCGCAATGGCAGTGTTAGAACACTACCCACACTCTCAACGAAAATTTTTAGACTTTATGCGATCAATGGTCGAGCCAGATGGCCGACTGTATATTGAGGTTCCAAATATCGCCTACTGGCCACGTCGCATCGCTTTGTTGTGCGGCAAATCGCCACTTGCAAATATTGGCGATGTTTTTCTATCGGAGAAGCCATTCACTGGGCATCATCGTGAATATACGCCTGCGGACCTTCAAATGCTAGCCTCTATTGGACAATTCGATGTAGTAGACAGGATTCAATTTAATTACTCGTTCAGAGGCCCATGGATAAAGAGATTCATATCTGACCCAATGTTGACATTGATGTCGCAAATTCCGGCCATGAGAGAGTGCACAGCCGTATTGCTTAAACCTCAACAAATCGACAGGTCTGATGATGTTTAGCTTTGCCGATCGGCTTTGGACTACCAAGCCAGTTAGCGCAGCCGATATGATAATACGGATTCAATAGACTAGTGAAAGATTTAATTTGGACGTTGATTGTACGAACGCTAATCATTCTCGCTGGACTGTTTTCTAGTATAGCTACGGCCCGACTATTAGGGCCCGAAGGTCGCGGTGTGTTTTTTTATTGGTCCACACTTGCGGCGCTTGCGATTCAATTTGGCAATCTGGGATTGCATGCTAGCAACACCTATCTTTTAACAAAGAAACAAGTTCCAATCGCAGTATTGGCCAAATATTCGCTGCGGATAACTATCGCCAGCTCGCCTGTTTTAGGCCTCATTTTAATTCTTTACGTGCAATTATCACTTGGTGAATTGAAGGGCATCTGGTCACTAGTTCTGCCAACTTTAGTTATGATCCCAGCGGGGCTCTATTTCCTGTTCGGCACGAACCTTCTGCTCGCTGCGAATAATTTGAAGCATTTCAATGCATTTGAATTGAGCAATAGATATTTAGGTTTAATAGCGGTGGTCTGTACAGCTTGGTATTGGCGCACTCCTCAAGCAGTATTAATTGCGGTAGCCACGGTTACACTTTCAATTTGCGCTTTGATATACTTGCGTCTGAAGATCACTGACCCCGATTCAAGCAGCCAATTTGGGCGAAGTTTTTTGAAAGAGGGCCTCGGGTACGCACTTAGAGCATACATAGCGGCGGCCCTTGGGTTCGCAGTATTGCGACTAAATGCCCTCATGATTGCGCAGCAATTGGACGCGATTGAGCTCGGCAAATGGTCAATCGCGTCGCAACTGTTAGATGTTATTGCCGTTATACCCAGCACAGTTGCGCTCGTACTGTTACCTAAAATTATGCGTTCGCAACGCCCCTACAAAATGATGCTGTCTCAGCTACTTCTTGTCTCAACGATCGTTATTCCAGTTTGTATCGTTTTTGTTGCTATCGGCGAGAGTGCCATCCGGTTTCTCTACGGCGATGATTTCAATCAGGCCTACATTTTGACGCTTTATGGCCTGCCTGGCGTAATTGCACTCGGCCTCATAGGCATAGTTTCCCAATATCTGGCCTCTTTGGGTATACCGTTAGCGCTGATAGGCATTTGGCTTGTTGGCTTGGCAGCGGAGTTCCTGTTGGCGAAATCGCTAATTCCGAGCAGAGGCGCAGTAGGGGCAATGATTGCACTTTCGGCAACATATTCGTTGATTCTAATGTTGGTATGGTGTCTGGCCGCGCGCGAAAGTCAGAAAGTTGAGCGCCGAGCGGTATGAAGGCTCTCGACACTAGGAAAGGCGCGCGAAGACAACTTTTCACGACCGCGTATTGTGAGCTGAACGCACCACCAGATGCATTTAAACACATTACGCAAACGGCAATCGATCGCCACCGACATCGACAACCGTTGATACCAAGCGACTTGTGCGACTATCTTTCCTTAGGAAAGCACGACCTAAATTTGGGGCCAGGGCGAATGCATCATCTGATTCGATGTTTGAATGCCATTGCTGATTCGCTATTGTGCTACGATTCGAGTTTTAATTACCTTGAAATTAGTGGGAGCTATTTTGAATTCTGAATCCATTAAGACAATAATCTTGACTGCGTACCCGCTGTCTTCGGATTTTACGAAAGAAATCAATAGTCTTTTTTCACAAGGTGCGAAGATCGTCACTATCGCGCAGTTACGCGCGAATGGAATTAGGGGACTGATTAGTCAAATTTGGCAGATTCAAAATAAAGAAATCATATTACCTATTGAGGACTCGAATAGCTCGGCATTGTTGCCGTTACTGAAAATAGTGGCCGGATTTACTCGCGCGGAAAAAATAATGATAGTTTTTCCTGATCTTAAAGTCCAGGCCGTGAGCAGGTGGTCAATATTAGGAGAATTTGTACGATTTGTCATGGCCAGCGCCTCTGCGCTAGTCAACGCCATTAACGCTAATAGCGAACTCAATTTTTTGATCGCTAAACCGCGTGTGTCGCCCCAAAAAATCGACGTAAATGGCACAGTTTTATATTTAAAAACTAACCTTTGGTTCGGGATTAAGGCCGGTGGTTCAGTCGGTCATATTGCCGGAGTTATAAACGGCCTCAAGAGATTGGGACATCAGGTTATCATTGCCTCCGCGGAACCCCCAACTATGGTCGACGAGGAAGTTCATGTCGTTCGAATTTCGCCGCCAAGCGCCTTCGGCATCCCATACGAACTTAACAACTTCAGTTTTCAAAATTCATTCGAAAGGACACTAAGTGACGAACCTTCCTTAAGGCAAACTGGCTTCATTTATCAAAGACTCTCGGCCTTTAACTATTTAGGTGCAGCTATATCATATAAATACGGCATTCCTTTAGTGGTTGAATACAATGGTTCTGAAGTTTGGGTGGCCAAAAATTGGGGTCGGGGTCTGAGGTTCCAAAAACTTGCTGAAAAAGGAGAGCAAGCGCTACTCAAACACGCTCATTTGGTTGTTACCATTTCAGATGTACTTCGAAACGAACTAATTGAAAGGGGCGTTGAACCATCAAGAATTGTTAGTTATCCGAACTGCATTGATCCAAGAATTTTTTCCACAACCAGATTTTCCCAATCAGATCGAATTCAAAAAAGAAGACAATACGGTATTTCGGAAGACGCCAAGGTTGTTACGTTCGTGGGAACATTTGGCCAGTGGCACGGTACAGAAGTTTTTGCCGACGCTATCAATGTTTTTATTCGTGAGAAAAAACACTGGCTAGATGAAAACAAAGTCCATTTCATGCTTGTCGGCGATGGCCTAAGAATGCCGCTCATACGGGAAAAGTTGGCAGATGCTGAAGCTATTGGCTACTGCACATTTACGGGGCTGATTCCACAGGAACAAGCTGCCATGCATTTATATATTTCTGACATTCTTGTATCGCCACACGTTGCAAACGCAGATGGAAGTCGTTTTTTTGGTTCACCCACCAAGTTGTTTGAATACATGGCAATGGCGCGCGGTATTGTGGCATCAAGACTTGAGCAGCTCGAGGATGTACTTTCCCCCGCCCTCGACGCAAAATCGCTTCCAACCCAATTACCCGAGAAGAATAGCCAAGAAACTGCGGTATTGTTTGAACCTGGTAACGTTCAACAGCTGAAACAAGCAATAGAGTTCTTGGTTGAACGCGAGGAGTGGCGAATACGCTTAGGAGAAAATGCCAGCAAGCTCGCTCAAAGTAAATACACATGGCTTCAACATGTTAACGCCATAAAGCTTGGACTAATGAATATTCCCGTTATTCGGTAGGCGCAACTTCTTCAAAGGTGAACATGAGAAAATACGCAAAAAAGAAAACGAAACTGTACTGATTTAATTTAAATAAATAGATGAAGTCTAGTTCTCTGAATGCCAAAACAACAGTTGTTGCTATCATCAAAAATTTGACGACAAAAAAATCGTCAAATGTTCCGGACCTCATTGTGTGCTTAAACAAATTCACGATGGGCCAGGCAAAAATCGAAAGGATTGCCAAGAGACTGATCACACCACCAGCAAGGTAAGTATCAAGAAAAAAGTTGTGAGTCCCGGCGTGACTAGAATTGAAAAACTTTGCGCCGTAGCCGCCAGGACCATACCCAAACGAAATTCGACGAACAAAACTACCTAGAGATTCATCCTGTCCGTTGAACTGTGTGCTAATTTTGAAAAGTGCTTTTTGCTGTTCAATACGGACGTCCACAGTGGCCTTGTTTTGCCAATAATCTCTGAACAGTTGAGTTGATAAAGATAAAATAAATGGAACTAAAAATAGAAGGCTTAGCCGCTGAAGCTTCCTTGTCCTAATTATCATATCTGCGAAGACAATCGCCAAACCTGATAAAAACTGAATTGCAATCGCGCCTCTGGAAAAAAAGATGATCTGCAGCCCGATTAACAACACCAATGCCCATGTAGCCATGTTCGTAGGTATATACTTTTTTTTATGACTATAGATGATAAGCAATGAGTATAACAAAACTAGATTTGAAGCCTTATTCGTGTTGCCGATAAAAAAATGAAAATAGGTCTTATCTTTTATAAGACTGGATATATTTTCAATATATCTGTTGTAGACTAATATATGATCTAGAGGCGGAGGCGAAAAACCCAATGTCGAATAAATTACGTAATTGTAATGCATATACAAAGCGAAAATCAAAACAGAAGCTAGGATCTGCCCAGCTATAAGAAATTTAATCAGCCCTTTTTTTTCTAAATTTCGAGAAGTGAAATAGCTAACTAGAAACAGGAAAATAAAGGGGAATGCATCTGCTAGATCACTTTTGTTAAGAATTGACGAAACTATAAAGCCGAAAATAAAAACCAAAAAAAGAATGTCTATCTTCAATAGCTTCCGAAAACAAAGAGACCCGCTCAGTAATAAAATTAGAAACGTAGGGTGTAGTAGAAAGAAATAGGCACCCAATAACTTATGGGCCGCGGCTACTACCAAATTCTCAAACGGAATTAAGAAAAACAGGCATGGTACGAGCAACCTAATTGCGATCATTATTTTAGCGTTTAAATCTAAAAAGATCCTCACTACACTCCCGACTGTCATACTATATGAATCACAAAACAAAGTCGCTTAAGAACCAAAACTATCAAAACTAGCGTTCAATCATCTCCATTCCTCCTATACAACTCATCCATTAAAGATGGCCAGAGCGATGCGACAGGCAACTTTCCTCTACGGAATTTATCAACCGAAAACTCGCTGAAGTTCAGCAGACCCCAAAAGCAAGTTGATAAAGGCTTACTGCCTCAATAACCCAACATTTTTTTGTTTTTTGAGTTCGTAAACCCAAGCTGACGCAAAACTTTGAGGCAGAATGTCTGCAATTTGACAGTTAATTTTTTTTATCCATGAAAATGGGCTAAAAAAGTAGTTTGAATAAGGCCCGCTTAGAAAAGAAAGCCGGTGAACTTTTGTTATCCGAAAGTGATGCCCCTCTATCAACTTACGAAAGCTCCCGGCCGTAAAAAACTGAATATGGGGCGAGTCTTCATTGTACGGAACAGTCGGATCCTCAGCTACCCAGTAGTTTTTTAAAATTGTCTTGTTAACCAACGCGATGAAAAGGTCAATTGCCTTTAAAGAAATTCTGCCCAAAATCGGTATTTTTGAAAAGTAGGATTCGATTTCAAACGGACCAAAACCATTCGGTACGCTGACTAAAACGATGCCATTGGGTTTTAAGAGTTTATCGACACTTGCTAAAAGAACCCCTGGCGAAGACACATGTTCCAAAACATCTGACAGAACAATAACGTCAAATTTTTTGTTCAATTCAATCAGCCTGTCGGCATTCAAGCAGAGAAATTGCGATTGACGATTGGAATAGTGTCTGTCCGCGTATTCCACGCTGGCTAAATGGAGATCTACACCTGTATAGCTAATTTCGTCGGCGAGCAGAAATTGAGAAACGGAACGGCCTGAGCCGCAGCCTATATCCAATAATTGAATTAATTCGTTTTTGGAGGGATAGTTTTGAATAGAACTTCTTAGAAGCCGAACTTTTTTTACGTGCCCGTAAATGTTCTCTTCAAAGAGTGCATTATGCCTGAAATTCATTGATACACCCATCTCTCCTTAAGCTTCGATCCTCGAGGTTTGATTTAATCTTGGGTCAGCGGCGGATCACTATAAGTTCTGATCCGCTAAATCTCGATGCCCATATCCTCTCGAGTATGCAGCCGCTGCAGCATTGATCAGTCCTTCCAAATTGGTAAGTGTACAATTGCTATAATCCAGAATAACAACTGAACAGCGCTCCAATCTAATTTCTCTAAAAATCTGATTTCCGTCTTGAATGTAGTATCCCAAAAAGTAATTTACATCAGCCCGCAAACAAACCCCTCGTACTGGCTTCCAAATAAAGAAAAGACCCCGCGATAGGTCCCCTGTCTCACCGGCCGATCTAATATGCGGGGTAAAATGAGACGTCACAGATCTAAAGGAATTTCTAAGGTCAGGAAAAGGCGTATATATGTAGGTACCTGGATCGCGTATTATTGGCTTACTATCAATCCATAACTCAACAGAAAGCTGGTCGTTGTGATCGTGCCCACCTCGGCCCTTTTGTCCGATCTCGCCGCACCGAACGGAAAGAAAAAATCCATTTGTTCGCCAGATGTAAAGTCCGAACTGGGGATAAGGTGAGAACACTAATTCGCCAATCGGCACGCCGGAAATGCGATATTCTTGTTGAAGAGGAGGTAGATTCTCGGGCAAGTCAGGAACAGAAATTTGCGGTAGCGTAGATGTTTCTGCAGTTTGAGTGCGCTCATACACATTGTGCTTTTCGAAAGTTGCGCTGAGTATCGCAACTTCTGAAGACCTTAGCTGAAAATTCGAAATAACATTTTTGTTATAATTCAAAATAAAATCTATCAATTCAACGATATGTGTATGACTAAGGTGTCGTTCGTCCAGTTCATCGCCAACCCTTACCGACGCCTTTAAAAAACGCCCATTATCGCAATCACCAATTTGAACAATGTTGCCGTCAGGACATGTTATGTCCATTACGAATCTTGCCATGCCTGACAGGCGGCTAAATACGAAGCTAGGCCAGACGGCTAGCCACAAATCCGATTCAGCCCCACCAAAGCGCGCTGAAACAAGTGGGGATATTAGGGACTTTTTATGCGCCGGAAGAAGCAAGAGCAACAAAGCAGGGTATATGAACATTTCTGAAGACAACCGATGATAGGCCGTTGAGCCTTCGAAGTTTGTGCCTTCTTCAAAGAATTGATACTCAAGCTCTTCAAGAAGGCTCACAGCCGAAAACTTCAGCCACTCGTCTGCTTTCGGGCCCTCCAAATATGATGAAATGAACACTAGACCTGCAATATCCGCAAGGTAATGATTGCCGCGAAAATCTGGTCCTCGCTCTAAATTATGTCGAATGAAATTGCCGTGCGAGTAGAGGCTTGCCTCCAAAACCTCGATGAATTTTGAATCAAAAGTCGCGCCGGCACTCCGAAAAATATCGAGAGCGTACAGCCAGTTCGAAGCACGAATCGCGACGTCCATTGGGCAGCGCCAATTTACGCCAAACTTAGGAGGATTGGAAGATATGAAGTCCAAGATCTGATCCCTAAACTCATTCGACATTTTGAGATCACGATGATTGACAAACTCTACCGCTAGCCAAACCAAATGGTGGCATCTCGATAGCTCCCACGGGACTTTTACATCAACCCCGGCGAGATGACCGTACGGTACAGAAGTCCAATAGGCGCCCTCATCCCATCTGAAGCCCGACTTAAAATCCAAATGCCAATCAATGGGTTTGTAGCTTGGTGAAATGAGCGATCTGATTCTGCCCGCATTAGCTCGATTTGCCCAATTCAACCGTTCGAGAATATTTTGGCTTGAATTATCCTCCGGGTTAAGTTTGGGAGGGAACAAAACGTCTTCAATACCTTTGCATTGCATTCCGTGAAAAACACGGACCCATCCACTGCCTAATAAATCAAATTCGTGGTTGAGCGTCTTCGCAGCCAGCGCGCCAAACTTAGCTTGTTCATGCGCAACAAAAGCCTCTGGTGCAAAAAAATACTGTCGTATGCGCGCTGAGCTCCCTTTATCACCAGGACCTGGCTGGAACCCCAGCGTCGGTATCAATAGATCACGAATAAGATCTAGTCGGCGACGTATCAATCGAAGCAACATCGCCGTCGCTTTTAAAAACAGCACGTGCAATGGTAGCGATTTGGCTCTTGAGTAGAGTTCAGATAGTCGCATCGATTAGTGATCTCTCCGCGGCGCTAAATTCAATACCCGCCCGGTGTCGAGTTGCGCCTCCAACTTCCCTGCGCCGTTTGATTTTACAAGATCACCTAAAACTTTAAGTGCTTCGTCGTTCGCAGTCCTAGCATTCTTAAGTAACTCATCTACCTTTGCAATAAGCCCAAGAAATTCACTATCTGAACCATCCGTATCGCCAAATGGAATGGTCAAAATGTCAGGATGCTCGGTCTCAATTTCATCTCCACGAATATACAATTCTTCAAAGATTTTTTCCCCGGGCCTAATTCCTGTGAAAATGATTGGAATCCCATCCTCTGACTTTCCCATCAGCATCATTAAACTTTTCGCGACATCAAGAATTTTAACTGGCTCGCCCATCTTCAATACGCTGATATCGCCTGGATTAGAAATTGTGGCGGCCTTCAACACCAGCGCCACAGCTTCTGGAATCAGCATAAAAAACCTTGTCATTTCTGGGTGCGTTATCGTAATCGGACCTCCAGATTCAATTTGGTTTTTCAGAAGTGGAATTAAGCTGCCGCTGCTTCCTAGAACGTTGCCAAAACGTACTGCGCAGTAGTTCTTACCTAATCTCCTCGCAAATTCTGTTACGAGAAGTTCACAAACTCGTTTTGTTGCACCCATCACGCCAGCGGGATTTACCGCCTTGTCTGTTGAAATCATAATGAAGTTCGCAACTCCAAGCTGTTCACAAAGCTGCAATAGATTCTTTGTTCCTTCAACGTTGTTCAAAATAGAAGGAAACGGGTTGCTCTCTACCAAGTGAACATGTTTGTAGGCAGCAGCATGAAAGACAATCTCGGGAGAGTACTTACGCATAACATGCGCTAAAGATGCAAAGTCTTTCAAATCCACGAGGGCCGGGAGAACGCGCTCCATGTCGTGCGTCGCAAGTCTTAGTTCGCGATCAACTTCGTATAGGTTAAATTCTGCATGATCGAGCAAGACAAGCTTCCTTGGTCCGAACTTCATAATTTGCCGGCATAGTTCTGAACCAATCGATCCACCCGCACCCGTCACTAAAATGCAACGCCCTCCAATTAGCTTTTTGACAGGTTCAAGATCCACAATGCGCGGCGGATGATTTAGCAAGTCAGTCAGTTCGACTTCTCGTATAATTTCAACATCGCGAGCGAGCTTTTGCGTCCCTCCCACTTCAAGTTTAGCAATAATTCGCGGCTTAATGTTGAATGGCCTCGTGGCAATCACCAGATCGCGAAGGGAATCACCTTTCAAATCAGGAATTGCGACAATTACCTCTGAAATAGAAAACTGATCAACAACATGTGATAGCGAGTTTCGATCGCCAAGGACTGGAACGCCGCCAATTACCAAATCAGATTTAGACGGGTCATCGTCGATGAAGCCGACCACGTGAATGCCTAACGCCGCATCTGAACGGAATCGCTGAGACAAATGGCGACCGTTTTGACCTGCACCATAGATCAAAGCACGTTTACCAATTTTGGTTTGCTTAACGGCGCGCCCTTCATAAAGAAGGCGCCTCGCCAATCGCGCGCCCATTAAACCAAGGACCGCAACTGCAGCCTCAATCAGGTACACTGATCTGGGTAAGCGCGCGATGTTATCCGGGAACATAAACGTCAAAATTATAATGACCGCACTTGATGCGAGCACAGCTTGGGCGAGGCGCACTGAGTCCGAGGTGGAAATGTATCGCCACATGACCGAATAGCAGCCAAATGAATACATTGCAGCGAATCGTGCTAATACAAGCGTAACAACAATCGCAATTAATTCGTATATCGGGGGAAAAGCGCCATCCGTGCCAAGTCGCAACAAGATTGCGACGCTCATTGCGGAAACCGACATCAACACATCGACACCTAGATGTCGAAAGCTCACCCGCCGACTTTTTAGATAATTTAGCACCGCGTTCATGATCAGAGGGAATCGCACGCTATTGCGTACTAGGTCAAAACGATAGTCCGAACACGAGTCTTCCTTAGGCCGACAGATGCGCCGCGCCATTCTCGCCGTCCCAAGGACCGTCGGAGCAATTGCCACTTCGCAATTCACGTGCGATGACACACACACACACAAAGGTGCCAAGGAAATTAAGTGAAGCAAGTCATACAAAACCTGCGAAATGGCAAAGTTGAAGTTGAAGATGTCCCGGCACCCCAGCTTGGTCGTGGGCAGCTTTTAATTCAATCAAACAAAACGCTCATTTCAACCGGTACTGAGCGTATGCTAGTCGAATTTGGCGAAGCGAATTGGATAAATAAAGCTCGTCAACAGCCTGATAAAGTTCGGATGGTACTCGACAAAATCAAAACAGACGGTTTTTTGCCAACTTACCAAGCCGTCATGGACAAGCTTGATGCGCCACTCACATTAGGATATTCGCAAGTTGGCACTGTCGTGGATGTCGGCATTGGTGTCGCGGACTTTGTGATCGGCGACCGAGTCGTTTCCAATGGTAACCACTGCGAACTTGTTGTCGCACCCGCAATTCTTTGCGCCAAGGTTCCTGAAAATGTCATTGATGAACAGGCCGTTTTCACCGTTTTAGCTGCCATTGCTTTGCAAGGCGTTCGTCTCGCGAAACCCACTATCGGCGAAAACTTTGTTGTTACTGGGCTTGGTTTAATTGGACTGCTCGCTGGGCAAATACTACGCGCAAATGGCTGCCGAGTGTTAGGGGTCGATTTTGACGAAACTAGGCTAGCGACTGCAAGATCACTCGGTTTTGAAACTTTCAATGCGAGCGACTCATCGGCCCTCCTAGAAAAGGCCAGCGAATTTTCAAGAGGACGTGGTGTTGACGGCGTTCTGATCGCCGCTGCTACTGACTCAAACGAACCATTAATACAAGCATCCCAAATGTGCAGAAAAAAGGGGCGCGTTGTTTTGGTTGGAACAACAGGCCCCGAGTTCTCCAGAACGGAATTCTTTAAAAAAGAATTAACATTTCAAGTTTCGTGCTCCTATGGTCCCGGCCGATACGATCCGAATTATGAAGAACGAGGAATCGATTACCCATTTCCTTATGTACGCTGGACCGAAGGAAGAAACTTCGAGGCAATTTTAGACTTGCTTAGTTCGGGGGCAATTCGAACAGATCTCCTCATATCCCACAGATTCCCAATCCAAAGAGCGGCTGAGGCGTACGAGCTGATCGCTAGCAATACCCCTTCCCTAGGGGTCCTTATGGATTATCCAAATGTAGCCACGCTGACTAAAACCTTGCCAACACAAGGGACGCTTGATGGGGGGCGAATAAGTGCGCCAACGGATTCGAAAGTCACCTTTGTGGGAGCAGGCAACTACGCGAACCGCACATTGATTCCGGCTTTCAAAGGTTCAGGTTTTGACCTCCACACGGTTATCACGAGTCGAGGAGTTACAGCGGCCTATGCCGCGAAGAAATTTGGATTTGAGTTTGCAAGCACCGATCTAACGGAGGCGTGGAAACATAGTTCAGGGAATACAGTTGTGATTGCGACTCGGCATTCACAGCATGCGAATCTCGTAATAAGCGCGCTTAAATCTGGCAAACACGTTTTCGTCGAGAAGCCTTTAGCGGTCGACTTAGATCAACTGAAAGCGCTAACGCGGGCGTACGCGACAATGCCACCTGACAACCGACCGGTTTTGGCTGTCGGATTTAACCGTCGGTGCTCCCCTTTAATTACAAAAGCTAGCGAACTGCTAGGCGGATTGCTGGGTCCAAAGGTCATAAACGTAACTGTGAACGCAGGGCTGATTCCACCTGATCATTGGACACAATCATTCACTGAAGGCAGACGGCTCATAGGCGAGGGCTGCCATTTTATTGACCTTGCGCGATTTCTTGCCAGTTCCCCGATTGCCCAAAGCGAAGTCATTGCGGCAAAGCCTATTGGTGCAAGTGGCAACGCCGAAGACCATTTCTCGGTGCTATTGAAATTTGTCGATGGATCAATAGCTACAATTCTATACGTCGCGAATGGGCATCGCTCATTCCCCAAAGAGCGCATTGAAATTTTCTGCCAGGGAAAAGCACTTCAGATCGACAATTTTAAATCCCTTAAAGCCTTTGGTTTCGGCACATTTCGCGGGACAAAGCTGTGGTCACAGGACAAAGGACAAACGACCTTTGTAAAAAACTTTCATCTAGCGATACAAGGGAAACAACAAAGTCCAACGCCGTGGGAGGAGCTGCTTGAGGTTACATCAACTACCATTCAGCTCGCCGAACGAATCCGAAATCAGCCGTGAACAATTCTCTGCACATTCTCTTTTTGACTGAGAACTATCCGCCGGAACACAACGCTGCCGCTACACGCGTTGCTGAAAGGGCAGTTTACTGGCGCAGGGCGGGACACCAGGTAACGATCATCACGAGCCATCCAAACTTCCCCAGCGGTAAGTTGTTTGAGGGATACACAAACTGTTGGCGACAAGAGGAAGTCATCGACGGAATACGGGTAATTCGCGTCAAAACCTATATTGCTCCAAACAGTGGCGTCATTAGGCGAGTTCTCGACTTTCTTTCGTTTATGTTTGTTAGCGCATTAAATGGTCTCAGAGAACGAGATGTGGATGTTGTAGTTGCGACCTCACCCCAGTTCTTTACTGCTGTTAGCGGCTGGTTCGTTGCAAAAGTTAAGCGCAAACCCTTTATTTTCGAGCTTTCCGATTTGTGGCCGGCATCGGTGCGTGCAGTCGGCGCAATTAGGAAACCCGTTCTTCTGGCGCCTTTTGAATGGATAGAATTGTTTTTGTATCAGCAAGCTGCTCGCGTTGTTGCGCTGACCAACTCTTTTAAAGTCGACCTTGTCGAGCGCGGTATACCCCCACATAAAATCGAGGTCATTGTTAATGGCGTTGAACTTGAAAAGTACCAACCGCGCCCTAAAGACCCAAACCTCAGCGCTACGCTTAAATTACAGCATAAGTTTGTTATAGGTTACGTCGGCACGATTGGTATGGCACACGGGTTAAGCAGCGTCGTTGATGCCGCTGCTATTCTAAAAGAGTTTGATGAAATCGCCTTCCTATTTGTCGGTAATGGAGCGGAGCTAGCCGCCCTCAAGAGCGCAGTTGAGTTTCATGGTTTGGAAAATGTAATTTTGGTGGGAGCAAAACCCAAAGCCGAGATCCAAAAATATTGGAGCCTCTGTGACATTTCGCTCGTTAGCTTAAGAAATCAAAAACTTTTCGAAGGAGTAATACCCTCCAAAATCTTTGAATCAATGGGAATGGGAAAGCCTATTCTCTATGCGGGACCGAAAGGCGAAGCCACAAACATTATTGAATCCTGCCAAGCAGGGCTTTGCGTGGCCGCCGAAAATCCGATGGAACTTGCTAATGCCGTTTTATCGCTCAGACAAAACCGGCAGCAGTTGGCAATCTTCGAAGAAAATAGTCAAAAATCCGCAGCGCGTTTTTCACGGCGGCAACAAGCCCTACTTTTCCTCCAAGTTATTGAACAGGTCTGCGCTGCGCGCCAGTTGCAAGCCCAACTTTCAAAGCGAACGGGCAATGTCTGAGGTGATTTCGTCAAAAAAGATCCTAATAACCGGCTGCAGTGGATTCGTGGGTCGACAGCTTGTTGATAGTCTATTGAAAACGTCTGAAGTAGACTTTGCTTGCGCAACCAGCAAATTTGATCCCCAAACACCCAAATCCATCGCTGTTGGGCGAATCGGATCAAATTCAGATTGGCGGAAAGCACTTGAGAGCGTTAGTCACGTCATTCACCTGGCAGGGCGCGCGCACGTCATGCAGGACAAACCGGAAGATCTTAAACTCTATAAAGAAGTTAACTTAGTCGGAACATTGCGCTTAGCAGAGCAAGCAGCTGTGGCCGGCGTAAAACGAATGGTTTTCATCAGCACCATCAAAGTTTGTGGCGACGGGTCGCTTACACCGCAGAAATACGGATATCAAGAAACTGATATTTCACAACACCTAAATAACGATCCTTATGCATTGTCGAAACATGAGGCCGAAACTGGACTTCTAAAAATCGCACAGGACACCAATTTAGAAATCTGCATTCTGCGCCCACCATTGGTTTACGGGCCTGGCGTAAAAGGAAATCTCTTGTCCCTTAGTCGCGCTATACGCCGTGGCTTCCCGCTACCATTCAGTTACGCCAAAAATAATGAACGAAGCATGGTTTCTGTCTTCAACCTAATCGATGCGATATTAACAGTTTTGCACCACCCTAACGCTAAAAATGAAACTTTCAACATTGCCGATGCTGATGCGGTCAGTACAAAAGTGCTAATTGAGCTTATTGCAGAAGCGATGAACGTTGCGCCAAAGCTCGTTCCGATACCAAAAGAGCTCTTTAGAGTCGCGGCGGCAGTAACCGGCAAGTCTCCGCTCTACGCTCGCCTATTTGGAAACTTGAAAGTTGATACCCGCAAAATTTCGAAAGAACTGGGGTGGTCACCCCCAAGAACTCTTCGCGAAGATTTACATCGTGCGTTCGCTGTTAACGGAGGTGTTGATTGATTCGAATTTTAGATATCACATTCGCAACGATCGGTCTGATTATCCTGGCCCCACTTTTTTTGGTCATTTATCTGCTGGGATTATTGGACACAGGATCACCACTCTTTGTTCAAACTCGTGTTGGTAAATCGAAAAGCTTATTCCAAATGTACAAGTTTCGAACCATGGCGGTTTGTACGGCATCCGTAGCGACACATTTGGCAGATTCAGCCGCTATTACGCCGCTTGGTCAAATTCTTCGCGCTACGAAACTCGACGAACTTCCGCAGCTTATGAATGTTCTTAAAGGAGAAATGAGTCTTGTGGGCCCGCGGCCATGTTTACCCAACCAACACGAGCTGATTGAATCGAGAGACCGCTTCGGAATCTTTGATTTTCGTCCGGGGATTACCGGCCTAGCGCAAATTAAAGGTATCGACATGTCGAACCCAACGCAACTAGCGGAAGTGGAAAAGACTATGCTAGCTGGCTTTAGCTGGCGAAACTACTTTTACTACATTTTTGCCACATTCAATCGTAACGCACTAGCCGATAGAGTTCGTCCGTAGTTGTATTGCTGGCGATCGTTTATTCTTCTAACCGATGCGAGTGGGGTCAGATTGCTGAAGTTTTATTTTTATACAATTTATGGAAAATTGAATCATTAGGCCCCAATATGTAGCAGCGAAAATAACGAATAAAGGGTAGTAGCTATCTCTCACTCGGCCTGCCCATGGGCTAATGTACGCAGCGAACAATAGGAATATTAGTAGCGGGCTCTGCAAGATAAGCATTTGAAAAGTGCTTCCACGCCGAGCTAGCCGGTAGGATCCTACCAAATAAGTGAGCACGACAAAGTAGTGAACAAATGCTCCCCACGTAACAAGGGTGCTTAATCCCGTGAACATTTTGATCTTGTCCGGCGACCAAATGGGCGTAAATAGCGCCTTCCCCAGTGCTACTATATAAGGAATCTCGTAATTGAATTTAAAGGATACGTCGCTGAATGAAGCGTGATACAGACGTTGTTGTTTGATTTTAGCCATAAGCTCTAACGGCGAGATCTCTGCGCCATAAAGCGAGACAACACCGATGATGACGCCCACGACAAGAACCGATAAAAGTATGTTTCTTCTGCTCAATGCTTGCCACGAGACAAAAAGGAGGAGCGGAAGCAACGTCGCCGCGACATAAAATCTTTCAATGAGGAGCACAGAGATAGACAAAATAAGTAGTCCAATGCTCCCAAGATGTTGTCGCTTCAATAGCCTAAAAATGCATAACAACACACATGTGAATGCCAGATGTACCATGGCCTCTTTGTAAAGAACGATTGTATGAAACGTGACTGTTGGGACCCAAAAAAATATCGCCGTTGCTAAATAAGCACTACTACCGGGAGGCTCACAGAACCTGTCGAAAAATTCCTTTAGCAGCTTTATCAAGATCAAACCTGTAACGAACTTCAGAAAGACCAGAGCGATCGTTGAGACAACCGCACTCGGTTCGACCAACAGATACCATAGTGCAACCCAAGCATGGGTCACCGCGCCTGGCGTGAGATTTTCCCAAAGACTTTGAATAGGAAGCTGGCTTTCACCGCTAATAAAGGAGAAGAAAAATAGCGCTCCAGGATGATGAGTATTGATGGAGTCGGCCACCCAGAACATTTTCTCAGCGTAGCCCATTGAATGACTAGCTATTAGTATTCCCAACGGGCCGGCAACACCAGCTAAACACACGAAAATGCTATTTCGTAATCTTTCAATTTTTAATTTAAACGCGTATGTCAGCGATAAAACACCAGTAATGGCGATGTACAAAATGGTAGCGGTATTTGAAACCAATGCTTCGTGAATTGAATTCGTGGAATAAATCAGGCAATAGCCATAAACCAAGCCGACCACGAAAAGGCTTAGGATAGGCTTCGAGATTCGTAACAAAGGAGCTCCAGAAAACGTAAACTATTGAAAAGTGCAAATGTACTACCCACTTCCGATTCGCTAGAGCGTCTCAATATAAAAATAAGCAGCGCGGCGTGGACACCAATACGGTATCACAATACAACTTGCGGGTGGGAGCAATGCACTTCAAAAACAAAAACGACTTCCTTAGCAAAAACGAAAGTGTGCTGATTCTTGCGGCACGTGTGCTGGATGCTGGGACCGTCGTATTGGCTGGCGTCGTGGCGTATTGGCTCTACGCGGGTAATTTTCAGCTCTCTTCGTACTATGAGACTGGGCTTTTGCTGGCGGCGGCACTCACTTTTGTGGTTTTTCCGGCGTTTGATCACTATCGGTCGTGGCGCGGGCGCAGTTGGCTGGAACAGCTTCGGGCGACGATCGGGTCTGTTGGCGTGGTTATGTCGCTCCTCGTCGTATCTTCTGCCCTCTTAAAGACGACGGCTTGGTATTCGCGGATCTGGTTTGGTTCGTGGGCTCTACTATCAATTGTTCTGCTGTTTTTATTTAAGCGCCTCATGGTCATAGGCCTTCGCGAACTTCGGGGCCGAGGGTGGAATAAGAAAAACATCGTCATCTTTGGCGCCGGTGAACTGGGGCAAATGGTCGCTGACCGCCTAAAAGATGCCGAGTGGGCCGGCTTTAACATCGTTTCGTTTCTTGATGACGATGCTGACAACGTCAAAGCGCGCAGCCTAATGGGTGCCGAAGAAGCGCTCAAAACCATCCCCGTTCGCGCTTCAAAAAGCGTCAACCTAGAATCCTTCATCAAAGAACACGACATTCAAGAGCTTTGGATCGCTCTTCCTTTAAAAGCCGAAGAGCGCGTGCGCGAACTGCTTTTTGCCTTACGGCATTCGACCATTCAGATTCGCTTTGTTCCAAATATTTTTAGCTTCAAGCTTTTGCTTGGCCATTCGATTTCGGATGTCGCTGGTATCCCCGTGGTCGACATCAATTCGTCGCCGATTTCTGGGATGAACAGAGTCATCAAAGAAATCGAAGACCGCGTGCTGGCCGCCATCATTTTGGTTTTAATCAGCCCGATTCTGGTTTTGGTCGCGATCGCCATTCGCTTGGAATCGCGTGGTGCCGTCGTCTTTAAACAAGAACGGCACGGCTGGGACGGTAAGGTGATCAAGGTCTATAAGTTTAGATCCATGCGCGTGATGGAATCTTCTGGCGCCTTCACGCAAGCCACGAAAAATGACCCGCGCGTGACCCGCGTTGGCGCTTTCATTCGGCGCACGTCTTTGGACGAACTTCCACAATTCTTTAACGTTCTTCAAGGCCGGATGTCGATCGTGGGACCACGGCCGCATCCTGTGTCGATGAACGATCAATACAAAGATAAAGTGGAGTTTTATTTTCAGCGCCACAAAGTAAAACCTGGCATCACGGGCTGGGCGCAGATCAACGGCTGCCGTGGAGAAACCGACACGCTCGATAAAATGGAACGTCGTATTCAGTACGATCTTCAGTACATCCAAAACTGGTCGGTGTGGCTGGATCTCAAGATCATTTTCCTTACGATCTTCAAAGGCTTTGTCAGCGACAAGGCTTACTAGAAATCTATCACCCTACCAAATCCTCGAGATTCAACTCGGGGAATACAGTCTTTAACCGAGAGAGTGTTTTTAGCTCTGGGTTCGCGAGCTTGGGCGACTCTAGCTTTTGATACGAATAGAGATTTGCAAAGCCTAACATCGTCGCGACTCGGGTTTGCGTAAGCCCTCGCTTCGCACGAATGTGCTTTAATAGAAGGCTCAGAGCGACACCTGGCTCGACCGCTACTTTGATGATTTTTCCTCGCTGGCTGATCCGCTTCTTCGGTAAGGGAAAAAGTAAGCGGGACTCTTCGGGTTCTGACAAATAAACGTTCAAGGCCTCAGCCGCATTTTTAGCTATTTCTTCGAGATCATCACCTTGTGTGAGACAGCCCTTAAGCTCGATGCATTCGGCCCAGTACCCATCGGCCTCTTTTTGAACTTTAAAATGATAAACCACGTTTCAATCCTCTTTTTTCGCGTTTAAAACGCGTAATAAAGCTCGTTCAAGACCACGCTTTAAGTCTTTGTTCCCGTGGACCGGGATCACCTGCCGTAGCTTACCTTTGCCGACAACAACATGAGAGCCTCTTTGACGCAAAATAATCCACCCGTCTGCCAAGTAGAGCTTAAGCATCTCTTTACCACTTATCGGCACCGGAGCCTCGATTCTTAAGAGAATACCAATTTAAGTTGGTATTAGCAATATTAGCCCTTTCTCAATTAATTTAATAGGCGATCGCTGTCGAGAGTGAAGTTCGATTCGCGAAATAATTCCGACAGCCGGCCCCGGAAAGACCCGCTATATCAGATACTTGCGCCTGAAGTTCGGACCGCCGGATGCAGTGGCTTTTCATCGGCACGAAACACTGGTATTATAAAGGTATGAAACGTCATACTGCTAAGTCTGCCAAGAAGGACAAGAAAAACGTGAAGTCGAGCATTACACTACCGCCGGCGGAACTAGAGATCGTCAACGAACTGATGACGAAGCTTGAAGCCAAATCGAAAGTGGACGTCATCCGCCAGGGCCTCGCACTCTTGAAACTGAAAACTGACCGAGACTATCTTGCGGCCGAATTTCGGCGCGCAGCGGAAATTAACCGTGAAGATTCGCAAGAATCTCTCGACGAAACCCATGGCGTACCAGAGCAAATGATTCCGCAATACGACGAGGAGTACAAACCTTGAAGCTTAAACGCGGCGACCTGTTGTGGGCAAATCTTGGTGCCCGAAATGGCACTCAGCCTGGGAAAGTCCGCCCTGTCATCGTCATTCAAACAGACTTTTTGAATGCCCTTCCGCACCCCTCCACGGTTGTTGTCGTATGTACGTCTCGGCTTGCAGGGGAAAACATTATGCGCACAGTGATCGCGCCAGGTATGGCGGGAAACAAACTTGAAACGGAGGTCCTCATTGATCAGATTCGCTCACTCGATAACCGATCTTTCGTAAAAAAAATGGGCGTAGTACCGGCAATCGTCATGAATGAAATCGATGCCAAGCTAAGCGTCTTATTAAATCTGGGGCTAAATCTGGGGTAAAACTCTTGGCCTCCATCTGTCACGGTTGCGCCCGCTTAACACTGTGCGCATCATGGGACTTCAGTCCAAATTTTCGCTAGATGTATCCGTTGTTTACGACAGGAGTAACTTCATGAAAGTCGCACTTTTGGCTGGTGGCCTCGGTACACGCATCGGAGAAGAAACGGTGGTCCGCCCCAAGCCGATGATTGAAATCGGGGGGAAGCCGATTTTGTGGCACATCATGAAGCATTATTCGGCCCATGGGTTTAACGAGTTCGTGGTGCTACTTGGCTACAAGGGTTACTTGATCAAAGAATTTTTCGCGAATTACTACCTTCACCAAAGCGACGTCACGATCGACACGAAAACTGGAAAGATGACCGTTCATTCGAACGAAAGTGAAGATTGGAAAATCACTTTGGTGGAAACTGGTCCTGAAACTATGACCGGTGGCCGCGTGCTTCGCGCTCGTAAGTATCTTGATGGCGCGCCCTTTATGCTCACCTACGGTGACGGAGTCACCGACCTCAACATCAAGAAGCTTGTGGAATTTCACAAAGCTCAGAAAAAAACTTTAACGCTGACGGCGATCCAACCCGAAGGCCGCTTCGGAGTTGTCGACATCAAAGAAGATAGCTCGGTCGCAAGATTCTTAGAAAAACCGCGTGGCGATGGGTCTTGGATCAATGGTGGCTTCTTTGTTTGCGAACCTTCGATCTTTGATTCGATCACCGAAGGCGACAAAACTATTTTCGAACGCACACCGATGGAAGCTTTGGCTTCTAAAGGTCAGATCGCTGCCTACCGACACGAGGGCTTTTGGAAGTGCATGGACACTTTGCGCGACAAACAAGATCTTGAGGCTATTTGGGCCTCGGGCCGCGCGCCCTGGAAAGTGTGATAGCCACAATGGATTCCAACGCGAAGACCGCCATCACGAGCGCGTTTCAGGGAAAAAAAGTTTTCCTCACAGGCCACACGGGCTTCAAAGGTTCGTGGATGGCGCTCTGGCTTCAAGGCCTTGGCGCAAACGTCACCGGCTATGCGCTTGCGGCTCCTAGCAAACCGTCACATTTCGAACTTCTTCGCGAACGCGGAATTTTGAAAATCGAATCGGTGATTGGCGACATCTGTGACTATCAATCGCTTCGAGATGCAATGTTTGCGTGCGATCCTGATTTGATTATTCACATGGCAGCCCAGCCCATTGTTTTGAAGTCCTACCGCGATCCGATTGAAACCTATGAAACGAATGTCATGGGAACGCTGAAAGTCTTCGAAGCAGCACGTGCGCTGAATGAGAAACGGAAGAAAGAAGCGGTTCGTTCGCTATCCATTTTGAATATCACAAGCGACAAGTGTTACGAAAACAAAGAAACTCTTGTCGGTTACAAAGAGTCCGACCCCATGGGCGGGTACGATCCGTATTCGTCGTCTAAAGGTTGTGCCGAGATTCTTTTTTCAAGCTATCAGCGAAGTTATTTTCCGGTTGCGAAGTATGGTGTTGATCACAAGGTCCTGATGGCAAGTGTGCGCGCCGGGAATGTCATTGGTGGTGGCGATTGGGCGGCTGATCGCCTGATACCAGATTTGATTCGCGGCACCGCCCAAGGGAAAATCACCGAGATCAGAAACCCATCGGCCATTCGGCCCTGGCAGCACGTGCTTGAACCATTGTCTGGATATCTTCTCGTCGCAGCGAAATTATTAAATGGCGATGCGAAAGCGGCAACGGGATTCAACTTTGGCCCCGACGAAGAGTCTTGTGTCACGGTTGGCGAGATCCTTTCGAGCATTTCGAAAAAATGGGACGGCATTAAATTTCAAGTGGACCCACTTGCGAGTCAGAGCAGTCCCCATGAAGCGCACTTCCTAAAGCTCGATTCCACAAAAGCGCGCACCGAACTTTCTTGGAAGCCGGTTCTGAACTTTGATGAGACGATTTCATGGACAGCAGATTGGTATCGCACTCACCAGGAATCAAAAGAACTTCTGACGTTGAAACAGATTGCAGAATTTCAAAAGCGGATGCTCGGTTGAAAATTCTCTTCGTTGATATCCAATACGACTATGGCGATCCAAAGCGCGGAATCAACACGATCGGCGAGTACGGATTTCGCCGAGCGATGACCGCCTTAGGCCACGAAGTCATTCCGTTTTACTATGACGATGACTTAGCAGGGTCTGCGAATTTACAGACACGACTTTTGGAAACTGCGGCCAGGGTAAAACCTGATCTTGTTTCGTTCTGTCTTTTTCGCGATCAGTTTAAAGTCGAAACTCTTTTCAAATTGAGGGAGATCGCGCCGACACTGAATTGGTTTGGCGACGATACGTGGCGCTTTGACAATTTCACAAAGCACTATGCCACGGCTTTTGATTTCTGTGTCACAACCGACAAATTTAGCGTCCCTAAGTATCAAGCTTTAGGTGTGAAAAATGTGATCGTCAGCCAATGGGCCGCGATCGATCTCCACCAGCGTCCGAAGTTTGAAGGCGCTTACAAATATGACGTGAGCTTCGTTGGACAGTTTCACCCGTACCGCGCGTGGATTGTGAATTCGCTAATGAGGGCCGGCATCAATGTTCACGCCTATGGCCTGGGTTGGCCTGCTGGTCCATTGAAGAGCGAAGAAATGAACAGCCTTTTTCGCCATTCGAAAATCAATCTGAACATCGGAAATAGTACGTCTTTGAAGCTTCCCTATTTGCTTTCGCACTGGAAGGCGCTTCCGCTTGCGATCAAGAGTCGTAAAAACCGAAGCCAGATCAAAGCCCGAAATTTTGAAATCCCCTACTTTGGTGGCTTTCAAATTTCGGATGATGTGCCTGGACTAGAAGATTGGTTTGATCACGGAACTGAAATCATCACCTACAAGTCGCCGAGTGAGGCGATCGAGAAAGTGAAATACTATCTTTCGCACGACAAAGAACGCGAAGCGATCCGGGAAGCCGGAGAGCGCCGCGCCCAAACCGACGGTTATACCGCACGCTGGAAAGACATTCTTGAAACTGTTGAACGACAGCTTAAGCAGAAGTCACCGCGCGCGCCCGGGGTGCATGCGTGAAGCCGACGGTTCAGCCGAAATACAGAGCCAGCTTTGTCGTCGATCCCGCTCTTCAAGAAGGCCGAATCTTCGATATCACCAACCGAAGTCTCAACCGTGACGATTGTCTGTATGGGTTCTTCGCGCTCCGCAACGAACTTCTGCTTTTAGGAATCGATCTTAGAACCTGTGACATCTACCCTCCTGAGCAAAGTGATCTGATTGTTTTCAATGAACGGCCGAAGAAAGGCCTCGAGGCGGACCTTCGATCAAAAGGACTTCTGAAAAAATCTGTCCTGATGATTTTTGAAAGTGCGCTGATTCGTCCCGACAACTGGGACTTAAGTTTTCACAAAGAAGTCGCCGCGGTTCTAACGTGGGGAAGCGATCTCCTGTCTTCGAAAGACTCGCGTGCCAAGTACCTAAGAGGCGGCTTCACGCATAAGTTTCCAAACGTCATTCCGGGCTCCGACGCCGATCACTCCGCCGCTGGTCCTGCACCAGGTGAAATCGGCAAGCGCCCGAAGCTTGTCACTTTGATTGCTGGAAATAAATCCGTCTCAAGTCCCATCGAACTCTACACCGCACGTCGCGAAGCGATTAAATGGTTCGAAACGCACGCGCCGAGTGATTTCACTTACTACGGTGTTGGGTGGGAGCATTCCTACCTCAAAGGCGGCTTCGGCACCAAAGTACTTCGCAAGCTTGGAATTCTTCGTCACCTTCCCGAATCGCGGTCGAAGTGCTTTGGTGGAAAAGTCGATTCGAAGCTAGAGACCATGAAGCAGTTTGATTTTTCGATCTGTTTTGAAAATGCCGAAAAAATTCCCGGTTATATTTCAGAAAAAATCTTCGATTCGTTCTTTGCCGGCTGCATCCCTGTTTACTGGGGTGCACCCGATATCGAAGAGTATATTCCTGCAGAATGCTTCATTGATTTTAGAAAGTTCCGCGATTTCGAAAAGCTTCATCGCTTTTTGATAATGATGACCGAAAGCGAAAAGCGCGCCTACCGCAATGCGATCGCAAATTTCCTCAAGTCGGATCGTGCCCGAATCTTCAATGCCGATCTCGCGGCGAAAGACATCGCTCTCGCAATCCAATCGACGGTAGCGACATGAATAAATCGGCGGTGCTGACATTAGGAATCGGACGACTGCTTCAGATTGCCATCGTCTTTCTTACTTACCGCGCCGTCACCGATGTGTTGCCTCAAGATGAAGTCGGCTTTTTCTTTTTGCTTCAAGCCTTGGCTGGTTTTTTCGGATTGATCGTGGTGAACCCGGTCGGGACTTATCTCAACCGCGAAATTCACGGCTGGGAAAAGTCGGGATTTTTGCGACCAGGGCTAAAAGCCTTTCTTGGGTTCTCCTGGTTAGCTGCGATCTTTGCTGGATTCCTGATTGCGGCTCTTTCGCTTTTTGGAGTTGGCTCACTTGGCGCGCACGAACCTTGGGTGCAAACTTCTTTTACCACTTTAGTGATGGTTTCAGGCGCAACAATTGCCAATACCTTTATTCCGCTTCTCAATATTCTCGAACGCCGTTTTTCCTTTGTAGTTTTGACGGTCGTGTCGCAAGCCCTCGCGTTGGGATTTTCTTACGTCGTGGTTTTAAGAAGTGGAGCACATGCTTCGAACTGGATGCTGGCCACAGGCGCCGTACAAATAGCGTTCGGGCTATTCGCGTTTGGCCTCTTAGTCAGAAAAGTCAGCTCCGACTCCCCACCGAATTCACTTTCGACGGCACACATGAAAGAGATGGCGGCGCCACTTTGGTCCTTTGCGGCGCCGATCGCCATAGCGAACTTTGCCGTATGGGGATTAATGCAAGGCTATCGACCGTTGGTGGAAAATTTCGCTGGCCTCGGTGCCCTCTCCATTATCGGCCTCGGCTTGGGTCTTGCCAGCAGCATCACGGCTTCCTTCGAGGCGCTGGTGCATCAAGTATTTCTGCCGGTCTTTTATCGAAGATCACATAGCGAAGATCTAAAAACCCGCGAAAGAAATTGGAATCATCTTTGGCGAGCCTGCGTACCCTCCTACTTCGGTTTGGTGGTTGTATTGATGGGGTTGTCTCACCACTTTGTCGATGTATTGACTGGCGGGAGCTACCCGCAAGCGGGTCTTTACCTAGCAATTGGTGTCGGAGCCGAATTCTTACGAATGATTGGAAACCTGGTTGTGCTTTACGCACAAAGCGAACGAAACATGAAACCCACTCGCCTTCCCTATTACATCGGGGCCGCGGTTGCGTTTGCGGGAAGTCTTTATGCGATTCACATCGGCGAGCTTCAGTACGTGGCCTATTCGTTGATCATTGGCCAAGGGGCGGCTGCAGCTTTCCTCATCAAAACAGTCATCACCTCGAAGGACATGCTTAAGCTCAACATTTTAAGCATGATTCGATTCCTAGTGGTACCAAGTGTCCTTGTGTACCTCGCGAAAGATGTTCCCGCGCCTGTTGCCTTAGGCGGTGTGGCGCTTGGTATGGGAATCCTGACAATCCATTACTGGTGGCAGGTGCGAGAAAAATGAAACGCGTCACCATTTGCATACCCACTTACAATAGCGAAGCGACCTTGGCTGAGACTTTGAATTCAGTTTTAAAGCAAAGCTACAAAGACATCATGGTGAAGATCTTCGACAACGCTTCGACCGATCTCACCGTACAAATCGCCCGCGATTTTGCGATGCGAGATCAACGCATTCAGATTTTCGCTCATGGTGAAAATGTCGGCGGAGAAGGAAACTTCAATCGCTGTATTGCTGCGGCTGAAGGCGACTATACGGCGATTTTTCATGCCGATGATGTTTACGAACCCTTGATGGTTGAAAGCCAAGTGGCATTTTTGGAAGATCATCCCGAGTGTTCCGCCGTCGCAACGGGTGCTTCGATCATCAATAGTAATGGCGAAAAAATCGGCGAACGGTTTTTACCTGATTTTTTGCGCGACACCAAAAAGGCCGAGTTTCGCTTCGACGATCTCTTAAAGTCGGTATTGCAGTTCGGAAACTTCATCACCTGTCCATCTGTGATGGCCCGGTCTACAATATATCGCGACGATATCGGACGCTTTCGCGGCGAACTATTTGGCACCTCTTCGGATCTTGATGTCTGGCTTCGCTTTTCAAAACTTGGACGCTTTGGAATTTTGACTTCTCCACTTATGCGGTACCGCGTTTCCGAATCCAGCTACACCGTGCGCGAAACCAAGCGGCGTTTCACCGAACACGATCTTTTGAAAGTCTTAAGGCATTATGTTTCGGATCCTGTAGATGGCTTGCGACTGACGTCGCGAGACACTCGCTACTTGAAATTTCACGAACTAAAAGACTGTGCAGCCCGAAGACTGAACATCGTTTTGTCCAGAAGACGCGATCTCATGCTTCCGCAATTTAGCGGCCCGTGGTTAGAAACAACTCTTCTGGCTTCGAAAAGCCCTTATCACTTGCGGCTTATCGCTATCAGTCTTTCGATTTTTCTACTGACGATTCCTTTGAAGATGCTGAGGATTTTTAAATGAGAATTCTCTTTATCTTGCGGAACGCTGAAGGCGGAATCCGAACTCATGTCGAAACCCTGATTCGCGGAGCCCTTGAACAAGGTCACGACTGCCTTTTGATCACAGATCTGAAACAAGCTGACAGCGGCTTTCAAAAAACTTTGTCGCTAGAACCAGAGATCCGAAAACGCGTGGTCTCGATCTCGATGCGCTCGGCACCGGGTCCGTGGGATCTTTCAACCCTGTGGCTACTTTCTGTTGGGTTAAGATCCGCTAGAAAAAGCACCAAGACCTCGGATGGCACTTTGGACGCCCAGGACAAAGGTGTTTTCTTCGATGCTGTTCACGGGCATGGCGCAAAAGGTGGCTTGTTCGCAAGACTGTGCAGAATTCTAAGAATTTTGCCGCGCGAAACAAAAGTCATCTATACCCCGCACGGCGGAAGCCTGCATCAGATGCACGGCAACGTCATGAACGTTCTCTACACTTGGATCGAACGCTTCTTAGGAAAATACACCGACTGTGTTTTGGCGGAAAGCCAATACTCTGCTGACCAATTCATAAAGCGGATTGGTACTGACACAGCACCTGTCGTTTTAAACCGAAATGGAATTGATCCTATTGAACCCGTACTTTCACCTTGGCCCGAGGGACTCGGCCGAACATCACCTTTGAAGATCGCGGCCTTTGGTCTTCTTCGAGAGATCAAGGGGTTTGATGTTTTGATTCAGGCCGTGCATCTTTTGAAAAATCTGAACTACAAAGTGGAACTTGAAATTTCAGGCGAAGGAAAAAGCCGCGAAAGCTTAGAAAAGCTGGTTCGCGACTTAAACTTGGAATCAACAGTGACGATCAACCGCGAAACTTCCAACGCGCTTTCTGCGATGCGCGAAGCCCAAATCGTCGTTCAGCCATCGCGGTTTGAAAGTTTTGGGCTTGTATCTCTCGAGGCGCAAGCCACTGGCTGTGCTGTCATCGCGTCGAAAGTCGGCGGACTTGTTGACGTCGTCGACGACAAGCGAACCGGAATATTAGTCGAACCCGGCCAACCCCAGGCATTGTGTGACGCGATCAAGTGGTTTATTGAAAATCCAAACGAGGCGCAGACCATGCGTGCGCGTGCGGCACGAAGGGCACAAGAGGATTTTTCTTCTGAGAAAATGATCGACGGTGCGCTTCGCTGTTACCAAGAAACTCAACTTAGAACTACGGTTCCCTCTTAGGATGGCAATATGGTTTTATCCGAAATGATTGCTAGCTTCCTTCGCGTCAAAGCACTTCCCACTTCGCTGTTTCTGTATTCCGTTGCTGTGCTGACAACCATGGCCGGCATGGAAATCTTTGGCTGGCTTTCAGTCTTGCTAGGCCTCGCCGTCACTTGGCAATCGAGAAGTAGCATCTTTCCTCGCCGTCCGATTTTGATGGCCGGCGATTACAGCCTTCTCGCCCTGTTGGTCGTCATTATTTTGAGCGCGCTATTGAAAGCACCAGAATCCGCGGACAAGGTTTTCATTATTGGAAATGCCCGCTTCGTTCTACTTTTCATAGCCATTCGATTGGGCCTTGAAGCGATCCCATTGAATGTCTCTCTAGAAAAAGTCGAGAAAGCCTTTCGCGCGATTCTCGTGGTGCTTGGCTTGATCGGCCTCTATGCGATTTTTCAACACTTCACTGGCATTGACTATATTCGTGGACACCGCGAACCCGTGAGTAAAGTGTATTTTGAAGGGGGCTTTTCTTACCGAGCGCGCGGAATGTGGGGCCACCCGGTGACGTTTGGCCATTCTATGGCTTTAAGCCTTATGATGCTTCTTGGATTTTCGATCGCGATGCCTAAGGGCAAGTGGAAATACATTGCCTGGGCTTCAACAACAGCCTGCGGATTGGCGCTTTTATGGTCGTACACCCGAGGAGCCTGGATCGGCGTCGCGGCAGCGGTCTTTATGATGTCCCTTTACCTCGGGCGCAAAGTCGCGATCGCAAGTGTTTTGTCTGGCGTGATTTTAGTCGGCGGCGGCGCTGCCGTAAGTGAAAAGTTTCGGGATCGTCTGACAAGCATCGTGAGCCTAACCAATCAAAGTAACACCGAACGGCTTGATGTGTGGCGCGCCAACATCGCCATGTTCAAAGACAATCCTATTTTGGGTGTCGGTTACGGCGTGAACGAAGAAATCATCGGCGATTACTATGCGAAGCTAGGAATCACGCAAGAGTTCGGTGGGCACGCCCACAATAACTATCTTCAGTTTTTATCCGGCACAGGACTTTTGGGTTTTGCCGCCTACACGGCGTTTAGTTTAATTTTTCTTTGGATGGCCCATCAGCTTCTTCGTCGACTCCCGGCAGATGCCCACTTCCCGCGCGCGATTGCACTTGGTGCAATCGGCGCGCAGGTCGCTCTTCACGTGGGTGGTCTTACGGAATGCAATTTCAAAGACGCCGAAGTGAATCACCAGTACATTCTGATCTTAGCGCTGCTGATGGTGGTTTGGCGGCGAAACCAAACGGCTTCGGACCGAATCGGTGAGTTTTCCAATAAAGCTTGAACGAGTACAAACTTCCAATCGTTCACGGCAAGTTTTTTCGACGCCGAGTGCGAGGAGACTTTCCTGATGCGAGACGGATGCCTCGACAGCAGAAACTGCACCTGATTGAATTCGATCGGACGCAACTGCCGTCCATTCTGAAATCTTCTTCATTTTTTCGCCACAAGAACCCGGCGGCAATTTTGAGTTCCCAGAAGGAAGCCCCGATTTCATCTGCAGGTAAATTCTGTCTGCAATCCGGTGAGAGCTAAGGCATTGCTCATATTGCGCGACCAAACCTTCGGATCGTTTCATCGCGCCAACAATTTCAGCTAACTGGCTAGAGGCCACTTTTCGTTTTTCGACTAGCTCCACTTGCTTGCGCTGCTCTTCAGCGATCGCAAAGTCGATGCTTTTTTGAAGTTCGACTAGCTTCGCTTCCCGCCACTGACGGCGAAAGGCTTGGGTCAGTTCTTGGCGTTCTAACGGACGTGTGTGAATGACGCAGCTCACTTCAATTCGAGGGTTTCTTCCTGGAGTCGTAGTCACGACGACTTTTCGGTTGTCGAACTCTGTCGTCTTATCCGGTAGAAAGAGTCTTTCTCGGGTTATTGATCCGGCCATTCCTACCAGATGTTCGCTGCGCTCTGCCGCATATCCTTTAATGGTGGATACGATTGAACATGTGTACGCGTTTCGCGCGAGATCAATATCGGCTTGGTCTTTCAAAAGCGAATTCAATGAGAAATCAATGTTCTTTCGGCATTCAAAACCTGCAATTCGCATATACCGATCACGAAGAGAGGCATCATTGAGTACTGATTCCAAATCACTCACTTCGATGCGCATTGAGCAGGCACTGATACGTGGACTAAAATGAAAATTTTCAAAAATAATTCCCTGCGATGGACCGACCTGTAGTCGGTCATCTTGATCGATCAATGTGTCAATCTCATCAGCCGTCGACACACTTTCGATTTGTTGTTTAAGTCCTGCGAGAACTTCTGCTTTAGAGACGGATGTCAGCGCGGAAGCCACCATCGGCGATCCAAATAGTCCACCAATCAATCCACCAATAAAGAGCAACTTTGCAGCTTGGCCGTTCATGTTCATCCATTCGAAAAAGTGTTACGGCCTCTGGTAAAGCGGCATTTGGGCCAAGACTCCCCTTTGGGCAACGCTGAGGTGGCCGTGTCACTCGATTCTGACAAAGGGGCAATTTTCAACTGGCAGCGCAAAAAACGGCACCTCTAAGCCTCAGAATCGGGTCTCAATTTACAACGCCATTGTGCCGATAACGGACTATGCGAGGGCTTTTAATATTTCTATTAGCGCTTGTAGGTTCTTTGGCGGAAGCGCAGACCTGCGCCTATGATTCGAAAACTCAAGAATTTCAGTTTGAACCCGGCAAGAAAATCGGTCTCATTTTTGGCGTCCATGGCACTCCTGGCTACATTAGCGAGTATGTTGGAAGTGGTAATGCTCATCTCGCCAGCGAAGTAAGAAAGCTCTTAGGAAAACATTCCGATACCTTAAAGGAAATGAACGCGACCTTTGATCGAACCCTTTCGGCACTATCAAAGAAAAAGGTAGAATGGATCGGCTTTGAGAATAGCCAAGAGGGTATCGACAGCCTTGGCGGCTTCAAGGGTCTGATGGAGTTTCTTCGCAACGAAGATCTCCGTATGCAAAAACTTGGTCTGAACGAAAAAGAGCGCAGAGACTATTTGATCATTATGACTGATCCCATCGTGGCGGCACAGTACTGGCTTCGCTTCAAGAAACCTGGGCAAAAACTTGGTGAAACTTCTACGGCACCAGCGACTGTGGGATTTGACAATCACCGCGACAACGGTCTCGACGAATTAAAGAAAAAATTGATGGTGATTTTTGTGAAGTACGACGATCTGCGAGAAGAGCTCAATCAAAAAGAACTCGCTATGCCTAGCTGGGTCCTTGACGAACTGAACACCTTCAAAATTAGCGCGACCTTTTCCCAGGAGCCCCACAAGGCCGCCGACTTTTTAAGAAAAGTGCTGGCTGACTCCAGGGTCAAAAATTTAAGTCTTCAGCAAAAACGGAAAGTCGAAGAGCTTCGAGATTTTATTGCAAGCAACGCAGATTTTGTTCGAGCGACTGTGTTGCGGGAAGATGCTGAATTCGCCAAACGCGATCAAGGAATCGCGCAAGACATTTCTCAGCTATCAACACTGCATGGTTACGGATTGGCTCACATCGGCGGTCGCCACAAAGAGGGCGTGATCGCGCACCTCACTCACCTTTGCCGGAATCCCGGCGGTCGCCTAAACGCACCAGAGACGCGACCAGGTCCAGTCACCCGCTAAGGAATGTCTCGCGATGAGACGAACACGAAATATATCGCGGATTTGTTCAATTAAATTAATCCGCTAGGCACAAGGTCCCGATAAATAAGCGAGTAGTTTTATCTCGAGAACGCTTATGGGAGACATTGAAAATGTCAGTCGAACTGATGGTCGTCTTTGGAGTCATCGCCGTCGCATTTGCGGTGATGTATAACACCTTGATCTCACGAAAAAACGAAGTCGAAAACACCGTCGGCGGAGTTCACACGTATCTTCAAAAACGAGCGGACTTGATCCCAAGTCTTGTCGCCACTGTGAAGCAATATGCCGCTCACGAATCGAAGCTTTTGACGGAACTCACCGAAGCTCGGGCGGCCGTACAACGACCGATCAACAATGATGGCGATCTTCAAAAAGTCGACACGATGATGTCACAGATGCTCGGCCGCGTGGTGGCCGTTGCCGAAAACTATCCGGACCTTAAGGCCAATGAAAATTTCTTAAGCCTTCAAGGATCGCTCAACGAAATCGAAGGCCAATTGTCTGCAGCGCGCCGAACGTACAATGCGGCCGTCGTTCGCTATAACAACTCTGTCGAAAGCATTCCAACGGTGATCGTTGCTTCGATTCTTGGATATCGTCGAAAATCAGTCTTCCAAGTTGCACCAGAAGCCGTTGCAAAACCAGATATCGCAAAGCTCTTTGGGCAGGTCAGCTAAACAATGGCAAGTTTGAAGGAGCTCCGCACACACATCGACGAGGTTCCTGAGTTCTGTCAAACAGAGCTGTGGCCAAAGGTCGAAAAGTTCAACGAGGAACACAAAGTCGACACGGGGAACTTGGTCAAACAAGTGAAAACCTGGGGGCCCTTGGTTGGTGCGGGACTTCTTGTGATCTTTCTATTTAAAAACGCGCAAGAAAGCACGCTCAAGCTGATCGTTCAATGGATCGGCATGGGAGCTGCGGCGTTTGGTGGTTTTCATATTTCAAAAGATTTGCGAACCGTGCTGATGGCATCCGTGAAGCGTGCGCAAGCACAGCGTGTGTTGATTTCCGAATTCAAAGTCAAAATCATTAAATCACTCTGCAAGACGTTTTCCTACTCACCAACAAATCCCTTTCCGGTTGAGCTCTACAAGTCTTGTGGTCTTTTTTCTCCTAGCTATGACACGGCCTCCAGCGAAGATCACGTTGTCGGCCAGCTTGAAAAAACACAGTTCGAACTTCAAGAAATTAAGACTTTCAACAAAGAATCCTACAAAGACTCGAAAGGACGTCGGCAAACACGCTACATCCCGATCTTTAAGGGAATTCTGTTTTTGGCTGACTTCAACAAAAACTTTAAAGGCCACACTGTCGTCAAAACTGACACGGCTGAAAAAGCGCTTGGACTTTTAGGACGTAGTGCACAGCGACTTTTTAGTGCTACGTCGAGCTTGAAACTGGTCGAACTTGAAAATCCAGAGTTTGAATCGCAATTCAAGGTTCTTTCCACCGACCCGGTCGAAGCGCGATACATTTTAAGTGCTTCCTTTATGGAAGCGCTCACGCGTTTGCGAGGAAAGTATGGCGCTGGAGTTCAGGTTTCATTCTTGAACTCGACCATCGTTATCGCAATCCCACACGATCGTGGCTTCATGGACTTTGGCTTTAGCCTCGACAACCTTACGAGGGATGCGAGCAAAATGTGCGAAGAGCTTTATGACATCCTTGAGATTGTCGAAGATCTCGAACTCAATAATCGAATTTGGAACAAGAACAACCAACAGGCAGGTGCCTAATGTCGAGCTCCGTTAGAATGATCGGCGTGATTTTAATAGCGTCTCTCGCCTGCATTGGACTATTGAGTGTTTTCGAAGTGATCCCGACTGATGCATTACCCAAAGCCGGCGGTCAGTTAGCCCTCGCAGCAGCTGGTCTGGTGGCGGTTGTACTCGCCTTTAAACTTGTGTCGACCGGCAAACCAAACGTGAACGACACGGAACCACCGCCGCAACTGTGAAACCGATTGCGACCTATTTTTTAGCTAAGGCTTTGTTCGCATTCAGCTTGATTGCCTTTTCCTCGGTCGCCGATGCCAAAGACTCAGAAACTTGTCCGACGCTCTATGAAACATTAAAAGTCGTTGCCGGCAGAGCTCTTCGGCTTTCCTCGCAATCTCCCTCATCAAATTCACTCTCTGCCGATCTCCCGCTTCAGGGTCGTTTTCAACTGACCCCCGTTTCCGGCCACGACGATATCTTTGAAGGCGCGACGAAGTCTGGGCAGAAGTTTATTTTCCGTACCGATGAAGCCCGCGCCAAACTGGAAGTGTCGGTGTATCGTTTCGCCCGCGCCGCGGGCTTCAATGTTCCAACGACCACTTATGCAGAGATCAACGGCATTCGTGGATCGGCGCAGGAAATGGTGCAAGGTCAAAAGTCAGCAGCAGACTACACGAGAGAAAACGATTGGCAGGAGCTTTCGTGGCACAGGCCAGATCCCGTGACTCGAGTTTTTGATTCTATTTTGGCGATGAATGACCGGAATCCATCGAATTACTTTATCACTAGCGATCGTCAGCAAATCTTGTTTGATCACGAACAAGCATTTTACGTGAGGCGGGATAACTTCGTTTTGCGCGATGGAATCAATGAAGTCTTAGACGAAAAAACCGTGCGGCGATTCATTCAAGCCGATCCCGAGCGCGCCCGCCGCCTAGCCGACGTGACCAGCGAGGCCGACTTCCTCTGGGCTCTTCGCGATTTAACAGATGCGCAAAAAACGACTTTTCGACAGCGGATAAAGCTCTATCGAAGATTGTATCGCCGCGCCCTCGAAACACTCTAGCCATTCTTCTTAAAACAGGCCGCTGTTGGGCGCCGGCTGACAATTTGCGACACTGACTGTCGTTAGCCTGGCGCTTGCCAACTGCCGGCCACCCGTCAAATCTCATTAGATTGCCTATCATCGACCTCCATATTTCATGGACGATTCCTCCGAATTTTGCAGAACCACTGGTGTCGAACACTTGGAGGTTCACGGTGAAGTTACATTCTAAGGGCCAATTGACGAAGAAAACGGTTTCTCTGGTCACTGCGACGTTAGCCGTCGTGGTTGGTCTTTCCGCTTGCGGAAAGTTTTCGGCAATTGATCCAAAAGCCAAAGGCACTTCAACGAACGCGAATCCGTTGGCGGCGGACGAGGAAAATCGCCTTCGCGAATTGATGGCGTCGGCAACACCAACTCCATCGCCTGCACCAGGGCAAACTCCGGCGCCAGACGCAGCCGATGCAGACGCCGCTGACCGCGACGCCGCATTAGATGAAGCAAGAAGACTTTTCGGTGCCGAACTTAATGGCGCACCTGCAACAGGCGCGGCGGATCCCGCGGTAGCGGCTCCGGCGCCTCCTGCAGCAGCGGCTCCTGCTCCCCCTCCAGTTGCTGCGGCTGACGCACCAACTGGAAGCTCATCTCCCGGCGAACGACCAGCGACTGTTGTTCAACCAGATCCACAGGCGCAACCGGCTCCATCAAAGGCGCTGATCGCCGCTGACGTCAGTGACGAAGCGAAACGCGATTTAATTCTTCAGTTGGTTGAACCAACAATGCGAATCAACTTTGTTCTTTCGCTGCAACGAAATGAAATCTTGGCGCTCAAGAAGGTCCTCGATTCGAAAAAAGAGCTTTCCGCCGAACAAGCCGCCAAGCTTTCGAAGTTCAAACAAAGCTTCTTGCTGGTTGATGGCGATTCGATTGAGGCTCTTTTGTCGCGAGTTGACGTCGTCAATATGACATTGCAAGTGGCTCCATTGCTTCTCAAAACCAACTGGCAAACCAATGGTGCTATTTCTCAAGAAGAAATCTCTGCTCGGGTTCAAATGCTCAACACGTATCCTTCAGATCAAGCCATTCGTTTTCGATCGGGTCGCCTAGCGATGAAGTCATCAAACGAAAAGAAGACTTCGACGCAGATTATGTTGGCTGAACTTGGCTACAACCCAGAGTCGGGCAAAGACGAACAGGCTGAGAAGACTCTTGCAACGATCGAGGAAGCTCTTCGAATCATGGATCTCTATTCGACTGAGATCGATAAAAAGATCAACGACACGGCCGCGAAGCTCGTCTCGGAACACGGCAAGAAGTAGATATAAAGGTACCCGGCCCTTACTGGAAGCGGCGTGCGGAAATCCAGTTTGGAATTTCGCGCCCGAAAATCAAATCGACCAAGGTCTTTGCGGTGTTAAACGCGAGACCAATTCCGTGCCCCGTGTATCCGCCAGCAAAGAAAATCGACGGATCATCCGGGATCGAACCCACAAGCGGTTCGCCGTCTTTGGCAAAGCCCATCACCCCGCCCCAACGATGCGTCACTTTTGCCGACGCAAGCTTTGGTAAATGAGTCACCACGAAGTCATGTAGCGAATTCTGAATCACATCGGTCAAATGGTCGGAATAACCGACTTCCGTTTCTTTTTCGATCTGTCGGAAACCACCGATCAGAAGTTCGCCTGTCGGTGTTTGTCGGAAGTAATCCAAATAGAAGTTCGCATAGCAAGGGCCTTCCATGAAACGCGGCACGGCCTCGGTCATTAGACACTGGCCGCGTGTTGGAAAGATCTTGTCCTTGAAGTAAGGGTGAAGGTTTGCGGCATAGCCATTCAGCGCTAAAGCCACCATCGAACATTCGAAATCCCCACGGTCTGTTTTCAAAACCTTGGTGCCGTCAGGCAAAGTGTCGATCTTGTACGCTTCAACCCCTTCAAAAATCGGCGCCTTGATTTTGCTTCGCATTCGCTCGAGAAGGGCCACTGGGTTTGTTGAGGAATCACCGAGATACTTAATTCCACCGACAAAGCCTTTGGCACCAAGGCGTTTCGCGACGCCATCGCCGTCAACGATCTCCGTTGGAATTTTCAAACCCGTCATGATTTCAGAAACTTTTTTGAGTTCTGCGAATTCATTCTCTTGCGCTGCAAGAGAAAAGGCACCGTCGTTTTCAAATTGAATTGAGTGTCGATCGCCTTGAACGATTTCTTCTTGGATCAACTTTAAGTTTGTTTCCGAAAATTTCCAGATTTCAACGGCCTGATCCATTCCGTGCTTGTTGATCATGCGGTTGAAGTGCTCGACCGAACCACATGTCACAAAGCCTGCGTTTCTGCCGGAAGCACCAAACGCCACACGCGACTTTTCGACGATGGCCACTTTTAGCGAAGGGTCTTCCTTTTCAAGCCAGTAAGCAGTGGAAAGGCCGGTGATCCCTGCGCCGACGATGACGACGTCGAACGTTTGTTTTTCTGATTTCCCAGTACGATCTAACCAAAACGATGTGCTCATTTTTCCCTCGGTATCTCGTAGTACATTTCAATAGCCGTGCACTGACACGGCGGCTTCAAACAGCGAGTGCAATTGTAATCAACGTGTTGCCAGTAAAGTGGATGTTCTTTGATTCTTTGAAATCCCATTTTTTCGAGATATTTGGTGGACGAGCCGCCTGGACTTTCTTTCCACGAATGACAGACGACACCTTTTGCGCCGATTTCTTTTAAGACGTCGATCGACGCTTGCGAAAGTTTCGAACCAAAACCTTGCCCTTGTATGGCGTCCGACAAAAACAAAGATTGAAAATACGCGGTGTCCGCTTTTGCGTGTGGCCACTGATCAGGCGTTAAGCCTTCTCCTTTTCCGTGACTCCAGTTACCTGGCGGATAGGTAAAGCGAACGCCGAAGATTTCACCACTGGCGTCGGCTGCGGCCGAGCCGTCTAAAACCAACAAAAACGAGCACATCACACCGTTCATGCTTGAACGGTTGAAGATGTCTTTTAGCTCCGCTTCAGAATAGTACCCGGCGCCAATGGCGCGATCGGTGAAGGCCTTAAGCCTTCCGAGGTCTTTTTCTGCTAGCGGAACTATTTCATATCGCATCAACAGTCTTTCTCAGCTTTTTAAGCGCCTCGGCAATTGGCACTTGATGATTTCCGACGAAAAGCCCCTGCTGATCGATCCAGTTGGCGTTGGGAAGCTCGCCTTGAATTTCGTAATCAAACCACTTCACGACCGGATTTTTTGCAAAGTTCCCTGTCACAATTGGGCGGCATTCGGCGCCGGCAGTTTGTAGATGTTTGACAAGCTGGGGACGCGTGACCGGCGCGCCAGGCTTTAAGACAAACGAGAAACCAAACCACGAACTTTGGCCGATTTCCTTTTGCACCATCAGCCACGGGTGATTGGCGAAAAGCTCGAGAAACACGGCTGCATTCGCACGGCGCTCGCGAATAAAAGATGGAAGCTTTTTTAGTTGCTCGATTCCAATGGCGCCTTCCAATTCGAGCGGACGAACGTTGTAGCCAGGCAGAACAAACTTGAACGATTCCTCAAACGCATCGTCGGACTTTACGCCTGTGACGTGATTGTGCTTGGGAAGATTTCTTGTCCAGCCATGTGCGCGAAGGCAAAGCATGATGTGATAGAGCTCTTCGTCATCGGTGACAACCGATCCGCCTTCCATCGTCGAAATATGATGGCTAAAGAAACTTGAATAAGTCCCCATCGCGCCAAAGGTTCCGCACTGCTTTCCTTCGAACGTTGCACCCATCGATTCGCAGTTGTCCTCGATCAACGTGATGTCTTTCCCTTTGATCAACGACTGAATTTTTGAAAAGTCATTTGGGTTACCCAAGAGGTTAACCGTCATGATGAGACGTGTTTTCGGTCCAATCGCTTTTTCCAATTCTTTCAAGTCAAAATTCAAAGTCTCGCGATCGATGTCAACGAAGCGAAGCTTGAGACCATATTGGTGAAGCGGATAGTAGGTGGTGCTCCAAGACACGGCCGGCACGATGACTTCGTCGCCTGCTTTTAATGCGCCCGACTTTTTATAGAAAAGTGCGGCCACCATTAGAAGATTTGCGGTTGAGCCAGAAGAGCACATGACCGCGAATTTCGAACCGAAGAATTCAGCAAACTTCTTTTCGTATTCGGCAACTTTCGCGCCCATCGTGAAGTTGCCAGATTTGATCACCGCCTGCATGGCATCATGCTCGGCTTGATCCCAACCACTTGTCGCGAGCGGTAAAAACACTTCAGACATGGCGCTCACCTTTTTTTTCTAGATGCAGGTTTAAGTAAAATTCGTAAGCCCGGCGAATACCTTCTTCTAGCGACGTCTTTGCTTTCCAGCCGAGTGCCGCTGAACGCTCGACAGAAACGAGCTTTCGCTTCATGCCGACTGGCTTGTTCAGATTGTGAGTGAACGACCCTTTGTAGCCAAGGACCTTTGCAACCGTCTGATAGTACTCGTTGATAGAGTAATCAAAGCCGAGTCCAACGTTGATCAGTTCTGGAACTTGATCAAAATTTTTAAGCGCGAAGAAAACAAAGTCCGCAAGATCGTAAGCATCCATGAATTCGCGTCGTGCGGTTCCGTCGCCCCAGATTTCAACTGAATCCTGACCTGTCTTAACCGCGACGTGAATTTTGTGAATAACCGCTGGAATCATGTGGGAGGACAAAGGATCGAAATTGTCGTGCCGTCCGTAGAGGTTGCACGGAATCAAAGTCTTGTACTTGAGATCGTTGTTTTCGCGGTGAATGTAGGACGCATACTTCGCAGCAAAAACTTTCGCGATCGCGTACCCTTCGTTGGTTGGTTCGAGCTCACCCTTTAAAACGAGTTCTTCTTTCAGCGGATTTTCCGCGTCGCGCGGGTACATGCATGACGTTCCCATGTTCAGAACTTTCGTGACGCGCGCTTTGTGTGCGGCTCCCAAAATGTTACGAGCCATGTCGAGATTGTCGATCAAAAATGCGACGGGGTTTGAGATGTTGGCCTGAATTCCGCCCACTCGACCTGCGCAATGAATAACAAGATCGGGCCGATGCTTAAGCATGTACGTTTCCGTCGAGGCCCGGTCGAGAAGGTTCAATTCACCACTTGAAGGTGCATAGAACTCATAGGCAGCGCCATGCGTTCTGGCGTAGTCCAAAATGTTGCGGCCGACCATTCCGGTTCCGCCAGTTAGAAGGATCTTCATCTTAAGATCTACCTCACTACTTTCAGCGACGTGAACTTTGAATCGCGTTCCGCCAGCTTCAAATCGGCTTCCATCATTTCTTTCACCAACTCGACAAACGTTGTTCGCGGTGTCCAGCCAAGCTTTTCTTTCGCCTTGGTTGGATCGCCCAAAAGAGATTCCACTTCTGTCGGTCGGTAGTAACGCGGATCGACCGCTACAATGCAGCGACCTTCTTGATCGAAGCCCTTTTCTGAGGCGCCTTCGCCATTCCAAGTGATCGTCATTCCCATGTGTTTTGCAGCTGCAACCACGAACTCGCGAACGCTGTACTGAACACCAGTGGCAATGACGAAGTCTTCTGGCTTTTCTTGTTGAAGCATCAGCCACTGCATTTCAACGTAATCTCTGGCGTGGCCCCAGTCGCGCTTTGCATCCATGTTGCCGAGGTACAGACACTTTTCGAGGCCGTACTTGATACGCGAAAGGCCGCGCGTGATTTTTCTTGTGACGAACGTTTCTCCGCGTAGGGGAGATTCGTGGTTAAACAAAATTCCGTTGCACGCGTAGATGCCGTAGGCCTCGCGGTAATTGACCGTAATCCAATACGCATACATCTTCGCGACTGCGTAAGGACTTCGCGGATAAAACGGGGTCGTCTCTTTTTGCGGAGTTTCTTGGACCAAGCCGTAAAGTTCCGACGTCGACGCTTGATAAAAGCGAGTTTTTTTCTCGAGACCTAAAATGCGAATTGCTTCAAGTACTCGCAAAGGTCCGATGGCATCCGAATTCGCCGTGTACTCGGGCTCTTCAAACGAAACTGCGACGTGTGATTGCGCTGCGAGGTTATAAATCTCGTCCGGCTGAACTTGTTTGATGATCCGCAATATGCTGGAAGAGTCGGTCATGTCCCCGTGGTGCAGATGGAGGTTTGCACCTTTGTCGGAGCGACCTTTTTCATGTGGATCGCGAAACAAGTGGTCGATGCGATCAGTGTTGAACAAAGAAGTTCGCCGCTTGATGCCGTGAACTTCATAGCCTTTGTCCAAAAGAAATTCGGCGAGATAGGCGCCGTCTTGGCCCGTGATACCCGTGATGAGAGCTTTTTTCATAGGGGTATAGTCGTAGGATTTCGGCCGAACTTTGTCGAGCTTTTACCTAGCTAGAGTGGCCGGTTGGGCCTGCCTCTCGAGTGGCCCAAAGCGCGTGATCGCGAAGACTTTCTCTCAAACTAATCACGGGCTGCCAGCCAAACTCGGTTTCAAGCTTCTTTAAGCTTGGCCGATAGGTGTCGGGGCTCTGCATCATGTGCCCGGCAATCCGCACCTCCGGCACCTTTCGACCGACCTTTAAGGCCACCGCGCGAATGAGATCCGCCAATTCGTGCATGTTCACCGATTCCGATCCGCCGACGTTGTACGCTTCGCCCGATCGCCCCCTGGCCAAAAGCATCCAAAGCACCTGAACCAAATCGCGCCCATCAAGGTACGCACGCACCGTTTGCGGAGTTCGCACGTTCAAAGGAAGGCCGTTAAGCATGGCCGACATGAAACCAGAAATCGCGTAAGGCCCTTCGACCGGAAAAAGCGGACCTGAAAATGCAAACCCTCGCGCGACGACGGTTTCAACTCGCCTTGCTTTTTGCGCTTCATAGCAAAGCCGCTCGGCCTCACGCTTTGCGGCACCATACATCGTCAGTCCACCATTCAGCGGATCTGAAAGATCTGTGATGGCTGGCAAGAGACTGGCGTCGACAAGACCTTCAAATGGGAGATCCGAATTTCCGCGGCCATAAACAGCGCCAGAACTTGCCAACAAAAATCTCTTCGCACCGACACGCTCGGCCTCTTCTAGCATTCGCCTTGTGCCAGAAACGATCGTCTCTCGCATTTCCGCTTCCGCCGACGCATCTGCGCGGTTTGCAGGTGTGGTTGCGAAATGAAAAACGTGCGTCACACTGAACGGGATTGTCGCCGTGACGACATCCCCTTTTTTAAAAATCAGGCCCGGAACACTTTTAAGCGACGGGTTTTTTTCCAAGAACACGTCCGGGTTTCGCGAAAGAACGGTGAGTTCAACTTTGAGACCCGCTTCGCGAAGCGCCAAGAAACTTGCGATGATCCAAGAACCAAAAAAACCGGTGCCACCAGTCAGCAGAACGTGTGCTGGCCCGAGGCGTTTCCAGTCTTCAAAGCAACGCAAAGTGAGCTCTCTCTTTGCGGCAGTGATGACCTCACCGGTTAGAATTTCGGCATTCATTACTTTCCTTTAGCCTCGTTGATCGCTGCATGAATGCGATCCGAAATGTAATCGAGGTGTACCTTTTCAAGCCCTGGCCAAACACCCACCCAAAACGTGTCATGCATGATGCGTTCGGTGTTTTTAAGATCACCGACCACACGGTGTTCAATGCCCTTATAAGCAGGTTGCTTCAAAAGGTGGCCGCCGAACAAAAGACGTGTTCCGATTTTCTCGGATTCCAGCCTTTTTACCAGGGCGTTTCGCGTGATTCCCGCTCTGGGCTGGACTGTTAAGGCAAAGCCGAACCACGACGGACTCGACCCCTTTAGCGATTTCGGAAGGATGAGATCGCCTTCGAGATCCGCCATTTTGCTTAGAAGATAATTGAAATTTTCTCGTCGGCGCTCGATGAAGCCAGGAAGTTTCTTAAGCTGAGAGACTCCGACCGCGGCCTGCATGTCGCTGACTTTCAAATTGTAGCCGATGTGACTGTAAATATATTTGTGATCGTAACCTTCTGGCAGATCGCCAAGTTGCCAGTCGTAGCGTTTTTTGCACGTGTTGTCTTTTCCGGGTGGGCACCAACAGTCACGACCCCAATCGCGAATCGATTCGGCTGCCAACTTCAATTGCGCATTCGACATGCAAACTGCACCGCCTTCACCCATCGTGATGTGGTGAGCGGGATAAAAACTGACAGTCGCGATATCGCCGTAAGTTCCGATGGGTTTTCCGTCAACGGTCGCGCCCAAAGCATCACAGCAATCTTCCACCAACCAAAGTCCGTGGCGATCGCAAAACTCTTTCACGGCTTTTACATCGAACGCATTGCCAAGAGTGTGCGCAATCATCACCGCTTTTGTCTTAGGAGAAACGGCGGCTTCCAATTTCGTTACGTCGATTTCATAGGTACCTAGTTCGACGTCGACAAAAACCGGAATACAGCCATTTTGAATAATCGGGTTCACCGTCGTCGGGAATCCAGCTGCCACAGTAATCACTTCGTCACCTGGCTTGATTCGTCGGTCACCGAGGCGAGGTGACGTCAACGCTGTAAATGCCACAAGGTTTGCGGACGAACCGCTGTTGACCAGCAGCGCAAACTTAGTTCCAAAACTTTGCGCGAAGCTCTTTTCAAATTCCGTCGCAAAGCGACCAGCCGTCAGCCACATATCAAGACTTGAATCGACAAGATTGACCAAGTCGTCTTCGTCGAGAATTTTTCCTGTGACCGGAATGTAGTCTTGGCCCGGTACGATTTTGCGCGGTGGAAGGGCTCGATGATGGGCACGAGCAGCTTCGATCACTGCATTGCGAGTAGTTTCGATCGACATTTTATAGTGCCCCTCTGCTGCTTAGATTTTGGCCAAACGATTGGCGAACTTGCTGGTCACTTAACTGATGCTCTGAGAGCGCATGTTGATAAGAGCCACATGTATGAACAAACTGATCTTTCAACGACCAGATTTTCATTTTCGGCACCGAGTAGCCTTCGTCGATCAGCGCATCGCTGATCGTGGAGGCTAATCCGCCACTTCGATGGTGCTCTTCTAGAACCCAAATCTCTTTTGCGGTATGAAGAATCTCGACAAGTTCTTTATGAATTGGTTTTACGCGCAAGACCGAAAGGTGTCCGAGATCAAATTCCCCTGCGAGTTGATTTCCGAAGGCCGTCATTGACCCCATAGTGACCAAGATCGGGCGTTCTGAACTAGTCTTACGAAGCAAGCGCGGCGCTGTGGACGAAAGTCGTTCGTCTGAGACGGCCGGACGATCACTTTTCCCTATACGAATGTAACAAGGCCCATTGGTCGCGAGCGCTTCGTTGAACACTGCTTCTAGTTCTTCTGCATCTGCCGGCGTAAAGATTTTCATTCCTGGAAGTGGCTTCAATGCCGCAACATCTTCGCCACACTGGTGCGAGGCCCCAAGGGTCGAGTAGACAAGCCCGGCGCCGTCCCCAAGGAAAATCACTGGATATCCGACGTGGCAGACATCCATTTTCATTTGCTCTAAAACGCGAATGGGTATGAATGCCGAAAGCCCATAAACGATCGGCCGAGCACCTGATTTAGCAAGACCAGCAGCCATTCCCACCATGGCCTGCTCCATCACTCCGACATTGATGAAAGACTTCGGCGACTCCTTTCGAAGCGCATCGAAAAGTGCGTAGCCATGGTCACCGCTCAAGACAACTCGACGAGAATCGGCCGTACAAGCTTTCACAAGAAGGTCAGAAAGACGTTCACGCATGGTCCACCTCTTTACGCACTTGGGCCGCCAGTTCTTTTCCGGCAACTTCAAGCAGTTCAGGCGTGAGCCTGCGGTAATGCCACTCATTGTTGTCTTCCATAAACGAAACACCTTTACCTTTGACGGTGCGGGCGACAATGGCTTTGGGCTTTCCAGTTTTCAACAGATTACTTTCAAAGATCGCTTTTAAAGCCTGGATAGAGTGCCCATCGATGTCAGAAGTTTCGAAACCAAAGGCGCGAAATTTATCGGCGAAAGGTTCCATGTTCAAGATTTCGGGAATGCGGCCCATTGCTTGGTGTCCATTGGCATCGACAATGACTGTGAGATTATCAAGTTTGTGGTGACCTGCGAACAACAGCGCTTCCCACATGGAACCTTCATTCATCTCGCCGTCGCCAACGATGCAGTACACGTGGCCTGGCTGACCATTTCGCTTTTTTCCAAGCGCATAACCGACTGCGACCGGAAGTCCGTGACCCAAAGAACCGGCAGAGACTTCCAACATCGGCACGCGCGCTTCTGCCAAACCGTGAAGAAGAGAGCCATCTGAAAAGTATTTTTCTAAGTGAACTCTTTCGAGCCACCCGATGGCTTCATAGCCAACATAAAGCGCCATGACCCCGTGGCCCTTGGAAAGAAAAATCCGGTCGCGGTTTGGATCCGATTCACCTTCTCCAAGATCCATAACATCGGAAAGAAGTGTCGAGACGATTTCTATCAGCGAAAACGCGCAGCCGATGTGGACAGAGCTTCCAGCAAAAGCCATGTCGATCACGGACTTTCGCATGGCAATCGGCGAAAGCGCCGCTCGACTGCCTAATGCCAACATATTCACTGCCGCCTTATTCACTGCCGCCTCATTTGCGTCCATAATTGTCCTCATAGCGGGTGATGTCGTCTTCTCCAAAGTAGGTTCCAAGTTGAATTTCAACAAAGACGAGATCCTTTCCCGAACCTGCGGGCTCGGTGTTTCGCATGCGATGCTTCGCCCCGATCGGAATGAAAACGTGCGACCCGGCTGTCACGGAGATCACTTCATCGTTCAAAACCACTTCGCCGCGTCCGCGAACGATGATCCAGTGTTCGGCGCGCTTCGTGTGGGACTGAAGCGATAGCTGGGCGCCCGCATCGACGGTGATTGTTTTGGATTTAAACTCTTCCGTGTCGCGAAGGATTTCAAACTTTCCCCAAGGCCGCGTTTCAAAACCGTGATTCGTGGCGCGAAGTCCGTGGCTTTGAGTTTTTAAACGGTCGACAACGTCTTTTACTTTTTCTGACTGCCCGCGCTTTGCAACTAGCAACGCGTCTTGGGTATCGACAACGATCAAGTCGTCTGTGCCTACAAACGCATAAGATTTATCGCCATAGGGCGAGACGAAGTTATCTTTCCCGCCTATTTCGATTGGTAAGTCACCGCCATCCGCTTGCCCACCGGGTTTCGCTTCGCGCGGCATTGCGGCGATCGCGTCCCACGACCCAACATCACTCCAGTCAAAATCGCATGGGACCGTCACGTGGGTCTTCAACCGTTCCATCACGGCAAAGTCGATCGAGATCACTTCGACCTGATCATAAACTTCTTTGAGATTCGAAAGATCCGATTTGAGGGTTTCAAATGGCGCCCAAACTTTAGGCGCGTGAAGTTTCATAAGTTCGATCATTTTCGAAACTTTGAAAACAAACATGCCGGCGTTCCAAAGATACCCCCCCTTGGAAAGAAACTCGGTCGCAGTTTTCAAATCCGGTTTTTCGCGAAACCGTGTCGCGAGAAGCGCTTTCGCCGCCGGGTCTACTGGCGCGCTTGCCGCCGAGTTAACCGACGCGCTTGCCGCCGGGTTTACCGACGCGAAACCGGCCGTTTCAATGTACCCATAACCGGTCGCGGGAAAAGTCGGACTAATTCCAAGAGTGACGACTTCGCCTTTTTCAGCAAAAAGAATCGCTTCCCGCACAGCGTTTTGAAACTTCACTTCGTCGCGAATCAATTGATCGGCCGGAAAAACTCCGCCGATCGCATCGCGCTGATCGCGAAGTTCTAAGACGCGGCAAAAGAATGCGACGGCGGCGGCTGTGTTGCGACCGCGCGGTTCGTAAAGTGTTTGGGCCTGAATGTCGGATTTCGGCACCTTGCAGGTGTTCAAAGTTTTTTCTGTCAGGACCTGCATGTCTTGAACAGTGATCGTCCAAGGCGAACCCAGCGGCAGAAGGCGCATGGTGGCTTTTGCGAAAAGAGAGTTTTCTAGGCCAGGTCCAAAAAGTTCGGAAAACTGTTTCGGAAACGACTGCCTTGAAACTGGCCAAAGCCTGGTTCCGCTTCCACCCGACATGATCGCAGGAATGAATTTCGACATTCGGCTAAATCACATGAATCCACGCGGTTTTGCAAGGAGCTAGAGCCTCGCGGTCCGCGTACCTCCTACATTTTTGAAACGCGCTGCGTTTCAAAATTGTAGGAGGTACGACCGGGCTTACTTCAGGAGGCCTGAGGTACAGATCCAGGTCATTGTTTCAGCACAAAACTCGGCCCGTTCAGCTGAAATTAACTCCACTTTGGCCTCTAGCTTCGAGCGAAGCTTCTTTAGATCCTTCACTCGGGAATGGCTCTGTTTTTCAAGTTCCGCCGCCTCCAAAACACGCAAACCTAAACCGCAGGAACAATCCTGCGCGCAAGCCGCCTCGTCGATCGGGAGGCGATATGTTTTAGGGGCTTCGACAACCCGCCGTGCCTCTTCTGCTGCGCGCCGATCAAGCCAAGGACGAATTTCCGCTAACGCGTTTTCGGCCTTTTCCCCAGAAACTTTGCAACCCGCTAGAGTCTGATCCCCTGCCCCCTGCCAGCTCTCGAGCGATTTATCAAAAGCGACCCGAAAAAAAAGGGCGGCCTGATCGAGTTCTTTCAATGATAGTTCCGCCAAAGTTTTTTCCAGAGGTGTGGCAACAGGCGCGGGCTCTTGACGAGGCGTACTGGTCGCACAGCCGGCCGAAAGAAAAAGAGCCGCTAGGGCGATGAAAGAATTATTTTTTATGAAAACTTGGATCACGGGATCTCTCCGTTCAAGACCGAGAGTGCTTCCTGCATAGTCACGACTCGCGAACCTTGTGATTTTAAATCGTCCATCACCCGGGCCGATGCCGTGACAGTTTGCGAGTGAATGTCATGAAACAAAATCACGCCACGTCCCTGTTGGTTCACTTGCTTCATCGTCCGCTGATAGACCGTCGTAGGATTTCGGTCCTGCCAATCGAGCGTGTCGACATTCCAATAAACGTGAACAAGTCCCGCTTTTTCAATTCGCGTACGAATGGATGTGTCATTTCGTCCAGCGCCATAAGGCAGCCGGAAAAAACCAAGCTTTTGCCCGTAAATCGCCTCAAGGTCCGACGTTGAACTTAAAATTTCGCGATCAAGAGCGGCCGAAGACACCTTTGTCAATTGGGCGTGGGTCGCCGAATGATTCGCAAGCCCATGGCCTTCATTTTTTGCCCTTGCGACGGCTGTTGTCGCATAGCTCGGAGCATTTTTCGAAAGCCAGAAAAATGTGGCCTTCATGTTTCGTTTCGCAAGAGCTGTCAGAATTTCGTCTGTTTGTTTTGCCGGGCCGTCGTCATAAGTCAGCGCCCACATTTTGCTTGGAAATTCGCGACCCGTGAGGTTTCCAGTCGCGCCTGTCGACGGCCCATAACGTCCGGCAGCGGCCGTTGTGCGCGTAGATGCTGGCTCACGCGTAGAATTGTATTGCGATCTGGCGTAGCGACGAATGGCATCATCCATCGATTTTATGATCGCTGCCGGTGCCTCTGTCTTCGCCCGCTTTCGCCAATCGCTAACTTCGGAATCTTGTCCCCAATTGTTCTCGAATTTCGCCCTTCTTTCGGCCTTATAAATACTGGGAACACGCGCCAACAGATCTCGATGAACCTCTTTGTATTTTGCGGTCATCGCCTCTGCATCCATGTGCCCTAACGCCTCTATGACGTCGTCAACAAGTGGGAGGCCAGAAATGTATTGCTGAGACAGCTCGTTGAAAACATCGGCTTCTGTTTTCCGAGCCTCTGCGTTGCGAAAGGCTGTGTGGCCTTCTGGAGTTCTAACCACCATGGCCGTGCGAAGCATAGATTCCGCGAGCTTGTGAGCCGCCTCTTCGCGAATAACTCTTGTCGCCCAAAGGCGAGCGTAGAGTTTCGTATTCAAGACATTGCCTTTTTTTGAATCCAGTTCTGTGTCGAATTCCAAAGTGAAATCGGCCGACCTTGCCTCGAGATAGCGATAGGCCTTAACGATTTCAAGGGGCTGACCTGGGAAATCAACGGTCGCAGCCGACGCCGACGCGATCGTCAAAAACCATGCGGTAGTGCAGACGGAACTTGAACGGAATAAAGTGCGGATTTTCATTTTGATAGCGTAGCGTGATTCCAAAACTGAATCACGCTCGCTAGCGTCCAGAAGCGGAAACTATTTTCTACAGGTGCGCCGCTCGGGGATTATTCTGGCATTATTCGACTGTGACAGACTTCGCGAGGTTCCTTGGCTGATCCACATCATGCCCCATTGCGTCGGCCACGTGATAGGCCAAAAGCTGGACCGGAATCGACGCCAAAATCGGATTCAACATCCAGCTCGCCTTAGGTAGAGCAAGATAATCGTCGCTGACGGCTTTCAATTCGTGATTGTCGCCGGTGCCGATCGAAACAATTTTTCCGCCGCGAGCGCGGGCTTCTTCCAGGTTGGAAAGCGTCTTTTCGTAATTTTTATCGTTAGGACAAACCATCAAGATCAACATGCGATCGTCAATCAACGCTAACGGTCCGTGTTTCATCTCGCCAGCGGCGTAACCTTCGGCGTGCATATAAGCGAGCTCTTTTAGCTTCAACGCTCCTTCAAGTGCGATCGGATAATTGATCCCACGACCCATAAACAGAATTCCGCGATAGGCTTTCAGTTTTGCCGCAGATTCGGCAAAAAATTTATCATAGGAAAGCACCGTTTCCATTTGAGCAGGAAGCCCCAGCAACGACTCGACTGCGCTTTGCTCGACCGCTGTCGAGACGTGCCCATGAAGGCGACCAAACGTCAGCGCCAGCAGATTCAAAATGGCAAGAGTCGATACGAAAGCCTTCGTGGATGCCACACCAATTTCAGGACCAGAATTCATATAAAGCCGACCGTGCGCTTCGCGATCGATCGACGAAGCACGCACGTTGCAAATGGAAAGTGTTGTTGCGCCGGCCTGTTTAGCTAGGCGAATTGCAGCCAATGTGTCGGCCGTTTCACCGGATTGCGAAATCGTGATGACCAAGGAATTTTTCGGAATTACCGGAGCGCGATATCGAAATTCGCTTGCGATATCGCACTCAACTGGAACTCGGGAAATTTCTTCGACTAGGTACTTTCCGGCCATTCCTGCGTAGTAGCTAGTTCCGCAAGCGATGATGAAAATCCGTTCAATTTTCTGCAGTGCTTCGTCAGAAATTCCGACTTCGGACAAGTGAACAGTTTTGGTCTTGAGATCAATGTGCGGGGCAATCGCGTTGGCCACCGCGCGAGGCTGCTCGAAAATTTCCTTTAACATGAAATGCTTAAAGCCGGCTTTTTCAACTTGATCGGCGGACCAAGTGATTGTCGCGATTTCTTTTTTGATGGCTTGGCCTGAGGCCGAAAAAACCTGAAGCTCGCTTCCCTTGCACAAAGCAATTTCGTGATCATCTAAGTAAACGACTTTATTCGTATGGCTGATAATCGCTTGAACATCACTTGCGACAATCATTTCCTTGTCGCCAAGGCCGATCACCAAAGGCGGACCATTTTTGAAGGCAACCATGACCTCTGGTTGCTTTTCCCACATAGCTAAAATCGCGTAGGCACCCGTCAAGCGCGGCAATACAAGCTCCACTGCTTTAAACAGGTCGCCAGTCTCTTTGACCTTTGCGGCAATCAAGTGCGCAACTAATTCGGAATCCGTGTCGCTTTTGATTTCCGAACCGCCGCGAATCAGCTCGGCTTTGATCTCTTGATAATTTTCAATGATACCGTTGTGAACCAGCGACACGCCATCAACCGAATGTGGGTGAGCATTTCGCTCGCTAGGTACACCGTGTGTCGCCCAGCGAGTGTGGCCGATGCCAAGTCGGCCAGAAAACTTTTCGGTTTCTAACTTTTTTGAAAGCTCTGCTAGCTTCCCAGAAGCGCGAACGACTTTGATCTTCATCGATCCAGCTGGTGAGCCGGCCGGCACGCCCACAGAATCTAAAATCGCAACACCTGCACTATCGTAGCCTCGGTATTCAAGGCGCTTCAGACCACCGACGATGACTTCTTTGGGATCTTTCGCACCGAAGTAACCAACTATTCCACACATAACTGAAACTCCTCAATCGACTGAACTTCGGTTTACTTTTTAGGCGACCAGTCGGCCTTGTTCACTTGTCGGCCGCGGGCAACAGCCAAAGCTTTTGCCGGCACATTTTCGGTGATTGTCGACCCCGATGCGATCACCGCACCTTCGCCAACCGTGATCGGCGCAACAAACTGAACATCGCTTCCCACGAAGACGCCGCTTTCGATGACAGTTTGATATTTCTTTCGGTCAGCCGCGTAGTTACACGTGATCGTTCCGCAGCCAATATTAACATCCTCGCCTATGGTCGCGTCGCCCAAATATGTCAAATGTCCTGCTTTAGAGCGTGCACCAAAGGTGGTTTTTTTCAGTTCCACAAAATTTCCGATGTGCGCTTCGCGACCAACCATTGTTTCTGGTCGGAGGCGCGCGTAGGGCCCAATCTGAACTTTCTCGCCGACGACAGCGTTTTCAAAATAGCAGCCAGCTTTGATATGCGTGCTATCGGCGACCGACGAAGAAATAATATGCACACCTGGTTCAAGCACACAGTAGCTACCGATCTTGGTGGCGCCGCGCAAATAGACGTTCGGATAAACGACCGTGCCGCCTCCGATCACAACATCGTCCTCGGCGTAAACCGTTCGCGGATCCACCATCACGACGCCATTTTCTAAAAGCTTTTTTCGATTGCGATTGAAAACAACTCGCGACGCTACCGCGAGCTCTGCTTGATCGTTAACGCCAAATGCCACTTCGGGGCGCGCTTTGATGGCAATCACTTTAAACCGCTCTTCTAAGCCAATCGCGATGATGTCGGTCAGGTAGAGCTCGCCTTTAGAATTGTTCGGCTTCACTTTCGGAAGAAGCTCCGCGAGTACTTCCGCTTTTGCGACGTACATGCCGCTGTTCACTTCACGAATTTTTAACGTGTCCGTACCCGCGTCGCCCGCTTCAACGATGGCCTTCAGTTCACCTTTTTGTCGGACGATACGCCCCAACGACCCAGGTTTTTTCATTTCGGCTGTGACAACGGCGACATCGGCTTTCATTTCGTAAAATTCTGCGAGAACATGCTTTAAATCCGAAGGCTCAAGCAAAGGATTGTCGCCAGTTAAAATAATAACGGTGCCTTTTAAAGATCCTGGCTCGGCCGACATCACAGCGTCCGCAGTTCCCCGCTGCTCTTTTTGCGGAAACGCGGTTGCGCCCATAGGCTCGATCACTCGTCGCACCAAGGCTTCGCCGTATCCAACGACAACACGAAGTTCTTTTGCTCCTATCGATTTTGCAGCGTTTAAAACGCGCATCACCATCGGCAGCCCGACAACGGGATGAAGCACTTTAGGTAAAGGTGATTTCATTCGGGTGCCTTTGCCTGCGGCAAGCACGATAACAGAAAGAGGCAAGGTCGAGGTCGTGGCTGATGAACTGCTCATCCCCAAGAAATTAGGGCCTGTGCCCACATTCCGCAAGCAGCATGAAACATTCAAGGCACAGTTTGGCGCTCGACAAGCGCCCTCCTGGGACGCACAATGAATATGGACCGAAAAACATTCGGCGGATGATCGGTGGAGGACTTTTTGACCACAACCACACATCTTGAGTGTTGGAAAAAAACCGCGCTGGGAACAGCCATTCCCTTGGCCTCCTCACGTCCGCTGACAGAACTTGCCGGGGAGCGTCCGATTTTACTTTTTGGCGGTGTTCACGGCGACGAGCCCGAGGGCGTTAGGTTAGCTGAAGACACTCTTCGCGCACTTGAAGCTTGGTCAGTCACTACGCAGATGGTCCCTTGGATCATCATCCCGTGTTTGAATGTCGATGGCTTCAAGGCGGGGACTCGGGTGAACGCGCGCGGCGTTGATCTTAATCGCAATTATCCTTCTAAGGATTGGACGCCGACAGCTGATCAACCCCGTTACAATCCTGGCCCGTCGCCGATGAGCGAACCAGAAGTGCAAGGGATTGTCGAATTAGTCGAAACTCATGATCCAAGACTTTTGATTCATTGTCATTCGTGGGAACCCTGCATCGTCGCAACGGGCCCACGGGCGCAGACCGACGGCGGACGACTTTCCGCTAGTAGCGGATACAAACTTGTTCCTGAAATTGGGTATCCCACTCCTGGCTCGCTCAGTCGCTACGGCTGGCACGACAAACAGGTCCCAGTCATTTGCATCGAAGAGCAAGAGAAGTTAACGGATCTCGCTCAAATATGGCCACGGTTTGAAAAAGCGATGCGCGGTATTTTTACGGATCACAGCGCACGGCGCCCACCGGGGCAATTGCGAACGCATCAGAACTTCGGGCAAGGTGGCGGTCTTTGAGTTTTTTTCGCCATGTGACGTTCGACTTGGACGATACACTTCTTGATACCTCAGGCGGACTTATACCGATCGCTGCTCGGCGCGCGATGGAAGTGATTGTTCGAGAAAAAACCACCGACTTAAGCATTCGTGAGGCAATGATCGAGGCTCTGATGATCCGACGAACCGCGATCTTGCGCGAACAGCCGCGCGCCGAAGTTTGGACAAGCCTCGCCGACGGAAATGCAGTGCTGGGCGAAGCGGCAAGACAGATTTTCCTTCGTCCCCCGTTAGAAAATATTCCAGCCGGCACCGTTCGATTGACCGACGGAGCATTCGAACTTTTGAAGTGGACGAAAGGGAATTCAACTCTCCACCTCGTGACCTCAGGGGATTCGGCCGTTCAGACGGAAAAAATCAATCGCCTTGGCATCGGCGATTTTTTTGAAACGATTCAAATCGTCGAAGCAAGGCCCTCCTTGCCCAATGGCAAGGGTCCAAAGTACGAAGCCTTCTTACGAACCCGTGAAAAATACAGTGATGTTCCTGCGAAAAGTTTCTTGTCTATCGGAAACCGCGTCGACACCGATCTCGGAGAAGCGAAGCTTTTAGACTGGCGAACGGTTTGGATTCGGCACGGCGAACATGCCCATCTTGCGCCAGCGAAACCATCTGAAATTCCGGATTTCGAAGTCGCTACACCGAGCGAACTCTTGTCGATCTGGCGACAACAATTTCAAGAGAGGATCACGCCGTAATGCCCACGTCGTCTGGTGACATGTCCAGCACGGCCGTTTCTTCGATCGCTATCTTAGGCGACGAAAGCCGCGAGGCAAAGGACGCTGCTGAGTCTATCGGCGCAGCAAATTTTCCGTTTAAAAGTCTAACAAGTGAAAATTTGAAAATGGTTCGCGCGGCCAATCTAGATGTCGTAGTTTTACCAGTCGCTTTGCTAAGTGTGAAAGCCTCTCATCCGGAATTGCTCGGCAAAAAGATCATTGCTGTTGGGCCATACGATGATGCAAATGCTGATTCTGTGCTTCAGTACATGCAAGCCGACTCTCTTTTTGCTTGGGTCGATTCCTATACAACGGATGATTTTCAAAATCACGTAATGTCCGCGCTCGATCAGGCTCGAGAAGTAAAGCAAGCTAGCGAATCGCTTGCTATGTTTTTCGAACACAATCAAACTTTGCAGCGACTTTCGGAAGAACTTGAACAGCGAATTGAGCAGCGCCGAACCGAACTTAATGACAGTACTTGGCGACTGCAACAAAGCCAGCGAAAAAGCGAAGTCATGCATCGCGCTTTAAACGCCGTTCACGTCAGCCAAAGTATTCCCGAAATAGAGCGCCAACTGATGCAAATCCTAAGTTCCCAAAATACGGCGAGTAGCGAAGCTCCGCAAATTGATTGGGTGCGAATCACTTTCTCGTCGCAAAGTCGCCTTGACGCAGCACCAATGGATAAACGAGCGGGCACCGTTTACTCGGTGGCAACGGGCGGCAATGGGCATATACACTTTGGCAGATCGCCGGATCGCCCCTTTCGTTCAGATGACCGTGGGTTTTTGAATCCGATCGCCGAAGCAGTGACGTTAGCCGTTACTAGGTTGCGGTCCCTCGAGCGAATGGAACAAATCAAACATGAGTGGGAACAGACATTCAATGCGATCACTCATCCGGTTGCAGTGTTGGACGAGAATCTTCGTCTGGTTCGTGGCAACCGCGCACTCCTAAAGGGCCGCGCTCCTGAACAAGTGGTCGGTCGGCCCTGTTTTGAAGCCGTATTTGACCGAAAGTCAGCCTGCTCGGGTTGCCCGGTAATGGACGATTACACGTCGGGCCGATTTCGCCAGCGACGAAGATTGCACTCAGGCGGCGGACAAACCATTGGCGGAACCGTCGCGCGCACAGCACAATTTCGTATCGACGATCAATTACATGCACAGACGAGCGAGGTTAGTTCGCGACCGTTGAATACCGATTCCGCCGTTAGCGGACTTGGCGAAAGCGGCGACGATGCGATTTTAGTTCATTTGTATCGTGACGCCACAACCACCGTTCAATTCGAAAAGCGTATCGTCGAATCATCCAAAATGGCGGAACTCGGTACGATCGGCTCAAGCATCGCGCATCAATTAAACAATCCCATAGGCGGAATGCTTAGTCACATCCAGCTTCTTTTGATGGATTTAAAAACTTTGAATTTCGAAGGAAAGGCGGAACTCGAAATCGAACTTCGAGAGATGGAAAATGGAACCCGCCGCTGTGCTGAAATCGTTCGCGATCTACTAGGTTTTTCTAGACGCGCCGATGAAGACGAAGCTCACGAACATGATTTGATTGAAATCGTTCGCCAAGCCATGAAAATCACAGAGCTTCAGACGAGATCAAAAGGCATCAGATTCAAACTTGATCTCGAACCGTCAAATCTTGACGTGGCGCCAATTCAAGGACGCTTCAATCTTTTGGCGCAAGCTGTGCGCGCCATTTTGCTGACGTTAATGTCCGGCAGTCTTCGCGATTTCTTAATCAACTTAAAAATCGTAAAGAGTTCCGACGAGCTAACTGTGATCATTGGACCAGTGCCGTTGCCAAACGGTAGCCAAGCCGAGAACCATGATCGCAGCGGCCGCCTTGATTTAACTGTTGCTCGTCAAATATTGCTCGAACACGGAGGCCGTCTTGAATTGGAAACGGCGTCCAATCATTTCGAAATGGGCAAGGAACAACTGGTCCAGCGGGCAATTCTTTCCCTTCCGTTAACAAAAGTCCTTAGCCCATAGGACCAGTTTTCTGACGTAGACCAATTCTTTGACGGCGAAAATTTGACACCTCTTTCGCCGAGTCCTTAGCATTATAGATGAGAAGCGCAAAGCGGCGGACGCTTGACTGGAGCGGATTTCCAGTCCCCCGCGCTTTCTCGATAGAAAAATGTATTCCGACGAAAGGACTGCGTCGCGATGTCTACTCAAGGTTTTGGATCCCACTCGACCTTCGATCCCTCCATAAATTCCATCAGCGGAATCGTTGGTTCCAATCCGCGACTTGCCCAAGCAGGTGGAAAGCCGATTCGCGCACTTGTCGTCGACGATGAATCCTCTTTGCGAACCGCACTTTTTAGAATTCTGGATCGCCAAGGATTTCAAGCAGTCACTGCGAATTCGAAGCGTGAAGCCGAATCTTTGATGTCGTCGGAAACTGCTTTTGACCTAGCGATGATCGACCTTCGGTTACCTGACGGAGATGGTCTCGAGCTAATGACCAAGCTCAAGTCACTTCACCCGCAATGCCAAGTGATTATATTGACCGGACACGGTTCGATCGAGCTCGCGGTCAAAGCAACCCAAATGGGCGCTTTCCATTTCGTAACGAAGCCCTTCAACATGGAAGAACTTGTCTCGATCATTGAAAAAGCAATTTCACACAAGTCACTGCAAGTGGAAAACCAAACTTTGCGTTCGGCTCTCTCACGGCGCTATCGATTTGAAAACATCATCGGTAACAGCGAAGAAATTCGCCATGTTCTAAGCATGGTCGAACGAGTGGCCGATTCGGACTCGACGGTTTTGGTTTCTGGTGAAAGTGGAACCGGAAAAGAGCTAATCGCAAAAGCCATTCATTATAACTCTTCCCGCGTGAATAAACCTTTTGTTCCCGTAAACTGTGGAGCAATTCCTGGAGAACTTCTTGAAAGTGAACTTTTCGGACACGTAAAAGGCGCTTTCACTGGTGCCATCGCCAACCGCCAAGGCCGCTTTGATCTCGCTAGCGGCGGAACACTTTTCTTGGACGAAATTGGCGAATTGCCATTGAACCTGCAGGTCAAACTTTTGCGCGTCCTTCAAGAGCGGCGTTTTGAACCAGTTGGTAGCATGAAAACTCATGAAGCCGATGTTCGGGTCGTTGCGGCGACAAACGTGGATTTAGCAAAGGCCGTACAAAAAGGTCTTTTCCGCGAGGATCTGTTTTATCGCTTAAATGTCATTCCGGTTCGACTGCCGGCCCTGAAAGAGCGCCGCGATGATATCCCGCTTTTGCTGCATCATTTCCTACAAATTTCCAACGACCGTCTTGCCGAACGCGCCGGTCCCAATCGGAAAGCTCGTCAGTTGCTAGGGTTTTCACCTGAGGCGATGAATGCACTCGTGCATCACCCTTGGCCGGGTAACATTCGCGAACTTGAGAATCTTGTCGAGCGTCTGGCAGTTTTAAAAGGTGATGGAATTATAGAATTACTTGATCTTCCAGATCACTATCGCGCTAACGTCCGACCAGAGTTTGGCATAGGCGGTAACGGTATTGGTACTTCTCACAACAGCGGTCTTTCGATGGATTCGATCGATGTCCCCGACAACGGCCTCGATTTCAATTCTGCTGTCGATGCTTACGAGAACGCTTTGATTCTTCAGGCACTAGAAAAAACCGGCTGGAACAGAAACCAAGCGGCTGCAATTTTAAAACTTAATCGAACAACGTTGGTTGAGAAAATTAAAAAGAAAGGCCTGCGTCCACCACCGGATGTTGAGGTCTAACTCTTCGATGGCGGCAACGGGCCTCACGCTTGGAAATCAGGTTGCGGCCGTGTTGGAAGAGTGTCGTTTTGAAGACGTACTTCCAATTTGGCAAGCAAAGCTTTGGCCCGGTCGCATCTCCAAAATCGAGTCCAATAGTGCAATGAAGTGGCTGGGCGGTATAGACCTCCAGCTGATGCAGGAGCCAGCGTCGTTTTGGCGAATTCTCGTGTCGAAAAAAAAAATTAATGAACCTGAACCGTCCGTGATCGCCGTGCTCAGCGGTCATTTTGGTGGCCTCATTCCCGCGCCGAATGTTCAAAACTCCGATTCCGCCAATCTCATGCGCAGCTTTCGCACGCGTGGACTTTACGTTGCTCCAGAGTTTCGGGGCTTAGGTGCCGCGAGTGCCGTTATGAACGCTGCTTTTACCGAGGCGAAGCGAACCGGGTGTGAGGTTGCGTGGACTTTTCCGCGCAAAAGCGCCATGCCTGCCTATGAGAAAATGGGTTTCCAAAGGGTTGGGCCGTGGATCGGAGAGAAGGATCCGAGCGCCGGTGAATTCGGTCCGAACTGTTTTGCCATAAGGCACCTCGCACCATAAGGTACCGCCTACATTTTGGTAACGCACATGCGTTACCAAAATGTAGGCGGTACCTTGTGGCGGCAGCGAGCTATTTACGGCCGATGCGCATGCGCCGCTTAAAGCTCCAGCTATCGTAATTGAAATCAAGCGCACCCGTGAACCAAACCTCGCGAAGTGGAAATGCTTCGGCGAAAGCTTCATCGGACTTAGCTAATGCGACAGCGCCCTCGTGTTCGAAATCAGAAGCTTGAAGAGCGACAATCGTTCCTTCTGCAATATTCTCGAACCAATTCCGATTATCAAAATGCTCAACCGACGTGTTTATAACGACCGTGGGACTTGGACCATATTCAGCGGCGTCCTGAGGCTGAAGCTGGTCACAATCTTTTGTGAATGCTCGAAAAGTCCATTCTCGCCAAACCCAGTTCTCGCAAATCAGATTAGCGGCTTCTGTGGCGCGATCATCAATATCAAAACTTCGAACCCGTTCTATTTGGAAATCTGCTCGCGAAGCTTGGCGGGAAAGCAGAATAAATCCCATGACTCCCTGCCATCCACCATAGATCCAAACCGTGTGCGGTCCGCTCGCTGAGTAGGCCGGCGCGAGTGTTTCGAGGAGTTGCGCTAACCACATCTTACTGCCGACCTGGCCGCTGGAAAATGCATCGCGGGAAACAGAAATTTCTGTAGCGCTATCAATCTGCGAGGACTCAGTTTTCAGTTCTGCTTTGGTGTCTTGCATGTCTAGAAAACTGGCTGATTTTCATACACATGTCAGTAAACTAATAATTGTGACGACAGCGTATCATTCCGGTACGGTGGTACCCCACCAAACCGGAATAAACCTGTCCTGACAGGCATTTAATGAGATCCGTCACAATTTGCTGGCACCTGAATTGCTCCCTATAGAGAGCAGGATGGTCAATCAGATGAATGAACGCCAAGAAGATCGCAAAATTTCAACCGAACCAGATACAGTTGCTAGCAGTACTGCACCGGGCAGGCTTTGCGCGCGGAATAGATTTTTGTGCAAAGTGGCGTCGCATGTGTTCGTTGCGACCTTGTTTCTCGTCACCACATTCTCGTTAGGATTTTTAATCTACGAAGGCGACGTCACGAACACTCTTTCAATTCTTAAAATGCGACGTCCGGCGATGATGCGCATGAATCCCGCTGTCTTCGGGCCAAAATCCCAATCGCGGGAAGAATCCGAAGCAACGTCTCATGTGCTGCTTGCACCTGGCGAGACAGCAAAAGAGAAATTTAGGCTTTCAAAAGACATTTCAGATTTTTCGCGGGGAATCGATTTCCGAACCATCGATCGCGTCGAAACCATCGGTACCGATTATAGTTTGATTTTGCCTAGTTCACTTTCCCCAGTAACTGATGGCGGTCAAGTTGCGGCCCAGGTCCTTGATCATTCAGTTTCAAGCTTCTTCAAGCAAGAGAGCGTGAGAAACACAGCATTCGGCCGAGCGGCAGTGACCGTCGAAGAAAAAATGAAAGCGGAAGTAGCTCTCGGCGGTGAAGAGCCGGATTCCACTCAACACAATATCAAGTTTCAAATGAAGGCATCGCAAACGAAAGCTAGCATGGAGTACCGCGGCCTTACGAATGCAGAGCTCAGCTATTCGGTTGCGGCACGAAGCACAGATCTCGAAATCTTCGAACCATTGTCACAAGATTCAAAGCTTGTTTACAGCCACAGTAATCGCCCGGATGAAAAGCGAGACATGATCAGTCTTCGCCTAAACTGGTAATTCTATGTGTGTCGCTTCGGCTTGGGCCTGCGCTGCTAAAAGGTACCTCCTACATTTTGGTAACGCATGTGCGTTACCAAAATGTAGGAGGTACCTTTGGTTACTTGCGGTCGAGAACGCTGCGACCGATGTCCCGCCGAATTTGTCGGCCATCCCAATGAATGCTTTCTGCGGCCGCGTAGGCGAGATTCAGAGCTGTCTTTAAGCCACGATTGGAATATCCGACAACATTCAACACGCGACCGCCATTTGTGACAAAGGCGCTGCCAGAGCCACGCTTGGTGCCAGCGTGAATCACGTAACTCGCTTCGCTTTCCCGAGTCGTTATTGGTTTAAGCTCTCCGTTTGCATCAAGACCCGAGATCTCAACCCCTTTGATGGGGCGATCAGGATATCCTTCCGCCGCAAGAACGAGGCAGGCGACCGAGCGAGTTTGCGACCAGATAGCAGAAGGAAGTTTTCCGTCAGCGATTTCTGTCAGCACGCCGACCCACGAGGGACCCGCAACTTCGTCTAACAATGTCATAAGCACTTGCGCTTCCGGGTCGCCAAAACGCGTGTTGAATTCTAAAACGCTCGGTCCCTCGGGCGTCAGCATCAATCCAAAATACAAAACTCCGCGAAACATGAAGTCGCGCTTTTCAATCTCACGAATCACGGGTGCCACAACGTCGCGTTCGATTTTCTCGAGCAGGCCGTCTTCCATCGGTATAGGTGCCACAACACCCATGCCCCCAGTGTTCGGCCCCTCGTCGTCGTCCAAAAGACGTTTATGATCGCGAGCAACCGGCATCGAAATAAATCCTTTGCCGTTGGTTAGGACCAAGAAACTTAGCTCCACTCCCGGAGAAAATTCCTCTAGAAGAGCGGATTCCCCAGCGACTCCCAACCCTTTTTCTTCAAACAAAAAATGGGCGGCAGATTTTAACCCTTCGAGTGTCTTCTCAATAAAGACGCCTTTTCCTGCCGCAAGACCGTCGGCTTTTAAAACATAAGGCGGGCGAAACGAAGCGGCTGCTGCTAAAGTTTCAGCTACTGTTTTGACGACAAACGAGCGTGCGGTGCGAACTCCAGAGGCCTTCATTAATTCTTTGGCGTGGATCTTACTCGCCTCTAGCCGCGCACCTTCTTTTGATGGGCCAAAGACTCTTAGCCCTGCTGCCCGAGTAACGTCGGCCAATCCGTCCGCCAGCGGCTGCTCGGGACCAATCACAACGAGATCAATTCGGTTTTCTTTCGCAAATGCGACTAAGGCCGGAAATCCCGATGAGTCCAAGCTCATCGAAACGCACTCGACTTTTGGCGTGCCAGCAATCCCGTCACTGCCAGGAACGACATAGACAGTTGCGATGCTAGAATTCTGGGCGATTTGTCGCACGATGGCGTGTTCGCGACCACCCTGACCGATGACGAGGACCCGCGTGACATTGTTCATGGCCTATCCCTAGTGGCATTTTTCAAAATACGCAAACGCGTTGCTGCATTGATAAACGAGGGACAATCCTTTAACCTCATGCCCACTATGGCAAATAATTCTTCGGTTGGATCTTCAATAGTTATTGTCGCTGGAAAAAGAACTCCATTTGGCTCCTTTGGTGGTGGCCTAAAAGATGTCGGCGCAACGCAATTGGCGGTTGCGGCAGGGCGCGCGGCGCTTGAGCAAGCGAAGGTTGATGCCGGAAACATCGATCATGTCGTTTTGGGAAATGTTGTTCAAAGTGGATCAGATGCGGCTTATGTCCCACGTCACGTAGGCCTTCACTTAGGCGTGCCTGTGGAAAACGGCGCGCTCGGACTGAATCGCCTTTGCGGCTCTGGATTTCAATCTTGGATTACTGCAGCAGAAATGATCATGGCTGGCGATGCGACGATTGTTCTCGCGGGTGGCGTCGAACAAATGTCCCAGATTCCCTACATATTGCGCGGTGCCCGCTTCGAAGGATTTCGCATGGGGCAAGCGCCCCTTGAAGATTACATGACAAGTGCCCTGACCGACGCTTATGCGGGAATGCCGATGGCGATCACTGCTGAAAACTTGGCCGAAAAATATAGTATTTCTCGCGATGCATGCGAGGAGTATTCGCTCCTCTCTCAAAAACGTTGCGCGGACGCATTGGCTGTAGGCATTTTCGCTGCGGAAATGTCGCCAATAGTAGTTGAAACAAGAAAAGGTTCGGTCACCATCGATAAAGACGAGCATCCAAAACCGGGTGTTGCTTTAGAAAAGCTTCAGGCTATGAAGCCGATGTTTAAACCGGGTGGCACTGTGACCGCCGCAACGGCTAGTGGAATTGTCGATGGCGCTGCAATGTCAGTTCTGATGACGGAAGCGGAAGCCAACCGTCGCGGTCTTAAGCCAATGGCGAGACTAGTTTCTTGGGGAGCGGTCGGCTGTGATCCAAAAATCATGGGTATCGGTCCTGCTGGAGCGATACGCAAGGCACTTACAAAAGCGAACTTAAAACTTTCCGATATGGATCTGGTGGAAGTGAACGAAGCTTTCGCGGCTCAGTATTTAGCGGTTGAAAAAGAACTGGGTCTCGATCGATCAAAAACAAACGTCAATGGCGGCGCCATTGCGATCGGCCATCCACTTGCTGCGAGCGGAACACGTATTATGAATCACTTGATGTATGAACTAGGGCGACGCGCTGCTGCTGGAAACCCAGCGAAGTATGCAGCAGGTTCGGCATGCATTGGCGGCGGCCAGGGCATCGCGGTTATTATCGAAAGAATGTAGTTCCCATTTACTCCGTCCCTTCGGGGCCGGACTCCGGAGATCAGACCGATGGCAGATATCGATGCAAGTTTTAAACTTTCCGAGCGCACAGCACTTTTGACTGGCCCCTGCACAACAGTCAATCAGGCAATCGCCTCGAAGCTCACTTCTTTAGGATGCAATATTGCGCTGATCGATCGGAATATCGAGCGGGCGTCGCGTTTCGCCGAACAATTGATGAACACACGCGAGGTCAATGAGCGTTTTGGGCGCGCCGTCGCGATTCAGGCAGATCTTTCAAAACCCCACCATGTTCAGGATGCGGCTTCGCGAGCAGCAGAAGCCTACGGGGGTTTAGATATTTTCGTTGATGGACTTTTGACAACCGATGTTCGTGATTTTCGCGATGCCGAGTCGCTTGAAGATCTCGATCGATTGATGGATGTGAACCTTCGGGCGCCGCTGATGATGACCCACGCGGTTCTAAAATTCCTAGAGGGACGAAAGCGTGGACGCATCGTGTATCTGCAACACGACATAGTCCGTTTGGGCCTCGAAAAGAATGGAATTCTCGCTGCGACCCGCGGCGGTCTCACTGACTTTGCACGAATTCTTTCGCGCGAAGTTTTGGCAAGCAACGTGACTGTGAACGTAGTTAGCGTAGGGATTAGCGAAGAGTTTTTGATTCAACAAACGAATCCTCCAGGCGCGCCAGGCGCACGCGGCGCCGGCGCCGCAAGCGCGCCGAACCGTGGCTCGATCAACGACGCGTTGGCGGCACTGAAAGTTAATTTCCCGCGAGCAGCGATGATGGATCCAGAACGAGTTGCTAACACTGTTGCGTTTTTGGTGAGCCCGTTGGGCGCTGGAATTACTGGTCAGACGATCGCCGTCAATCAAGGCCTCGCTTAGGCGTGAGCCTATTGACGCTTAGGCGTGAGCCTATTGACAATGATAGGAGCTAATATCTCCGGCCGTGCGGTTGGTGATAATCATCGAACCTACATTGTGAAATTTCAAAGCAGTTCGAGTGACCAACAACTTCGCATTGCCCGAAACTCCCAAAAGACCAGAGATCGAAAAAATCGCGACCCCTTCTTGCCCTGGAACTTCTAGACTCTTGAGCTCGGACTTCGGAGACGCGACATTCTTCTGGGACCACGCTTGAGCTTCAATTTGATTCTCGGAAACGATCTTGAAGCGGACTATCTTCGGTAGTCGATCGTTAAGATCCCCTCGCGTGCACGTAACATCGGACCGAGCAAAAGCCGGCGCGGAAACAAGCGAAACCGTCAGGAAGAGAATTTGAGCTAACCCATAAAAGGACAACATGGCTGGGCTCTAGATCAATGTTCGGACCACTTGACCAAAGAGCTCTCGCCTCACAGACATCACATGAATATGCGTTCTAGCTGCCATTAAAGCCTCTATGGATAAGTTTGGCGTTGAACACCAAAGGAGGACGAAAAGTGGCGCCAACGATTTTTTCCATAAGCAGTGTCACAGATCGCGCTTTCAATAGACGCGACAGCGCGGATTCCGGTGACTAAACAATAAACAGTCATGAAAGTTCGGCAAGAAGCTTCGGGTAAAGGATTTTACCTAGATCAGATCTCGGAAACTGAGACACAGTTTTGATAGCTGTTGGAACTTCAACCGGCAAAAGGCTTTCGCGCAATCTAGACTGAACTTTCCTCAAAATTTGAAGCAAGTTGTCTGCATCAAAATCGGTTTTTGGAGCTTCGAGGACCAAAACTAGCTCGTGCTCTCTTCGCTGATTCGCGATTGCAACGACATCCATATTTGTCACCCCGGCCGGGGAATCAATCGATACAAGAGCAGCTCGCACCTTTGCCAAATCGATATTTTCCCCGAGTACTTTTACGACGTCGATGGTACGCCCAAGGAATGACAAATAACTTACCCCGTTTTCAGTAAACAGCTGAACGCGGTCCGTGGTGCGATAGAACCCATCGACATCTGTTTCAGCGGGCCGCCAAAAAGCATTCTCCCCTTCAAACTGAAGCTTTCCAGAAAACAGTGCCGGTCCATTTACAAGAAGCTCACTTGTTTCGTGGTCAACTTTCAATTGAAAATGTCCGAGCGACCGCATACGTGACGACTGTGCGTTTTCCGAAGCTGCAATCTGTGAACACGTTTCCGTCATTCCGTAACTTTCAAATATCGGCCACCCTAGAGCGATCGCTTGTTGCCGAAGGCCCACATCTAGGCGTCCGCCGCCGACAATCACGGTCTGAAGTGATGCCGGCGCAGATAATCGAGAACTAACGAGGTCAAAAACTTGTGCTGGAACGAGTGATACTACCGAAATTTTTCCGTCTGTTAAGAAGTCCGTCGCCGCAAGGGCATTCCATTCGCTTTTGAATGGGAAAACTTCAGCACCCGTGAGTTCCGCGCGAAGCTGGATCATGTACCCGCCCACGTGAAACGTCGGAAGCATCAACGCCCACCTGGTTTTCGAAGAGAAATGGAAATGCCGGTTCACCGCAGCTGCCGAAGATTCTAGTGCCGGCTGTGAAAGCACCGTCACACATTCCATCGCGCCACCAGACGTCGAGCCGCTGGTTAAAATTCCGATCGCATCAGTCCCCGCAGAAGCTGTAATCGAATCCAGCTTCTTTTTCCAAGCCGCTTCAATTGTCAGTCGCCGACCTTCCGGAAGCCGGGGATTCAGCAGTAGTCCTTGCGCGCGCTGGCCGCGGTCGCTCATGCGAACTTTTCCCACTTAATTCGGTTCAACGATTTTGCCGGTAGCCCCAAGCCTGGCCCGAGACCGAAGATTCGACAGCCTCGAATTTGTTTCGACGCTATCAAAGAGTTCGAGATTTCATCATCGCGATAAGCGGTGTGGGTAAAACAACCGTGTACATTGCCCGGCGCTAATCTCGCTGCGACCGAGGCCGCCCACAAATTTCCAACAGGGTGTCCCAACGCGGAAGTAACGATGATTGGAATCGAAGCTTTGGTCGCAGCGTTGGTAGCGTCATCCTGAAGCCAGGCCGGCTTATGAATATAAATTTGCGCCGCTTTTTCTGAAAACACTTCGCCGAGATTTTTCTCGGACCCGCGTTGGTCACAGACAAGGCCCATCACCGGCCGATCGATGGCAATTGGAATTCCTGTCTCTGAATGAAAGGCCGACCAGCGTTTTAGCGAAAACGGAAACGGATCTTCGATAAATTCAATGGCGTCTCGAAGGCGGATCGGAAGGGCGTCTAAGAAAACCCGCAAGCTTTCGATGGTTGCGTTCTCACTAGCATCTAGCCTCAGAGGCAAATCCCAGTGTGATTGCAATCGACCGAGCGCCTTCGCTTCCTCCAGAAGTCCGCTGATTTTCACTTTGATTGCAGGAAATCCCCCGCGCCTTGCATCCAAAATATCGGCGGGCGCCAACTGTAAAGCTGAGAGTGCCGTGAAGTGATTTTGCACAGAACCATCAACAAGTGGACGTTGTTCACGAAGGGCAATAGCTTCTGCTTCCAGCGCGTCCACGATGCGCGGAAGAAGTAAAAATCGCTGATCGCCGTCGGCTAGCATTTTCAATCGTGCCTTTACAATGGGAAGTTCGCCGCCATTGCTAGCTCCGAGCAGCGCCTGGCTTAACTCGTGAAGTAAGTCCGACAACACGGCATCACCTAGCTCCGGCCACGGAAAAAGATCTGCATGAGCAATCACGCCATCGTCAAACTTGAAACGAAGCAAGGCGCCTGGTCGCATTCCAGCGCCGCGCAAAGCTGATTTGCTGTAGGCACCGCGAACTATCAACTGATAGCGGTGAACTTCCATCATGTCTTTGTACCGAACCATAAACCGCCGGCCAACGCGAGACCAAATAGCAAATGAAGAGCGGCGGCCATCGCCAGGAATCGATTCATGACAGGGCCGGGATCAGCTGCCCAAATTCCGCGAACGAGACGACTGACAAGCGGAACAGCAATCAATGGTGCGTATGCGGCCCACATCCAACCACGATTTTCGTAGGCCATGCCCATTAGAAACGGCGCGTAGCATAGAACGGCAATTTCAATTTTCGAAAATTTGGCGCCAAACCGAACGGCCAGCGTTTTTTTTCCGACTTTTACGTCTTCAGGTGAATCGCGAAGATTATTGATAGCAATGAGCACCGTAGCCAAAAAACCAACCTGCAGGCCTGCGACAGCCGCGAGCTCGGACCACTGGCCCGTGTGTAAAAAAAAGGTTCCCATGACTCCGATGACACCGAAAAATAAAATTACAAAGAGATCTCCAAGGCCCATGTATGCCAAGGGAAATGGCCCGCCTGTATAGCCATAGGCAAGCGCGATTGAGACCACTCCGATCGCGGCAATCGGCCACCCTCCCTCAACGACAAGTGGCACACCGAATGCGAATGCAAGCGCGAGACAAACTCCGGCGCCTACCATCACCTTACGCCGCGAGATCATACCGGACTGGGTTACGCGTTTTGGGCCCGTGCGCTGATCGGTGTCCGCGCCTTTGTCGAAGTCGATCGCGTCGTTAATCAAATTTGTCGCGATTTGAATAAAGAACGATGCGATCAACGCGAAAACGGAAACCCACCATTTTACTGCAATACCGGAAGCGTGCACCAAAGCGGTCGCGACTAAAATCGGCACCAGAGCGGCAGTTAGTGTCTTAGGTCGGAGGGCAAGGATCCACGGGTTCATCGTCGAAACGTGCTACTGATAGGTCGGACTTTCAACAACTAAATTCATGCCCCTAATGGTGAAGCATTCTTTTTCGGCAAATGGGGCCGTAGGCGCACAAAAACCTCGTATCCGAGCTCCGCCACCGAGCGAACTCCCGGGAGATCGACGACTCTTTTTGCAAACGAGTAGCGCGGAATTCGAGACCAGATATGTGCGAACGCATCTACTCCCACATGGATTTTCCCATCTGGGCTCATCACGTGCATGTGGCGATTTACCGCGTCAGCTGTAAGGCCGTACTCCACAGCTTTAAACGACGGGTTCGAAATATCCACCATTTCGAAATCCATCGGCGCAATTCGTTTGTAATGCGAGATCTCAATATCGCACACCACACAATTGCCATCGTACAAAATCTTCGACTTTTCCAACATGGATTCAAGAATACCGTTAAAAGGCTTGTTCAGCGAGAACTGATCCGTCATTTAAAAATGGATTTCAGTTTTTTTGACCTCGCCCCGAAAACAATGGAAGCTAAACGAACTATGTACAAATTCCCGATGAACTTTCGCGTTGAAGTTAAAGACCTAGGCCCAAATCACCCAACATGGGCCACAAACGCCCAAGCCGTACCTCAAGAGCTCGCCGTCGCGATCCCGCCTGGATTCAATGGACCCGGAGGCGGCTATTCTCCGGAAGACTTTTTCGCTCTCGCGATGGCCAATTGTTTTGCCGCCACATTTCGGGTCATCGCAGAAAAGTCCGCTGTGACTTACCAGACGCTAGACATCGCCTGCAACTTAGAGGTCGATTTAAACGAAAACGGGAAACCTTGGATGGCACGGGCCCACCTCGATGTTAAACTTTCCAAACCATCAAACACTGAACGTGCCGGGCGCCTGCTAGAAAAAGTGTCGGGGCAGTGCCTGATTCACCAATCAGTCAAAACGGAAACCACTTATAGCTTCGAGGTCATAGCATGATGGCGAAAGTCTCGACTTCTACCAATGCAAAGTTATCGACGCGTTTTGCAATGGCGATGATCGCAATCCCCATGGGAACCTCAGATGGCTGGTTGGAGTTGAAGTTTGGTAAGATCACGCCGAATGTGATCGAGCGAAGCGAGACCGGAACACTCGTAAAAGTTAATGGATCGGCTAGCCCGCTGATCCACGGTTTTGGCAAAATCACGCCGGTTGACGGAATCGCAGCCGAGGTCGAAATCACTGGTAACTTGAACCGACTCGAAAGTTGGAAAGAGTTTGAAGAGGACTCGCTTCTACGGGTTGGACTTGTCGCAGAGGGACCGGAGAAACTAGGAACAATGGGTTCTTTGTTTGCACCCGAGTGGGTGAAGCGGATGTTTGCGCTTGCGCCGAAGGGCCACGGGCTAGATAAAATTTATTTCTATTCGGTGACCTCGCGAAAGGAACTGATTGGAAAATCACGACAGCATCCAAAAAGTAAGTTCATGCACGAAGAATATATGTTCCTGGCTCCAATCCCCGCAGGGCCGACGGTTGGATCCACTGACTCACCGGCCAAACCAGTTTCAGTGTCGATTTCGAAGAAGTTCACTTCCCCGATTCCCGCGGCCGGTATATGGCTGAGCATTGATGGCGATGATTCGAAGTCCAAATTTGAAGTAAAGATTAAATCTCTCAGTTATTCGTCCCCATGAAGCTAGAAAAATGGTCGAGTCGAACCGCGGAAGACAGAATGTCGCGCGGATGGAATGTTTTCGATGTTTACGCGGGAGTTTTGTAGCCGTCGACGCCATGCTAGGCCTTCCGAAGGAAGGCCTAGTTCCATTTCGCCAGAATCTGAACAAAGCCTCAAAATTTCAGACGACGCGAACGAAAAAAAGAAATCTGCCCGCAGTACGTCGAGTGTCATGACTGTATAATACCTGGTCTCCCTGAGATGGTGAAAATAAATTGAATTGATTCTTGGTTCCTGATGAAAGTGATCACATGAAAAATAAAACTCATGCTATTTTCCGTTTCTTCGCTAGCGTTTGCTTCTTGCTCGGTTCGTTTCACCTTGCTGGCTGCTCGTCCATTCAACCTAAAGACTATGCTTCTGAGCTTCCAAAGCTTTCCCTTGAGTCATTTTTCAACGGCACCCTCGACGTTCACGGCATGGTTCACGACAGATCGGGAAAAGTAGTTCGTCGATTTACAATGGTCATGAACGCTAGCTGGAACGGACCGGTTGGGACGCTGAACGAAGAACTTCAATGGTCTGATGGCGAAAAAGAATCGAAAACTTGGACCCTCACCAAGACCGCCGAAGGTAAGTATGAAGGCATCATGGGCGACGTCGTTGGCAAAGCTTCAACCGAAGTTTCAGGTAACACCTTCCAGATGCTCTATACCGTCAAGGTTCCAATCGGCACAGGCGCCGACAAGAAGATTTATGAATTCGATGTCGAGGACTGGATGCACATGATCGACGAAAAAACCCTTCTCAGTCGCACGACGATGACAAAGTTCGGGGTTCGCGTCGCCAACGTCACTGTCAGCTACCGAAAACGCTAGCGAGCTTCATCACGGCAGACGTGGGAACTTCGAAAAGTCAGGACGACGCTTTTCAAGATACGCGTTTTTACCTTCCGAACCTTCCTCGCTCAGGTAGTAAAGCAAGGTCGCATTGCCTGCGAAATCTAGAAGACCAATTTGACCATCGCAATCCGCGTTGTGGGCTGCTTTTAAGAAACGAAGTGCCATAGGAGAAAGCTCCAACATTTCTCGGCACCATTGAACCGTTTCAACTTCAAGGTCTTTGAGAGGTACAACGGTGTTCACGAGGCCCATGTCCATCGCTTGTTTTGCGTCGTACTGACGGCAGAGAAACCAAATTTCGCGTGCCTTCTTTTGCCCGACAATTCGCGAAAGGTACGATGAGCCAAGCCCACCATCAAAAGAACCGACCTTGGGTCCTGTCTGACCAAAACGCGCATTATCAGCCGCAATCGAAAGATCGCAAACGACGTGCAACACGTGGCCCCCGCCAATCGCATAGCCTGCAATCATGGCGACGACAGGTTTGGGGCAAGAGCGAATAGCTTTCTGCATATCGAGAATGTTCAATCGGGGAACACCGTCACCGCCGACATAGCCTCCCTCGCCTCGAACGCGCTGATCGCCTCCCGAACAAAACGCCATGTCGCCTTGACCGGTTAAAATGATGACTCCGATGCTGGCATCATCGCGCGCAACATCCATGGCATCCAACATCTCTTTAACAGTCTGAGGACGAAACGCATTGCGAACCTCTGGTCGGTCAATGGTGATCTTGGCGATACCTTCGCCGTCCGTTTCAAGGCGAATATCCGAGTACTTCTTAAAGCGACTCGGTTTCATCGCCGTCCATTTTGCTGCAGACTTGATTGTCGACTTGCGCGGATCAGCTTTTGGTGAAGCCTTCGTTGAAGCCTTGGGTGATGCAGCAAGAATTTTAGGTGAAGCCTTTTTCGATTGGCGACGAGCAGTCATGAAGCCTCCGGCAATTTATGTGATCAAATGAGTAACAGGTTTATAGACCCCTGAGAAGTGTTGAAATTTCGGACGCTACGTCCTCTGGAGCTTCCGTTAACACCCGGTGCCCAGAGCTAAAAGACAACCGATGTCTGATCGAATCAGACGAATTGTTCAGCCAAGCAGTTGTCAATTCCGTGAACTTCACGTCTTCAGTCCCAGTCATCACCGTTGTAGGATGCCCAGACTGCGCCCATTCAATGAGTGTCTTTCTGTAATCCGGCTGCTTCGCTAACGACCAGATTTCCATCGCACGAGCCCACGCCTCACGCCGACCCTCCAGAGTCCTGGAAATTTCAGAAAGCCTCGTCACATCGGCCGACTTCAATACCGTCCTAGATCCCGGCTTCAATACTTCTTGATCGTTCCATCTCTGCCAAGTTTCTTGCCAAGGATCTAAACGCATTCGGGCGGCCCATAGCTGATCAAACTTCGCACGGGTGTCGCGCGCCGCTAAATCAGCGTCAGAAAGGCCGGGATTCATCGAAACAAAAAGTGCCGCCTTATAAAGTTCGGGCGCAGCCAATACACAAGCCGACGCAAGCCTCGCACCCATGGAATAACCCATGATCGCAACTGGTTCATGCCGCTCTTCACTTAAAATTTGGACCGAGCGATTCATCGATTTAGCAAAAGACTGGAGATCGGTCACCTCGGCCCTCGTTGCCCAAATGGATAAATCAGGAGTGACAATATCTAGCTTTAAGAGCTCACCGATTTTTTTCCAGTCACTTGGGATTCCAAAAAAACCGTGAAGTCCAATCAAAATCATTCGATTGTTCTCCAAAACTTTTCGGTTGCTTCGGGATCTGGCTCTATCTCAAGAACCACACGATCGGGAAAAGACAGGTGACTTAGGCGAGCAGTATCGGAGCAGTGTTCGTAGGAAAATCCCCACATCGCGGCCCAGTTTTTAAATTTTAAAGAATGTGAATTTACAAATGGCGCAGCCCCGCAGGGGGCCGATTTAAGAACTTCGCGGAAAATCTGGCCGCCAGAATTGTTTATGACCACGACTCGAAGCTTGGCCCCACTTAAAAGTTTGGCAGCCCACAGTCCCGAAAGATCGTAGAGGGCAGTTAGATCTCCGACGACGATCCAAAGCTCCCGACAGCCACTTCCCGCCGCAACGCCAAGCGCGGTCGAAATCTGTCCGTCGATTCCGTTTACCCCTCGATTTGCGAAGATAGTCCCCATCGGACGTTTGCGACTGGCGACCCAGTCCCACCACCGAACCGGCAAACTGTTTCCGACATAAACAAGTGCCGTATGTGGAATAATTTCTGACAAAACGCGGACAAAGTTTGGTTCAGCTTCAGGAACAAGCGCAAGAACTTGATCCAGTTTGGTTACGCTCAATTGGTCCTGAAGCAGGAGCTGCGCTTCTGATTCCGTTCCGTTTTCCGTCGAAGAGAGATTTTCAACATTCAGAATTGCTCGTAGCCGCGAAATCCAATTGAGTGATCCAGCGGAGAAATGTTCACCACGACCCAATCCTGCAAATCGCAATCTAGAGACCGAGTACGTCTGGGTCGACGTGAGCGGTTCGTCTAGATCGCGCCATACCCGCGTGGTCGGTACTCCACCAAACCGAAACACCTGAGCCAAGCGACTTGTTCGAATCCACGTTTGTAAATCGCGGTCGCCCGCTTTTAGTTCAAGCAGCGAGAACCTCGGATCCCCGCGTAAGCCCGATGTCGCTTCCAGTAAGCAGGGAATCTGGTGACGCAAAATAAACTTAGCAACTGGTTCACGTTCATCTGTATCGAGTGAACCCACAATGGCGGCCCCACCGCCGATCGTGCGCCGCTTGAGTGCAGCTCTGAATGCATCCTCTTCGCTTGCGCTAATTTCTCCCGAATTGCCCGATTTTGCCGAAGCGCCAACTAAGTTTACTGATAGACTGACAGCTAAATCCACTGACGGTCCTACCAGTGATTCTCTATCTATTAAAAGCGGTTCTTCGAAACAAAGATTAATATGAATCGGCCGCCGGCGGGAAAGCGACACGGCGATCACCCCGGGAGACAATGCTTCGCCTTCTTCGAGATCGACCGAGGCATCAGAAAACCGCGCGAAAATCCCGTTCTGATCGATCGACTGCGGCGCCCCCGTGGAGCGAAGCCTTCTTGGGCGATCAGCCGTAAGTGCAATCAAAGGCACACCCGAAAAATCTGCTTCCGCCATCGCAGAGGAAAGTTCCGTGACCGCCGTACCCGAAGTCGTAACGACTGCGACAGCTGCGCCACTGGCTTTAGCAAGCCCTAGCGCAAAAAAGGCTGCCGAACGTTCTTCAAAAAACGAGTCAACTTCGATTTTGGAGTTTGGCGCGAAACCAGCGCTCAATTTCGCTATTGTATCAAGCGCTGCCACAAGCGGCGCATTGCGAGCACCAGCACAAACAACGAAGCGGCGAACGTCTGCTTCGATCAGACTTCGAAGTATTGCCAGCGACCAGCCAAGAGGGCGGCGCGACTCCGCACTTAAACCAAACGCGTGAAGCACAGCCGAACGTTTGGACGAAAGTTCGAGCCACTCTTTTTCAAGCCGACTGCCCTTCACAATTCCGCAACCAGAACCCACTTCGATTTTAACGACATCCGTTCGCGAACTCTCCCAGCGAAACTGGCGAATCGCCACAACGCTCTCAAGTCGATTCCCCATCTTGACGGCAAAGGGCGCACCAAAACCCTTTCGAGCTAAGTTCTGAAAATTTTCGATGCGGCGAAGTAATGCCAAACTTGGATCGCGAGGTGCGGTGCCAAGTGCAGGTGTAGGGTGAAGCGCCTCGACAAGTTTCCAGATCGCGTCGCTCGATGAGTGAATGGCTGGAGAAAGCTGCGCACTGATCGGAGTAACCAGATGTAGAAGCCGACGAAAGCGGCGAACTTCGGTCGATTCGACGACGACATTTTGAACTACTGCCTGATTTTTCAGGACCGTCTCGAGATCGTCCACGACATACTGATGCTCAGATTGTTCTTTAGGATCGCTGCGAAGCTCGTTTGACGAAACCTCGACTTCAGAATCCGAGTCACCGACCAACGTCTTCGTACCGGCAACTGCCATCGTCTGCAGACGAGCGCCATCGACATTCACAAAATCTTCGGGACTCAAGCCGAGATAGCCTCTGCTCAAATTCCATCGGCCGTAAAGGCGGGCTTTGCTACCTCTCGTCGAGCGAAGACCAAACCGGATTCGCTGGACCAACCACTCAATTTTGCCACTGGTCGCCGTCTGACCTTCTCTGAAAACCCATGGCACTGCTTTTTTGAGCAGCGGCTGATTATCGTCTATTCTTGAACGGATCAATTCGAACGCCTGAGTGAAAGTCTCTTTGGCGGCGTCGTCGATTTTCCAGGAAACCAGGCTTCTGGCTAAGGTCTGATCTTTAAACTCAAACTCGAGGGCCGTCTCGAGAGCGACTAAACCAATTTGCATTGACCAACTTGAAAGCTCGCGCTTGTCGAGAGAGGCATCAAAAAAATCGGGCGTCCAAACCTCAGCAGCGTTGCCCACTTGCGGTTGCCCCATGCCGCCGACCCAGAAAAGCTGATCACTGACCGCAAGGATCCAACCGTTGTTTAGCCATTCTCGAACCGGGAACTCGAAGGACACAGGTGCCATATAAGATCGTTTTTCTAGCGTGAATTCCGGTTAATTGCATCCGAGGAACGATTATCAACTTCCAAGGGTTCGGGAAGATCAAGAATAGGCTAAGAGGTTAGAAATTCAAGGATTTGTGAAGTTTTCCTCTTTGAGACAACCACAAGATCGTGGGAGTATTGCGACCGTTTGAGGTACACTGAGCGAGAAGAGCATGTTACGTGTCCGTGACTTGCCCCTCGAACGCTAAGAATGTGGGCCAGAAAGCCGGAACAGATGAGCTTGAAACCTAGCGAACAAAAACGATTGAAAACTAAAGCTGTCACGGTTGGCAGTGATCAAAATAGAATTGTGATCGGCGGACATGGACTCGTTGTCATCGCGGGTCCCTGTTCGATTGAAAACGAAGCGCATCTTCGTCTGACAGCGGAAGCTGTGAAATCAAAAGGAGCGACTCTCTTGCGCGGTGGCGTATTTAAAATGCGCACCAATCCAGATAGCTTTCAAGGAATCGGCACCCCTGCTTTTGATTTTCTCGGCAAAGTAAAAACGGATGCTGGATTGCCAATGGTTTGCGAGATCACAGACCCGCGACAACTGGAACTGATGCTCGATTCCGTCGACATGTTTCAAGTCGGTTCGCGCAATATGTATAACTATGAACTTTTAAAAGAACTCGGACACACAAATCGCCCCGTCATGCTGAAGCGAGCATTTGCGGCGACAATTGATGAATGGGTTCACGCGGCCGAGTACGTCGTTAAAGGCGGAAACGACCAAGTTGTTCTTTGCGAACGCGGCATTCGAACTTTTGAAACGGCAACTCGAAACACTCTCGATCTGAACGCCGTCGCGTGGATCAAAGCTCACACGGATTTTGCTGTCGTTGTCGATCCGTCGCATGGTACGGGCAGACGCGAACTAGTGATACCGATGGCCCTGGCGGGTCTTGCTGCTGGTGCAGATGGAATCATCTGCGAAGTTCACCCCGTTCCTGAAAAGGCTTTGTCAGATAGTTTCCAGGCTCTCGACTTCAATGATTTCTCAATGCTGGTTGAGCGAGCAAAAGCAATTGGGCTCGCGATTGATCGCCCCCTGCTGACATCTGCAAATAGAGATCTTTTTTCCTCTTCTCATGGAGCCGAGCGAGCATGAACTCAACTACCTCTAGTTCTCCTACTGCGGGCCGGCCTGAAGCGGAAAAAGTTCGATCGATGTTTTCCCAGATCGCCGGTCGGTACGATTTAGCCAACAACGTCCTATCGGGCGGAGTGCACCATCTATGGCGCCAAGAATTGGTCGATTGGTCTGGCGCGAAACCTGATGACAAGATTTTGGACTGCGCTACCGGTACCGGTGATCTGGCGATCGAATTCAAATCTATCGTTGGACCTAAGGGTCAAGTTACAGGGACAGATTTTTGCGAGGAAATGCTGAAACCGGCACCGCAAAAAGCCATCAGCCGGGGCTTTGAAATTAATTTCTCGCAAGCAGACGTCATGAATCTTCCGTTTGCAGATTCCTCGTTCGATATCGCGAGCATTTCCTTTGGAATTCGTAACGTATCCGATCCGCTAAAGGGAATTTCCGAGCTTGCTCGTGTTGTTAAACCTGGTGGACGAGTGATGGTCCTAGAGTTTGGCCAACCCAAACAAGCGGTCATCGCAAAAGCCTACAACTTGTATTCTGAAAAAGTTCTTCCAGCCCTTGGGGGACTCATTACAGGGCAAAAGTCAGCTTACGAGTACTTGCAAAATTCTTCTTCGCGGTTCCCCTGTAGGGAAGAATTTGTCGCGCTGATGAGATCTACCGGTCGATTTCAATCGATTGAGTACCGTCCCGTCACTTTTGGCATCGCCTACATCTATAACGGCCTCGTAAACTAACCCAAAGGTACCTCCTACATTTTGGTAACGCGCCCGCGCTACCAAAATGTAGGAGGTACCTCCGGGCTAGACTCGATCGAGGCGTGACCAAAGAAGATGATCGGCTAATACAAGCCACGTCATCGCCTCGAGCACCGGGATCGCGCGAGGTACTATACAAGGATCGTGGCGGCCTTTTTTGGCCGCGTCCATTACCGTTGAAGTTGGTTTGAACGCGACTCTCGCGGAAACGAGTTCACCGGTGGCAAGTCCACCGCGAATTCCTCCGTACTGTTCGACGCTTTCTCCGTGATGAAACTGGGTTCCTTCTTTGTCGGAGGACGAAAAGCCTGCTCCAAATTCAGCGCCGGCAGTTGCGCCAATACTTAAGTAAGCGCCTAGAAGATCCGACTTCAGTTTGTGAAAAACAGGTTGTCCTGTCCCTCGGGGAACTCCTGAAATTAAAATTTCGGCAGCACCGCCATAGCTTTTTCCTGATTTCACGGCATCAACAAGCAGGGCCTCGATATTCTTTTCCCTCGCCGCCGATGGAAATCTTGCGGCCATCTTATCGATCGAATCGGCGCCAAGAGTTCCAGCTTCGAACTTTTTCAGCACGGCTTGGTATTCGGAAGCCTCTAACTTTTCGGTGCCGACGGCTGAGGAAAAACTAATGACCCTGAGATTTTCAGCCAAAGCCGCTACCAATTGCTTTGCGATCGCACCAGCTAAAACTCGGGTTGCCGTCTCTCGCCCAGAGGCTCTTCCGCCGCCTCTCACGTCCGAATGCCCAAATTTTTCCCGCCAAAGATCATCGGCATGACCCACTCGAACCGGACTACTGCCAGTTTCAACTGCTGCCTGAATCTCGTTGTAATCGGAAGAACGTGCGTCGACGTTGCGGATGATCGCGGCAATCGGAGTCCCCAAAGACTTTCCTTGAAAGACTCCCGATAGGATTTCCACGTTGTCAGGTTCTTGTCGTGCAGATGTCCAAGAAGCTTTCCCGGGTCGTCGCCGGTCGAGATCATTTTGAATTTGCTCTGTTGAGATCGCAATACCCGCTGGGCAACCGTCGATCACACAGCCGATCGCATGACCGTGGCTTTCGCCAAAAGTTGTCACTTGAAATATTTCACCAAACCGATTGGCTGAAGGCATGTACTCCCCTTACTGAATTAACCGTGAGCTCCAGAATTCCCGCTGCCCTTGCGCCTGGGCACGAAACATTGACAAGCCCGAAATATACTTGGCGCCGATTTCAACCGCCAGCGTTCTTGCAGCAGAATCATCTGTGTAGGACAAATCCAAAACTAACTTTGGTTTCCACGAGGAGTGCCATTCGCCGCGATCTTTGCCGGACGCCCAGATGACAATCTCTGGCTGAATCGCTACCTCGCTAACCGCCGGGCCGAGGGAAGCGCGAATCGGAATCGCATGTGGAACGACATTTAAAACGGACTGCTTTATTCCGCCACCGCCCCATAGAACTGTAGAACTCGAAAAGTTAATTTGCGAAAAAGACTGTTTTGCTTCGGTCCATAATGCTCGAAAGCCCGGTTCATCGGTCGCTGTCGCTAACCAGCCGCTTTCGCTACGAACCAAAGTGTTGACCGCATTACCAGAGACATTATTGGCGGCGGTGCCGGAAGCGCATACTGTCATAGAAACATTTAGGTGTTTACATACCAATTCCTTCAATGGCGACGTCACTGCAGCTGCCACAAGGCCTAGATCCGCAAGAAAAGGGAGCGCCGTTTCTGCTTCCTCTCTTGAAATTTGAATAGCGAAAACTGGCATACCGAGCGAAGTGAAAAATGAGTCGTGCTCGAGCGGAGTACGTGAATGATGAACCGGATCGCCCAACACAGCTGCGAATCGATTAACATCTGCAAAGCGTTCGCGACGCCACCATTGAGAAAAAGTTGGTTGATCCACTGAAGTTCCATTCCCATCGCGCCAAAACGAGAGGCCCATTGGGACTCTTGAACCTCTAAGAAGTCGGTACCACGACCAACGTGCACGACTTCCAGATTTCGACATTGGCAACAGCACTCTGGAGCCGGTGGACTGGCGCACCCACGCGTGGAGAATTTGAAGTTCGTCAAAACTATTGATTGTGGCCGCAAGCTTCATCGCGACTTTCGGTCGACTTTGTTCCAAGCTAAAATCTTTAAACAGCGACCTTTCGAGTTCGATAAACTTATCCAATTCAAGATTTCCGAAGTCCCCGTGCCAGCTAGCGATAAAGTCTACCTTGGGATGGCGAATTATCGATTTCAAACGCGCCGGAAGTTCTTTTGTGATTTCGAATGGCCAATCGACTGTGATCCCGCCGAAACCTTCTTGCTGAATGACGCCTTCGAGAAACGTTATTGTCCGATCGGTTTCTAACGGATTTCTGAAGCTTACGATTATTCGATTCGTAGGCAGATCCTTAACCAATTCATTGATCCTGGCCCAGACAAGTCCGAACTGATCGTGTGGGAAAAAATCGTCGCGAACTTCCATTCTCGCGACGCCCCAGCGCAAATAGCGCTCCATAGCTGATCCCAAATGCATTTCTGGAATTAAAGAAATTGTTCCGCCGAGGCCCGAGAGAGAATCTTCATCAAACAAGTCACGAACCCAGAACTGCTCGGACGGATCACCATCGCCTTCTGCAAGATCGAAAATCCGATTGGAAGCCAACGCATATTTCGCCGTGCGCTCGAAGTACCTTTTTTTCGATTCTTCTATAGGGGAAATATCGGGATCTAGTCGCGGGCGACCAAAAAACACTCGCCCATCCTCATCGGTCGCTCGGCGCAACCAAATTTTCTGCCAGGATTGATCGATCCGTGAAGCGTCAAAACCAGCTCCGCAGGCGACCAGAAAGGCGCCAACTCGGCGTCGACTCTCTTCGTCCATTTCGCCAAACGCTTTTTTTTCATAGAATCGAAACTCACCTTCGCCATCTTTTTCGAAAAGCTCCCGCACCGAGCGACCGCATAGCCTTTCAATCTCGCGATCAAGATCGACTGCTGTTGCTCGCGCACCCAACAAGTGTGCCCACCGACGAGAGGCTTCTGTCTTTCCTGTTCCACGATGTCCAAGAAGCGCCACTTTAGGCCCATCACCTTCTACGATCGACCAGAATGTCGGAAAGCTTTTCGCAACCATTCCTCGGCCGACAAGTTCTATCGGGACGCCGGCCGCAGAAAGCACTGTCGCCGCGAATGCCAGTCGATGGTCAGCCGGCGGTTGATATATGTAGGGAAACGCTAGCTCGGTTCTGCGACGCCACTCAGATCGCAACTCGGCAGAAACCGACTTTGTTTCAATTCCGTCAGGATATTCTTCGACGGAAATTCCAATCAAACGAAGGAGCTTTACAATTTCTGAAATTCGATCGGACTCTTTGAGTCGAAGGTGAGGGGCCCCCGCCAAGCGAACCCCGTTCGGTTGGAGCGCACCAAGCGCCGACATAATTGGAAATAAATCTGGCGCAGACTTCAAATTAAACTCACGTCTTGAATCAGAGGTGAGAAAATCCCGTACGAACTCGAAAAAAACTCGATCGGGCTGTTTTGTTTTTTCAACCTGATCCTTAAAAAAGCCTAGTTCGGTTCGAACAAAATCTATATTTTCTGCACGATTTCCAGCGATGACAAGTGCACCAAGCGTCGCCGCTGAACTTGCATCCACCTCCGGCACCAGCACCCGTCGGCCTTTCACTGCAACTTGATCGACGAGGTCTTTTGTCATTTCAATATAGCCGGCAGAAACGGGGTCTTCTGGTTCTAGTATTTCAATCGGCTCAACGCCTTGACCGGGACTTCGGTGCGATGCCGCTAGCAAAAGTGCGGATAAAAATTGACTGGTTTCACCACTTGCGACTTTCAATGAAAGGGCCTTGTCTGGCCATCCTGATGCTGAAACCGAAAGTTCGGTCGATGACTTCTTTTCAATTTTACAGCCAAGAAGGTCGAGGATGCGGACGAGCTCGTCGAGCGGTCGAGATAAAAGCTTTTCCGTTCCGCGTACACTGAATTGACCGTTTAAAATCGATAGTCTGGCCAATAGAAAACGTAAGCCAGTTCCACTCTCGGCGATAAAGAAATCCGTCTTTCCTGCCGCCAGATCTTTCAGTGCGTGATCCAGTGCTAGAACGTCTTCGCCATCAAGTTCGGACGGCTCCCAATCGAGTATTCGAATTTGATTGTGGATCGATTTTAAAATGAGGGCACGATTAAGCCACGATTTTGAAAGTGGAATACGGCCCCTAAAATAAAACGGCCGCTGCACACGAATCATCGAAACCATCCATTTTCTTTGGCCGCCAACAGTAATCTTTCGATCGAAATTTCCCGCACTTCGGTTTGTCCCAGCCCTTTCACGAAGACAAATCGAACTTTATCGGAACCAGTTCGTTTCTTGTCCGTCTTAATTAACCTTCTAGCAGTTTGCCTTTTCAGCCGCGGTCTTTGCACCAATCCCATAGCACTTTGTTTCGCAAGCCACGTAAGAAGCTCAGCTCCGCGCTTTGGATTTAGAATGCCTTCTTCTAGACTTAGCTCAATCGCAAACTGGAGTCCCAGCCAAACACTGATTCCGTGAGAAGTGCCAGTTGCTCCTTCAATGACGTGACCGAAGGTATGACCGAGATTCAGGCGGTGACGTTCGCCGGTTTTTTCTAGCGGATCTCGCCTCACAACTTTCAATTTGGCTTCGACGGCGGGCTTTAGAAATTTCCAAACTTCACGAGCTAGCGCCGAAGCTGAACCGCGGTCTAAGCGCATTTTTTTTACCCATGGGCTGCCATCGATGATCGCGATTTTAAGTAGTTCGCCGAGGGCGTCTAGCAAATGCTTTTGCGGCAAGGCCATCAATACGGAACGAACCATGACGGTTGCGTCAGCCGGATAGAAAGTACCAATTTGATTTTTTGCCCCTTGAAAGTTAAGCCCGGTTTTTCCGCCGTGGCTGGAATCCAGAGCCGCAAGCCACGTCGTTGGTAAATGCACAAGTTTCAAGCCGCGCTTGTAAACGGAGGCAAAAAATCCGGCGAAATCTCCAACGGATCCTCCGCCAATGGCGAGAACTGTCCAACTTGGGTTTGCATGCCCACCTACTTTGCGATGCACTTTAGAAAGAAAACCATTGAATGCTTCGACGGACTTTAGCGACTCTCCTGACCGAACGGCAAAGACGTAAGGAAATTGAAGAAGCCACTGGCTAAATCCGGGAACATGTTCGGGAAGCCGGCGATCATAGATGACAATTGTTTGATTCGGCTCGACCTGTCGGTAGAACGATTTATCGATCTTCTTACGCGGTAGACGGTCAAGATATAGTCGGACTGATTCCATGCTGAGATTTTAGTTCTCGGGACCTCGGGAGACAAGCAATGGCCCGACTTTGAAAGGCTTCAAGTCTGGGTATTTCTAATCGGCAGGCTTTTTCCGCCATCGAGCATCTCGCGGCGTACGGGCAGCCCGCGAACTGCTCGAAAGGCGAAGGCGGCTCTGCCAAAACCGGTAGCGCTAGGGGCGTCGCCGCAGCCAGAGAATCATTAGGTAAGTATTCCTGCACACTATGCGACGGGTCGGCCGCCAAAAGAGCTCGGGTATAGGGATGCCAAGGATCCCGCAATACTGTTTCGGTCGGACCGCTCTCGACGACTTCGCCCATGTACAATACAAGCGTTCGATGAGCAAAATGTCGAACTACTGCAAGATCGTGCGAAATAAAAATAATCGCGAGGCCTTGGGACTCTTGCAGGTCCATTAAGAGGTTCAATATTTGAGCTTGAATCGAAACATCGAGTGCGGACAGGGGCTCGTCCAAAAGCACAATCTTAGACTCGGAAGCTAGGGCACGAGCAATGTTAACGCGTTGACGCTGCCCCCCAGAAAGCTCATGCGGCAGACGATCCAATTGGTCTTCAGAAAGGCCAACAGAGGCCGCTAGATTCGATGCCCGAGTCCGCAATTCCGGGGTTAAGCGAACTCGCTTTTGGGCAATTAACAGCGGTTCGACGACAAGATTTCTGACATTTCGTCGAGGATGAAGCGAGCCCAATGAATCCTGGAAAACCATCGGAATTCGATGGCATTCGTGCGAAGCGCTTACCACGATTTCGCCGGTGTCGGCCTGCTCCAGCCCGACTAACAGTCTTGCGAGGGTGGACTTGCCGCAACCACTTTCTCCGACAATCGCCACTGTCTCTGCTGTGCGCACTTCTAACGAAATGCCCCGCACAGCGCGAACGACACGTCGATCCGTTGAAAATGGACGGCCGCCAACATCGTAGGACTTTGTCAGGTTTCGTGCCGTTAGAAGAATATCGCCCTTCACTTGCTCGATTTCAACTCGGTCTTCGCTTCGGAATAAGCCGTCTTCACTTCGCCCCAGGCCTTTTCGAGACCTGTTTTCATTTTTTTCCAAGCCTTTTCAGAAGACTTCTCGACTGCTTCATATTTTTTCACCAACGCATCTCGCTTCTTTTGAATTTCAACGATGCGCTTGTTAGCCGTGGCCTTCGCCTCTTTCGAAGCAGTTTCAGTTTCCTTTTTTAAGTCATCCATTTCGCGATCAAGTTCGTCGATGTTGGATTTCATGCGCTTGGTGAACTCTTCTTTTTTTTCGTCTGCATAGGCGCCCGCAGCTTCGACCGCTTCCACAGTTTCTTTTTTTACTTCGGTCGCTGTGACTTTAGCAGAGCTCGCTTTAGGCTCGGCCTGAACAGTAAGTCCGATCAAAAGCATAAAAAGTGCGACGGCACCGCCGAATACCAGGCGCATCGTTTGTCGTGAATTTCTAAAAGAAAGTGGTTTCAAAGTATTCATCATGGTTCTACTCCTGGTTTGGTCTGATCATACAAAATACATCGGACAAAGCTCAACGAATCTTCATACGCGAGCGGCTTCTGCAACCGACATGATGCCGAGACTTTCTCGCACCTTTCAGCGAAACTGCAACCGACAATTTTCGCTGTCGATTGAGGCACAGCCCCACCGATCGACGCTAAGCGCGTTCTGACATTTTGCCCAAAACCTGGTCGCGAACGCAAAAGAGCAGCGGTATATGGGTGTCTCGGACTTTGTAAAATCCGTTGGGCAGAGTCAGTCTCCACCGTTTCGCCTGCATAACATACTGAAATATCGTCGCAGACCTTCATCGCAACGGCGAGATCATGGGTGACAAAAATCAACGACATCCCGCGCTCTTTCATGAGGCTACGCAACAAAACAAGAATTTGCTGCTGGACAGTGACATCGAGTGCCGTCGTAGGTTCGTCAGCAATCAACAATTCGGGCTCGCCGGCTAATGCCATCGCGATGCAAACACGTTGGCTCATACCACCTGAAAGTTGATGGGGGTAGGCACTCCAACGCTCTTCTGGCGCCGGGATGCCAACTTCGCGCAGCAAAGAAAGTCCCCGCTTTAGCCGATCGACAGAGTTCCGAATTCCCAATCGCAATCGAAGAACCTCTTCGATCTGAAAACCAACGGTGTAAGAGGGATTGAGACTAGACATTGGATCTTGAAAAATCATTGCGATTTCTTTGCCACGAAGGGCCGCTCGCTGGGCGGGGTCGAGTTGCAAAAGATCCTGACCCTTCCAAAAGATTTTCCCATTCAAACGCGCACGGTCGGGTTGCAGACCCATGATGGAAAGTGACGTAAGAGACTTACCGGATCCAGACTCGCCGACGATTCCAAGCGACCGCCCTTTTGCGAGTTTTAATCGGACATCACGAAGCGGATGGGCATCACCTATCGACAGCGATAGATCGCGAACTTCAAGAAGCGTCGATGAAATTCTCGGCGGAGGTGTGGCTTGAAATGTCATTAGGTCTTCCGTTCGCGAAGTTTAGGATCAAACCGATCGCGAAGATGGTCACCAAGTAAATTAAAGGACAAAATCACTAACAAAATACAAACACCCGGTGCCGTTACAAGCCACGGCTGACTTTCGACATAGGCCCGGGAGTCTGCGAGCATTGTTCCCCATTCTGCCATTGGTGGACGTGCGCCTAGCCCCAAGAAACCAAGGGCTGCGACGTTTAAAATTCCATCGCCAAAGCCAAGTGTTGCTTGAACCGAGATCGGCGCCATCGCATTGGGCATCAACTCGATCGAAACGATTCTTAAACCGCCGGCGCCATAAAGTTTAGCCGATAGCGCATAGGGCTTTGCCTTTTCCTCGCGGATCGCAGCGCGAACAATTCTCACCACTGAAGGCACTGCGGTGATCGCTGCAGCAAGAATGGCATTTGTTAAACTTGGACCTAAAATCGTCACGATTACGATTGCCAACAGAATACTCGGTAGCGCCATCATCGTGTCCATCACTCGAAGTATCAACGCCTCGATCCAGCCACCGCGCCATCCTGCGATCGCGCCCAAAATCACACCGACAACGAGACTCATTGCCGAAACAGAAAGCCCCGATAGCAAAGAGACTCGCGCACCGTGAAGAAGTCGTGAGAACAAATCTCGACCGACATCGTCCGTGCCAAGAAAAAATCTTGGATCTGCGCCGTCTAAGAAAAACGGCGGTAAGGAATAGGCACCTTCAAAGGTCTGTGTCGGACTGTAGGGAGAAACCAAATCTGCGAAGAGACCAGCAATTGCCGCGGTTACAAGAATCGCAAGTGCTAAGAGCGTCAGCGGTTCGTTTCGAGGTAATTTAGGCATTTACTTAGCACCTCGCGACCGCGGAGAAATAAAATAGTAAAGTACGTCGACAAACAAACTCGTCGATAACACGACTATGGCAACTAGCAGAATTCCACCTTGAATGACTGGATAGTCGCGCGAAAGAACTGCCGAGACTAACCAACGCCCAAGACCGGGCCACGAAAAAATCGTTTCCGTTAAGATCGCACCTGTCAAAATTGTTCCTAGCATTAAGCCGATGACTGTAATCACGGGAATCAATGCATTTCGCAATGCATGGATAACGACCACTCGAAAGCGAGACAGGCCTTTCGCGCGGGCTGTACGAACATAGTCCTCGCCTAAAACTTCCAAGAGACTTGAACGAGTCATTCGCGCAATCACTGCTAAGGGAACCGTCGATAATACGAGTGCTGGTAGAAGCAGATGGTGCACGGCGCTTCGAAATGCGGCGAAACGTTCCATGAAACTTCCGGGTGCCAGCCAAGAGTCAAAAATCAAAATTCCAGACCAAAGCGGGACGTCATGTTCGACGCCGATTCTTCCCGAGACAGGTAACCATTGAAGCTTCACGCTGAAGATGACAATAGCCATGAGGCCCCACCAAAATATGGGCATCGAATAAAAGGCCACGGCCGCGCCCATGGAAACCCGGTCAAACCAACGTCCGCGGGTTAATGCCGCGAAAATACCGAGCGGGATTCCCACTGCACTCGCGAGGAAAAGTGCTAGCAACCCAAGTTCCGAGGTCGCCGCAAAGCGCTCTTTGAACTCGGAAAATACGTCGCGACCGGAAAGAATTGAAGTTCCGAGGTCCCCGCGAATCGCATTGAAAACAAATTTGAAGTATTGCTCAGGTAGAGATCGATCGAGCCCTACGCGCGCTTTTAAATCCGCGATGGCCTCGGGCGAGGCGCCCCGTTCACCGATCAAAAGCGTGATCGGATCCCCGGGGACCAGGCGAATTAAAAAGAAAGCGACCAATGAAATTCCGAACAAAGTCGCAAGGATCTGCCCGATTTTCTTAAGCGGTCCAAAATTTCCAGCGATCATTTCTTCTGAACATCAACGCCGTAAAAGTAGTCAGTACCGAACGGTGACATCGAATAACCGGTCACTCGCTTTTCCATCGCACGGAAAGCTTTCGCGTGAGCCAAGGTCACCCAAGGAAGCTCACGTTTGAAAACTTCTTGAGCCTTCATGTAGTGCTTTGTACGTGTCGCTTGGTCTGGCGCCTGGCGCGCATCGGTCACAAGCTTATCGAACTCTTTGTTGCACCAGCGAGCATAGTTCGAACCACCTTTAACGGCAGCACAGCTAAGAAGCGTGCCCAAGAAATTGTCGGGATCGCCATTGTCGCCCGTCCAGCCGATCAAAAGCATGTCGTGTTCGCCTTTGCGGGCTTTATCGAGGTAAGTGCCCCACTCGTAAGATACGAGCTTTGCCTTTACTCCAATTAACGCGAGATCCGCCTGCATCATTTCCGCCATCTTTTTCGCATTGGGATTGTATGGGCGAGAAACAGGCATGTACCAAAGAGTCGTTTCAAAACCATTGGGAAACCCGGCATCAGCTAACAACTGCTTTGCGGCCGCTGTATCGAACGCGGTGTCCTTGATTGTTTTATTGTAAGACCACATTGATGGCGGGATCGGGTTTACTGCAACAGTCGCCTGGCCTTGATAAATCGCATCGAGATAGGTTTTTCGGTTCAGTGCCTTTGCGATCGCCTCGCGCACTCGCTTATCACCGAAAGGTTTCTTTTCTACGTTTAAAGCCAAGTATCCAACGTTGAGACCTTCTTGTTCGATCACAGAAACTTTAATTTCTTTTTTCAACGACGGAAGATCAAGAACCGAAGGTTCAGCAACAAACTGACATTCGCCGCGCTTCAGTTTTTGTGCCCGGACACTTGGATCCGTCGTAATTGCAAAAACCAATTTTTCGATTTTCGACTTTCCTTCAAAATAACCTTCGTGCGCTTCGAAACGAATTTGCGAATCCTTTTCGTAACGAACAAATTTAAATGGACCTGTACCTACAGGCTCAAGATCCATTTTTTCGAGCGTTTTTGCAGCGACCAATTTGTCGCCGTACTCAGCGGAGAGTATCGAAGCGAAGTCCATCGCCATGTTCGCCAAGAACGGTGTTTCGGGACGCGACAAAATGAATGTCACCGTTTGCGCATCGACCTTCTTTACTTCTTTAACGAGCTTATCCATCTCCATCGAAGTGAAGTACTCGTACACTCCGCCATTGACCGTGTGAAACGGATGATCCTTTTTCAGCATGCGATTAAATGTGAAGACGACGTCGTCGGCATTGAAAGAGCGCGTTGGCTTAAACCAAGCTGTCGATTGAAATGCGACATCCTTGCGAAGTTTAAATGTTACTTGAAGTTTATCTTTTGAAGTCGACCAGCTTTCCGCGAGTGACGGCACGACCTTCGTTCCGCCTTTTTCAAAATCGACAAGACGATTATAGATCGTCCGCGAGCTTGCGTTGAAAGTTGGACCGTCGGAACCCATTTGCGGATTGAAAGTTCTTGGGCTTCCTTCGGAGCAATAAACAAACGTCGAGGCCGATGCTTGATTTGCGAGACCCGCCAGACCAATGCCGACAGCAGCAATCAATTCGAACGCCACATAAGTCTTGATAACGACCGGTCCAAAACGCTTACCGATAGCTTTAAAGTTCACGCGAAAATCCTCCCGCATTTGTTAATTGCCAGCCCGCTTACCTGCAGAGGCTAAATTTGTCTCAATGATTCAACTCTCGTCAAAGCCAGCACTCTAATTGACGTGTTGCACAGCCGCGCAAGTCACAGTTTCCGGCTTGTTTCCACTGCCGAACGACGCTGATGAATGACATTCGCCGGCTTAGGCCGGGGCGAGCATGCCAGGTCGATTGCTCGTCAGTCCCTTTGACGTGCAATCTTACTCACCCCTGTACAAGCATCGTCTAAGAGTTCGACAACCCGCTAGGCCTTACAATCCGGGAACGAACTTTGCCTATCTGCTACAGGCGGCCTTATGGCATCGCGGCAACAAACGCGTTCATTTTTTTGACGGAGAGCTCTGTGACAAACACGAAGAAACGCCCGAACCGTGCGCGACATCAGGTATGGCTTACTGGCATCGTCGCGGCTTCTGTCGCGACCTCAATCCTCTCGCAATCATTTTCCAGTTACGCTGCTTCATACGACTCTTCCGGGCGCGACGGCAGTGATGGAAGTCGAGAAAGCTGGAGCGGAAGAAGTGCCACAGCTTCGACGGCCGGAGAAGACGGCAAAGACATTTCATTGTCGTTATCTGACCTCGATCGCGGCGGAAAAGCGATCATGCAAATTGTTGGAACTGTCGGAAATCGCGGTGTCCAAGATGGTCTCGAAATTTCTCCGAATGTTTCACTCCACCTTCGCGCCAATGGCGGGCGCGGTGGAAACGGAGGGCGCGGAGCCGACGGTCGCGATGGAAGTGACGGATCGAGCGGAAGCGACGCTAGTCAATACTCAGCGGCGACAAGTGGTGGCCGTGGCGAAGACGGCGGCAACGGCGGAGGCGGAACACGCGGGTCTGATGGCGGAACCGGTGGAAAAATCACCGTGAAACTTGCGGCAGAAGATCTTCACCTCTCAATGCTTGTCGGTTTTGAAGTTGAAGGCGGCCGAGGCGGCGACCCAGGATACAACGGTCGCGGAGGCGAAGGCGGCGACGGTGGACGCGGCGGGAGTGGCGCCTCTTGGACGGAAAAAACTGGAACCCAAACCTGCGCACCCGATAGCTTTGAAGACAACGGCAATGGTTCTTCTCGTGTCGTAAAAGGTGATTGTACGGACGATACTCGAAACGAGAGTCGGCCTGGCGCTAGTGATGGACCAGATGGCAGCGACGGATCCACTGGGCGCGGCACGATCACTGGCGGAAGCAATGGCGGAAAAGGAAGCTATCAGTTCGTCGTCAGTGGACCTACCGGAACTACGATTTACCGAGACACCATAGACCTACGCCTCACTTCCTTCTCGTTTCGAGAGTCAAATGCGAACGGCGTCTTTGAGCCGGGCGAAGTTGTTGAGGTGACCGATCTCGTGGTTCAAAATCAAAGCGATATGCCTTGGATTCCTGGGAAGGCAAAAGCGCTTCTTTCGTTAGGTGCTTCGAACTGGATCACAGCGGAACCTATCGAACTCGAAATCCCCGCTGTGAACGGTCGATCTTCGACAACATTGGGGAAAGTATTCCGATTCAGAATTCGCGATAACCAACTTCCTGTTTCAGAAAATCGCCTTGCGCTTTCGGAAGCGATTGTACCAATTGGAAGAATCACGCGTATTGATCGCACGCCGCGCGGCCTTCAGCTGCCAAAGACGTTAGTCATTTCCTATCCTGTTGAGATCACACCACTTCAGACAAAGCGAAACGCCGTAAGTCCTGGCGAAATCGTAGATGTATCGTGGTCCGTAAAAAACCTTTCCCGAACCGCTGTCGGCATAAGTTCCGCTGAAGCTCGTGCACTTTCAACATCGATACGCCAGTGGCGTCCTGCGACCGAAGATCTGCCAGGCGGAATCAGCTTCGATGGCACCTCACTCGCTTCGACGTTTGCCCAATCCATCGCGCTGCTCGCACCGGGAGCCAGCTTCGTTGTTAAGGGCAAATTAAAATTCGACGACAACCACCTTCCCTACACAACTATTGATGTACATACGGGGGCTACGCTGAAAACTCTTGGCTCGAACGGATCCGAAAAAGAGATTCAGCTTCGCAGCTTTAAATTTTCCATCGCGCAAACCTTTGGCGGCCATAAAGACTCAAACTGGCTGCTGGTCACCAATAGTGGGACCAAGCGAGAGGAATATTTAGCTTGGCTTGGGCTAGCAAAAAAACTGGGAATGAAAGTCGATGTCTGGGATCTTGCCTACCAAGGACCTCTTCATTTGTTCCAGAACTTAACCTCCGGATCGACGATCGCTAGTCTTTATAAAAATAAGACTATCATCGTGATGAACAATCGGTTTCAAAATAACGATCGTGCGGCGGTTCCACATGATCAGTTTGATTCCAGTGAGATCCTAAAAATTCTAGCTGAAAACGGAACAAGATTTTATTTCGTCGGCGGCAATGTCGCCGATGGAAATCGGCATCTGTTTACCCTCCTTGGAAAAACGGAAGCGAGCGAAACCGTCCCCTACAAAGAATTTTTAGCGCGACTCAAAAAAGAAAAGCCCTTGTCCAATGTGCGCGGAACTAAAACCGTCGTTCCCGTCGAAATTGAAGCGTTTTTCGAACCGTCATCTAGCGAATTCGAAATCCGGGCCGCTGAGCTTCGTAAGGCGCTGGAAGCAGCCGCTCCAGGCGAGAAGTTTAGCCTTGAAATGGTCTCAAGCGGAGTTATTCAAGAAAACGATGACATATATCGAAAGTACCAGCTTGGAACGGTTATCGTAACGGCGGTCGGCTCGCGCGAAGGATCCGGGACGGTCACTTAGATGCCTCGCGATTTGCATGAACAGCAGAGTTCTGAGTTCGTCGGTGGCGCGGAAAACTTAAAAGCACTCGCGCTTGCTTCAACGACGAGATCCAAACTTCAAATTCTTAAGGCCATTGGAAATTCGAACAAAGAGCTTACCGATACACTTGTCAGTGCGGTTGTCTTGGATCTTGCCGAAAGTTTAGATCAGCCAACCACGGGAAGCGCTTTGGTAGGCGCAATGGCGACTGACCTTGCGGCTGAGAAAGACCAGACTCTAAGGCAGAATGTCTTCCCCGCACTTGCTGCCCGTCTTCAGTTTTTCGGCGAGTATGGTGCTGATCAAGATTTTGATTCTGCAATCAAGCCGCTGGTCGCGGCGTTGGGAACCGGGAATTCGTCGTTCTTAGGAAACACAAAGGCCGAATTCAAGCGTCTTGAAAAAACAATGAAAGAACGCCGAAGTGTTTTAATTGCTGACGATAAAAAACGAGCGGCCCGCCGGATGCTGTTTCTTCCGGTCGTCTCGCGAGCAACCCAGTCAAACCACGTTATGACTCACGGAATGCTTAACGGAGGTGGACGATGAAACAAATATTCAACCAGTTCAGCGATATTGCGCTGAAAGCATTGCTCGCGTTCGGAATATTTTTGTTTATCAGTTCTTCCGGGCTATCACCGAATCATGCGGCGGCAAGTGAATGCGACGATCAGTCATTTACCGTTATTCCTTCTGACGGAAAAGTTCCAAGCGGCCGAATCGAAGTCATTTTAAAACCGGGCGATGACGTTTGGCACATGTACGAGTGCAAGCAGTGCCGCGATGGTGGTGAAAAACGTATTGTTTCGTTAAGGCCCAACGCAAATGGCAGTCAGGAATGTCCTAACTGCGGAAAACCGCACTCCAAAGACGATCGGCTTGAGCCAAGAATTTTGCCAGACCACTTTACGGATGCCGCCGGCCGAATTCACCTGATCTACACTGAAGCACTCGCACGCGATGGGGATGCGACGAAGAAATATGCTCGGTCCGGAAAGCACTGGACCTGCGAATATTGCAACTCTTCTGCATTCCAAACAATGGTCAGCTGCCCCCGTTGTGGCGCTGGCAATCCGTCGCTTTTAACTCCCGGCCGCTTCCGTAAATACGCAGAGGCGAACCCTGCTGATCCGATCACCGGGTTTCCGCTTGGCGCGGCAAGCAAAGTATCTTCTGCCGCCGCACCTTCTGCAGAAATGGCCTCACAAGCTGTTTCCCAAGGCCAGCCGATCACGAGTGCGAAAGGCGTAGGACCAATTCGCAGTGTCGACCTTCAATCCTCAACACGGCCAAACTTTTTAAAAACAAAAACCGGCATGATGCTGATGTCTGCCGCAGCAACGGGCGCACTTGGCTATGTCTGGTGGGGCACCCAAAGCTATACACTGCCTGCGACCGTATCCAGTATCGATGGCAACACGGCGTATATCACTTATATCGACACGGATGGAAAAGAAATCACGATTGATTTCACCCCAGCACAAAAGGAAGCATCCATCCGAGGTTGGCGCAAAGGGGACAGAATGACTTTGCACTTCCGGAACCTTGGCGGCGCAAAGGGCGGCGAAGCATTCGACGGAACCGTGGTCGTTCCGCAGGGCAAATAGCTTTCGCCCGGATACGGCTATGCCGTGACGGTGTTTTTTTCTTTTTCTGTTTCTTGCCGGATGTGGGCCGCCCAATCGATGGGCGGTTCAGCTCGAGACGCGAAGTACTGATTAATTTTTGAAAATGGTCGGCTGCCGAAAAAACCGCGAGATGCCGACAGTGGCGACGGATGAACAGATTCAATGACCCGGTGCTTACTCCGATCAACAAATGCCGCTTTCTTCAGTGCGTAAGCACCCCAAAGAATAAAAACAATTCCCTCTCGGCGGTCGGCAAGCTCTTTGATCGCTCGATCGGTAAATTGCTCCCATCCTCGTCTTTGATGAGAGGCCGCTTGATTTTCCCTCACCGTCAGCACGCTATTAAGCAGCAGCACTCCTTGATTGGCCCACTCTCGTAAACTGCCGGACTTCCCTCGCGGTATTCCGAGATCTGATTCGAGCTCTTTGTAGATGTTCAATAAGGATGGCGGAAGACGAACTCCAGCCTCCACAGAAAACGAAAGTCCGTGCGCCTGCCCGGCTCCATGGTAGGGATCTTGCCCCAAGATCACGACGCGTACCTTGTCGAAGGGTGTCGCGGTAAACGCGGCAAAAACATCTTTTTCCGCTGGAAATATCGAGAGGCCATTTTCCGTTTCAGAGCGAAGGAAATCGCCCAGCGCCTTCATGTGGGTCGTTTCAAATTCGTCGCCGAGGACTGCCTGCCAAGATTTTTCTACTTTGTCCGCATTTAAGTTCATCTTATCCGGGAATTAATCACGGTTTGTGCCAACACACAGCTTGTTGTGCTATCGGTCATCGCGATAAAGTTTCAGCTGCGACCTAGAGTCGACAACGAGAGGACGCTCCATTGTCTAACGCGCCGAAAATTCAAACAAATCACTCGACGGCAAAGTCATTGTTGAAATGGCTGATCATAGGCGGAATTCTTGTGGCGGTTTTTGCCGCACTTCGATCGAGTGATCTCACATCGCAATTGACCTTTGAAAATCTCAAAGCAAAACGCGATCTGCTTCAGGCTCAAGCTGAAAGCCAGCCTTGGCTTTTTGTCCTGACCTATTTTGCGACCTACGTCGTCGTTACCGCGGCGGCTATTCCTGGCGCAACGGTTTTGACTCTTGCCGGTGGAGCGATTTTTGGTCTCGGAAAAGGTTTACTCCTCGTCTCGTTTGCTTCGACACTTGGTGCGACGCTTAGTTTTTTGATTACTCGTTACTTGTTGCGCGCTTCCGTAGAAGCCAAGTTCCGTGGCACTCTGGAAAAAATCAATGACGGTCTTAAGCGCGAAGGAATCGTTTACCTTCTCACTCTTCGGCTGATACCAGTGTTTCCGTTTTTCCTCGTCAATCTTGTTTTGGGTCTCACCAGTATCTCGACATTGCGGTTTGCGCTCGTGAGCCAATTGGGAATGCTACCCGGCACATTTTTCTACGTGAATGCCGGAACTCAAATTGCGACTCTCGGCAGTCCTTCAGAAGTCCTTTCTCCGACAATCCTAGCTAGCCTCGTGGCACTTGGAGTTTTTCCGCTAATTGCAAGCTTGTTGATTCGAATCTACAAACGTCGCGCCGCCTTTAATGGCTTTCGTCGGCCGCCAAAGTTTGATTACAATTTAATCGCGATCGGCGGAGGAGCCGCAGGTCTCGTGACGAGTTACATTGGGGCCGTGGCGAAAGCGAAGGTGGCACTGATTGAAGAACATCGCATGGGCGGTGATTGCCTCAATACCGGTTGCGTCCCGAGCAAGGCCATTTTGCAATCTGCGAAAATCGCACGTGATGTAGACACAAGCTCTTCCTACGGAATCAACGTCGATCTAAAAACCAAAACCGTCGACTGTCAAAAAGTCATGGCCATGGTCCAGGAAAAAATTCGTGCGATCGAACCTCACGACTCTATCGAACGCTACACCGCGCTAGGGGTAGAGTGCCTAACCGGTCGAGCGAAGCTCTTATCTCCATGGGAGATCGAGGTCACCGACGCGCAGAAAAAATCCCGCGTTATCACTTCGAGATCGATCGTCATTGCGACAGGAGCCGCACCTGTCGTTCCTGAAATCGAAGGGCTTCGGGATTGTGGTCCCTTAACGAGCGAAACCTTGTGGCAGCTAGCTGAACTGCCAAAGCGAATGATGGTTTTAGGCGGTGGTCCCATTGGCTGCGAATTGGCACTCGCATTTTCGAGACTTGGATCGCAAGTCACTTTGATTGAACGCGGATCTTCGATTTTAGGCCGAGAAGATAGAGATGTTTCGAGCCTCGTACAAAAGTCGTTAGAAAAAAATGGTGTTCGCGTGATGCTGCAAACGAACATTGTTCGCTTCGAAGCACCTGGCCCCTTTCAAAAAGGAGAGGCTGCTCCAAAGCGAGCCCTCACTGAAAATGGGGACCGCTTAGAATTTGATAGTATTTTAGTGGCACTTGGTCGGCGCGCGCGCACTTCGGGCCTTGGGCTTGAACAGCTGGGAATTGAGATCGAAGCGAATGGAACTATTTCTCGCAGCGAAACGTTGCAAACATCCATGCCGAACATTTTTGTCTGTGGCGATGTTGCAGGCCCGTGGCAGTTCACTCACACGGCGGCCCATCAGGCATGGTATGCGTCGGTCAACGCCTTGGTTGATCCGTACTGGAGTTTCAAAGTCGACGAGCGAGTGATCCCCGCCGTCACTTACACCGATCCCGAAGTTGCACGAGTCGGACTGAATGAACGAGAGGCAAAAGAAAAAGGCATAGCCTTTGAAGTCACAAGGTATGAACTCGATGATCTCGATCGCGCGATCGTGGATTCGAAGGCCGAGGGCTTCGTAAAAGTTTTGACGCCGCCAAATTCTGATCAGATTTTAGGAGCAACTATCGTTGGAGCACACGCCGGGGAACTGTTGGCCGAGTTCACATTGGCAATGAAGCACGGCTTGGGATTGGGGAAAATCCTAGGCACCATTCACCCCTACCCAACCTATTCTGAAGCGACAAAGTACACAGCAGGAGTCTGGCGAAAAGCCCACGCTCCGCAAACAGCACTTAAATTTGCCGAAATTTTCTTCCGGTCGCTCCGTAGCTAATACCCCGAGGGGTACCTGCTACATCTTTGAAACGCAGTGCGTTTCAAAGATGTAGCAGGCACTCCTTGTCGCTTTACGAATATTTAAAACCAAGTACGATTTCAGTTAAGGACGAGCAAGATGCCCATCCTTATAAAATTGACCAATGGAGGGTCTATGTCGTTTCGCTTCCAACGTGCGCTGCGCGCGTTTGTTTTGCCAAGCTTAATTTTAGCGCTGATCTCGACCACGGCTTTGACAGAATCTGCCGCAACGACCGTTCAAAAACGGTCGGACGAACAAATCAATGTCGGTTTCACAGCTTTTCCATTTACTCCGGACGAAACTAAAACCAACGGTTCAGTTTGCTCTACACGCGACCGCGATTTCGCCGAGTATCGTTATCCTGAAAAAATCCCGTATTGCAAACGGGCTGTCAGCTCGAGCGACAAAGACAAGATCTATCGCGATTACGGAGTTTCGAAAACCTGTCGCAGAGAATACACAATCGATCATTTTATTCCGCTTTCAATCGGCGGAACCAATCGCATCGACAATTTGTGGCCAGAACCAAAAGTAGTTAAGCAGCTGCGAAAAGATCTAGAAATCGAACTTTTCAAAGCGCTCAGCAACGGGCAAATTACGCAGGAAGAAGCGATCCAAACTATTAGGGACGCGAAATTCAATCCGCCGATTGCCAACCCATCCGATTACGAGTTCTGCATTTAACCCGAAGGTACCGCCTACCTTTTGGTAACGCGCATGCGTTACCAAAAGGTAGGCGGTACCTTAGAAGATATAGACCATCGCGAGACTTGGATACATGTAGGTCTTTGTGTAACTGACTGTTGAATAGGTGGTCGAACCAATGAGGCGCTCGGTGAAAGTCGATGCCGAGTAGTTGAACCTGATTCCAAAGAAAACATCGTCACCGATTGGCAGGTTGTATCCGCCATCAGCGTGAATCGAAGTTCCCTTCCAAGTTTCTGCAGCCGACGTACCGTCATTGTAGGTAGCGGTGGAAACAATGTAATAGGCCAAACCGACGCTCCAAGATTTTGATTTATCAATCATCCACAGAAATCTTGGCCCCATCTGCAAGCTCGAATAGGTGGCCGTAGCAGTCGCCGCAGCTGACGTCGAATGAGACGCGATTCCCCATCCAACTAGATATTGCCCCCCTTTATCGATGCGAAAACCAACCGTACCCTCAAGGAAGGTGCGCGTGCCACTCGTGGAAGCCGCAGCCGCCTCGGATTCTGAATAGTAAAATGCATTGAGTTCGACAAACGCCATTGAACGACTTGAAAAAAGCATTTGTGCCAGGAAAACCAAAATACAAAGACGAACCCATTTGAACCGCAACATGTCGCCCCTCACCGTTTTTTAATCCTACGACGATCACATCTGTGGACGCATTGATCACGTTCATCGCAAGACCAATGGCCAGACCAAAATGGCTTTCATGGTGGGCCTGAAGAGAATCACTTCGCAAGACCTTATAAATCGTGAAGAATATTGCCTAGGAGCAAAATCAAATGAGTGAAGTGCCATCGCCCACCGAAAAAGCACAACCGCCGACCGAGTTGGCCCCCCACGCCAAAGGACACAAACACCAACGCTCGATGAAGAACATTCTTCTTCGACCGGAATTTCAGCTGAAATATTCATTTTATTTTGTCGGCATGACATTGGTGACAATGGGCGCGGTCTTCTTACTGTTTCTGCTTTCACTGGAAGACATGATCGCAACGCTTGCTGTGGTTTACCGGATCGAACCGGAAGTGATCGGCGCTATTCAACAATCGCTAAAAACTGCAACTTTCACGACTATTGTGGTTGGCGCCCTCTTTGGGCTGATCTCGGTTTCACTTGGAATAATTCTGACACATAGACTGATTGGCCCAATGGTTCCCATTCGAAGGCTGATTCAACAATTGACCGAAGGCCAGTATGGCGTGCAGGGCCGATTACGCACCAAAGACGACTATCAAGACGTCATGAACGACCTCAACAAACTTTCGCAATCACTTGCGGAACGTCATCGCGGTATCCAGGTCGATCAGACAACCGGATCGTAATAAAGAATCGCTCCGCCATCGATCAGTTCCTCGCCCTCGGAGTTGGTCACGCGAGATGAAACCTTGATAATTGGTTTATCGGCACGGACGTGAATCACGGCGATCTCGGCGGTCACTGTATCACCGACGTAGCAAGGCCCTTTGTACCGAATGTCTTGGCTGATAATGATCGTCCCGGGTCCCGGTAAAATCATTCCCGCCACACGAGAAAGCAGCGAACCTAGTAGCATCCCGTGCGCTATCCGCTTTTTAAAACGCGTTTTCGCAGCAAATTCGTCGTCCAAATGAACGGGATTGCGATCGCCTGAAAGCTCGGCGAACGCTCGGACCATTTCGTCCGTCACGGTGACCGTTACTGATTCTTTTTCTCCGACTCTGACCGTGCGTCGATCGCTCACTTCAAAAACTCCCTTTAGATCTTTCGATCTGCAACTATCTTCATCGCCTTTTTATAAGACTCGGGCGCAACGTAAATTCTCTCGATCATGCGAGTCTCTTCATATTTTTGAAAAACCCGTGTGACCTTTTCTATCGGCACTGGTTTTTCGCGAAGGTCATACTGATCTACCACAAAAATGGGAAATGCCTCTTGGTCTTGAGTGGCGTGATACTTAGAAAGACGCGTCGCTGAGCCTGATTGAATAGTAAGAATACCCTCCGCCTCAAGCGCTTCGCATATTTTTCTAGGCCGGGCTGTTTTTTCCGTGGCGTGCATTTCTGTCAGCATGCGGTAAGGACGGCGATCTGCGATTCGCTTGGCCCATTCATTTTTCTGTTCGGCCAAGTGTTCGTACAACGAATAATCCGAGCACCTCAGATACTCTGGTATTTCTGCCGGTAAGTGATATCGGCAATCGCTGGAATGCAGATACCGCTGGAGCATTTCTTCAAAAATAATACTTTTGTGATGGAAGTAGACCATCAGGTACATGTGGTGACGAGAAATTAAAAAATCGTCAAACGTGTAGAGGGCTCGACGGTTAAGTGCCAAATGCACCTTGCCGCGTGTTTCGTGAAAGGTCAGATTTCCAATCAGCCATTCTAATTCGACGCGACCGTAATTTGTTCCGCAAAAATAAGCATCACGCTCGAGGTAATCCATACGATCGACGTCCATCTCACTAGAAACGACCTGCGAAAGGATCGGTCGAAAATCAAGCCCCTGATCGAGGAAGAAGTCGTCGGGCGCTTTAAGTCCTCGGTCAATCAAACAGGCCACATGAAGTCCCGTAATATCGGTAGACGATTTGCTCAAGCAAATCGCCAAGTCCGAATCGGTCACCATCTTGATGGTGTAGTCTTCGTGAGTTGCTTTGCGATCATTGTCGATGGCCGCACCTTTTTCGCGCGAACTATAAGCCTTGATTTTTAAGGCCCCGACCTTAGGCATGACTTCTTCGGTGGTGTGAGACAACGGTCCGTGGCCAATATCATGCAATAAAGCTCCAAGTCGGACGACTCGTCGCAATCTGTTTCGCGCAGCTTCGTTGGAAAATTTGAAGGCGCGAAAAATGGAATCAAAGGCGCGACCAGCGAGATGCATGACGCCTAACGAATGAAGGAATCGAGAATGCGACGCACCTGGAAAACTGTATTCGGCAAAACCCAATTGTTTGATCTGACGTAGACGCTGGAACTCTCGAGTTTCGAGGATCGCTTCTTCCGTGTCGCTAAGCTCAATCGAGCCGTGAATTGGGTCTTTAATTTCCATAGAGAAGGCTCTACCCAACTCCTTGCCGCAATTTCAGGATTGATGCACTGCGCGGCGCTGCGTTTTGAAAGAAACAGTTGCGTGGTTTAGCGGCACCGTGGGTAGCATGAACGACTAGAGGAGGAATTATGATTCAGAAAATCTCAACGGCCGTGGCTTTCATTGGTTTTATGACTGTTTCCGTTTCGACATCTTTCGCCAATGCAGAAGCTCCTGGTGCCGCTGCTTCGACTCTTTCTTCGACCGTTTCTTCGTCCTTAAAAGTACCATCCAAACTGACTTCACGGATGGCGATAACTAAAGAAATCAAAGACTTCCTTGATCGCGACTTTCGATCGCGCTACCCGGTAGCAGCTCCACTCAAAATCGATGTCGTTCAAGCGGATGTGCAAAGGTATACGATTTTTCAGGTGCCAAATGGCTTCGGAGGCTTCGATCAACGCCACAGTTTCCGGATCGTCGCTGAACACGCCGACAGAACCTTGGTATCTATTGACGTAAACGTCTATGAACGGTCGGACTTTGAGCCCGACCAAGATCCGATCTTGCTTGAAACTTTTCGAGTTGTCGGCTGGGTGCGTTAGAGTCTGCACGCCAGAGGACGAGTTTTGCCTCTCAATTGATTGATCGCCACTTAAGTTTGGGCTTGAGTAGCTTGTCCAAACTACTAGTCATTACTAGGAGGTAAACCCATGAATCTGGAAACTACTCCCGTCGCTGGCTCGGTGAAAGCTCCTCTGAACCCGAAACATGCCGATCATGTTTACTTCGAACTCATGCGAAGGATTTTGAACGAAGGCACGGCAAAGTCAGATCGTACTGGCACCGGCACGATCAGCGTGTTCGGCCATCAAATGCGCTTTGATCTTTCAGAAGGCTTTCCACTTCTTACGACTAAAAAATGCCATACGCGCTCGATCATTCACGAACTTTTGTGGTTCCTGAAGGGCGAAACAAATATCCAATATCTGAAAGATAATAAAGTTTCCATTTGGGACGAATGGGCCGACGAGAATGGGAACCTTGGTCCCGTCTACGGAAAGCAGTGGCGCTCTTGGGAAACTGCCGACGGTCGAACCATCGACCAAATTTCAAACGTCATCGAATCGATCAAGAAGAATCCCGATTCGCGTCGTCACCTTGTGGTCGCGTTTAATCCTGGTGATGTCGACAAAATGGCGCTGCCGCCTTGTCATGCGTTCTTCCAATTTTATGCGGCGGACGGAAAACTCTCACTGCAAATGTATCAGCGAAGTGCCGACGTATTTTTGGGAGTTCCCTTTAACATCGCAAGCTACGCGCTTTTGTGCATGATGATGGCGCAAGTGACAGGTTTACAGCCTGGTGAGTTCATCCACACACTGGGGGACTCTCATTTATATTCCAATCACCTAGAGCAAACAAAGTTGCAGCTGACGCGAGAGCCGCGGCCGATGCCGGTTATGAAAATGAACCCCACAGTGAAATCGCTATTTGATTTCAAGTACGAGGATTTTGAACTCGTCGGCTATGATCCACATCCTGCGATCAAAGCAGAAGTCGCCATCTAGATGATTTTGTCAGCGATCGCCGCTATGGCATTGAATCGAATCATCGGAATCGACGGAGATCTTCCCTGGAGAATTCCAGAGGACATGCGGTTTTTTCGAAAAATGACGACTGGGAAAGTGATGATAATGGGTCGAAAGACTTTGGAATCGTTTCCCGGCCTATTGCCGGGAAGATTTCATATCGTCGTCACTCGCCAAGCCGGCTACACGCCTCCGCCTAAAATTGTCGGTGCTAGCGATCAGTTTCTTATCGTAAAGAGCGTACACGAGGCGATCGATGCCGCAGAAAAACTGATCGCTTCCGATGCGACGTGGGGAGATGAAGTTTTCAACATTGGTGGCGGCGAACTTTATTCGGCATTGCTGCCGGTCACGGACAAAATTTATCTCACAGAGGTGGGAATCGTAGTCGACGTGGACGACGGTCAACAGTCGGCACACTTTCCGCGTTGGCACGAAGGCGACTTCGAAGAAGCCGAACGACGAGCCGGCGCCGACAGCGAAACCAACGACCTGCCATCGTATGAATTTGTAACCTATGTGCGGACCATCCCGAAAAGTGACGTTTCGTCCTAATAAGCACACCCTTGATCTGCGGCCCGATACAGCCCTTGGTTAAGTTTTAATCCTCTGCAATAATATAAGAGATGAAAGTTCTCGCTTTGATATGGGGGTGGATCGTCTTCACCCCGATTCTAGCTCCGATCTTCGCGCTTCCCGTTTTGTTCGTCGTGGGGAAGATTTTGCGCTTCGCTCTTCGACGAGTGAACAATGCCATCATCTTTATTCTTCTCTGTCTAGCGCTTGGCGCAATCACCTACTTCAACGCACAAAAAGGCCAGCAGGCCTATTTCGATTTCCTAGGCAGTAGAGGCGTTGAAACTACCGCCACCGTCATAAACGTTTTAAAGCAAAGTAACCTCTTCGGAAACGAGTCGCCGGTCATCGTCACAGTAGAATTTCAAAATCACGCTGGTAAACCCCACACTGTGGCGGTTTCACTCAGCGAACCTCGTCTGTACCCCTACGGCGAAAAGTTGAACCTGGTTCCCGAGCTAGGCGACGACGTGCGAATCCGGTACTTCCCAGACGTCGAATCTGGCTTGATGATCAATACGAATCCCAAGCTCAGTGCATTTGGTCAGAAAGTTGAATGCCTTCGATTAAAGTCAGATCTAAAAACTGCTCAACTACGTTTGGAAAACTTTGTTGCGAAAGATCACCCTTCTGTTCAGGCATACAAAACTATTATTCAACGACTGCTGGATTCGACCTGCCTCAGTCTGAATGACCGCAATTATTGCCGCGGTGTTCTTTCCAACTTGGAATAACACGAATTCAGCTAAACTCCCGGACCTACGGCTTAGAAATACAATCCCTAAGTCCAGAAAATCTCATATCGAGAATCATTTCCTAAAGCCTCATCTTGAGACACCGAAAAGAGATACAGGAAAGCAAGAACCCGAGGTCGATGCCAGTACGGTTTCGATCCCGCAGATCAAGGACGATCGGCGGAACTTCAAGGAGGAGGACGTATGGGTCTGCGGATCAATACCAATGTAGCCTCGCTGAACGCCCAACGGAATTTGTTGGGAACTAAGTGGGGACTGGACAAGAGCCTTGAGCGCTTGTCATCAGGTTACCGCATCAATCGCGCAGGCGACGACGCTGCGGGATTGGCAATCAGTGAAAATTTGAGAGCGCAAGTACGCGGTCTCAAACAAGCATCGCGAAACGCACAAGATGGTGTGTCGCTTGTTCAAGTCGCAGAAGGCGGCTTAAACGAAGTGAGCTCAATCTTGATTCGTCTCCGAGAACTTGCGGTACAAGCCGCATCAGACACGATCGGTCCCGTGGAACGTCAGTTCCTGAACGTGGAATACGATCAGCTGGTCTCGGAAATTGATCGTATTGCCGATGCGACCGAATTTAACGGCACTCAGCTGTTAAGCGGTACCGGTTCGGTTCTCGACTTCCAAGTCGGAACTCGAAACGATCCAAATATTGATAGATTGTCTTTCGACGCCTCAAAAGCTGACTCAAACAGTGCAGCTCTTGGTGTCAACCTCACGAGCGTCGCTGACAAAGCGTCCGCACAAAATAGTTTGTCGGCGATAGATTCAGCGATCGTAAGTGTTTCGGCGATGCGAGCGGATTTTGGTGCTATCCAAAACCGACTTCAATCGACGATTGGTAACATTGCAGTGTCGGTAGAAAACTTGTCAGCTGCGAACTCACGGATTCGTGATGTCGACGTCGCTGAGGAAACTGCGGAAATGACTCGCAACAATATCTTGTTGCAAGCCGGTACCTCGGTCCTCGCGCAAGCGAACCAGACATCGAACACAGCGCTCTCGCTCTTGAACCGTACGTTCCAAGGTTGATGAACTCTGACCAACCGTAAAACTTAGAAGGGGTACGCCCCTTTCTAGACGACTGACTGATACTGTTTCCTGCTAGTGGGGAGGATGCGATATTCCTCCCCACATTAAACACTACTAGCAGTGTGACAGCGACGGTTTTGAAATTCTGAATCCCGGATACGGTTAACTGTATTCTGGATAAAGTACATGATTCTGGAAACAGGATCTGAATTGCCGCTTGATTGCCTTGCATTCAACGCTTGCCTACCTTCCCCACTCACCGAAAAAAAACCAGACTTTTTCTCGACTCTTCTTTTTTACGAAAAATTCCGATCGGTATATGGGAGTGTGCATGTCGCACGCACCTAGAAAATAACAAACCGCGAGATGCAGAATGCGTCTCAATGCCAAGGTTGGCAGCGATCACGGAGGAACGCGTATGACACAAGGAGGATAGTATGGGTTTGAGGATTTCAACCAATGTGGCGTCATTGAACGCACAGAAAAACTTGGCTGGAACTCAGCGTGGAATGAATCAAAGCTTGGCTCGATTGAGCTCAGGTTTTCGAATCAACCAAGCAGCAGATGACGCCGCAGGGCTCGCGATAAGCGAAAACCTGCGCGGGCAAATTCGGGGCTTGAGACAAGCCAACCGCAACGCGAACGACGGTATTTCGTTGGTTCAAGTTGCAGAAGGCGGTCTCAACGAAGTGTCGAACATGATCATTCGCTTGCGCGAATTGGCTGTTCAAGCTTCGTCGGACACAATCGGCGACACAGAACGAAAGTTCCTAGACGTCGAATATCAGCAGCTGAAGTCCGAAATTCAACGGGTTGCCGAAGTCACAAAGTTCAACGGACGAGATCTTTTGAACGGAACTGGCGGAGTCATCGACATCCAAGTGGGAACGAACAACGATCCGTTTAAAGATCGAATTTCGTTCAACGCCTCGGCAGCGAATGCAGGTCTTGATGCCCTCGGGCTTACGGCCGAATCGCTAGCAGAGAAAACGGCAGCGCAAACCAGCATGGACGTACTCGACCGTGCATTGGTGTCAGTGAATGCAATCCGCGCCAACTTTGGCGCTATGCAAAACCGACTTCAATCTACGAGTGCGAACATTGCGATTTCGGATGAGAACTTGTCCGCAGCGAATTCACGAATTCGCGATGCAGACATCGCAGCTGAAAGTGCAGAACTCACGCGCAACAATATTTTGATGCAAGCGGGAGTCTCGGTACTCGGCCAAGCGAATAGTATCTCGAACATCGCACTAAAGCTGTTGAGCTAAGGAGGCTGACATGAATACCAATTCATCTGCCGCCGAGTGGTCGACGAATCTTTTCTTCGTCATCTCATTTGCAGTCGCTGTGTTAACTGGGCTGACGTATTAAAAAAACCAATAGACCAGGGACTTCATTGTCCCTGGTTGAATAAGTAAAACCTTATAGCGGTACGATTTCGTCGAACCGCTTTTTCATTTTTTCTAAGCTCACGGGCTGAATATCATTTCCCACGTTTGCCCAAGCGTGCATTCGGTAGCCTGCGATTTGGCCGCAACGGTCCCCGACCGTCTCTACCTCAACTTCTAAGGCCCCAAGAAGCTTTGTTGGCCAGCTCCACTGTGCGCCCAAGAGATTTCCGACTCCGTGGCAGCCGATTGCATGTCTTGAAACAGCTCCCTCAGCGCCGGATCTTGACACCACTTGTATCGGCTGAACGACATGACTGTGATGGCCCACGACCAAGTCGAAATCCCAACGCAACCAGTCCGCCATTTGATCTAATTGGGCCCGATTGGGGTAGTGTCTAAATTCCAGGCCCCAATGCGGAAACAAAACTCGTAAGCGCTTAGCGGCCGCCAAAGGGTTCAAGTGGGAAAGTCGAGTAATTTTGGACGAAGGACGCCAGGAATCTTTACCCTCAAACCGTCGATTTTCCCATTGCGTCCAACCCCAAAAATCCAATTCCAGCTCGCCAAAAAATTCGCGAAGCGGCGCTCCACCAAATCCGAAGAACCGGCACCCCGTGTCTCTCATTAAATCGAGAGTCCGGCGCATTCCTTCTTCACCAAAGTCACCAGCGTGATTGTTCGCTAAAGAAAATCTCCATTTGCGTAGCGGACAATTTGTTTTATCCGCAAGCTGAAGCAAGTACTCCCTCGCGAGTCCGTAGCGAACAGTGTACAGCGGCCGCTTCTCGATCTCCTCATACAATACAGGGCCTTCGCAATTTGCGAACACCAGATCCGCACCTTCAAAAATCGCGCTAACCTCAGCGGCAAACGACGGAACTCTTTCCCGATGAGTCCGCATAACATCCCCAACACAAAGAATCCGAATTGGCTTTTCAGGTTTGAAAAACCCGCCCTGCCGAACAGCGAACTCGTAAATGTCAGTTTCCCTCGACCGTGCGGTAGAAGGAAAACACTGGCGCCAAAACCACGATAGCTTTTCATGCAGGGGATAAGGTTTTGAAATCTTCGGTTCTCCTACGGAGAGAAATGTACGCACAGATACTTGCCGCAAACAAAATCAGTAAAACCGGCCAACCATTCGCTCCGGGAGAAAAATAGTAAAGCGAGAGTCCGGTTGCCAGAAACAAGGCCGATCTCAATCTTTCAAATGTACGGGCTCTGAAAGAGCAATCTAGCCATTCACCCGCCGCGAAAATTCCTAGTACAATTTGACTTGCCCAAAGAAACAAAAGAGGCCCTGCCGGTTTGGGCTCGTAATAAAGAAGAACAAAAAATGTAGAGAACGTAACGGTAAGGCTAAGAAGCGTTTCCCTTACGTTTGGTCTCGCTAGCTTTTCTCTCTCACCGCTTTGGTTTGATATACCGTCGTTCAATTCGGCCTCAAAGCCAATCATCAAGGAGGCCGTTCTCGCAGGTGACCATAGCCAAACTTTTACGGGCGATTTCAAAACGCGCCCGGCATTCAACAAATATCGATATTCATCAAACAGCGCTCGAACCGGGTTTAATGTAGGAAGGGGTCGCCTTGCGCCGTAAACTACTTTTTCACCTTGCGGTACAAAAGTGCCGAAGAGCCGGTCCCAAATTATAAACACGGCACCAAAGTTTTTGTCGAGGTACTGATCTTGGCTACCGTGATGCACACAATGATGCGACGGCGTATTGAAGATAAATCCTAAAAATCCAAGGCGCCCTTTAGGATTCCAGTTCAGTTCAGTGTGCACCAAAAGCTGAAGACTGTTCATGAGACCGTTGGCAACGAAAAATGGGAGAGCCGGGATCCCGACCAAAATAGCAGGAACATAAAATGGCGCAGAAAAAAGTAAAGTTTGAATCGGCGCCGTTCGCAACCCAACGGTGAAATTCATTTCTTGAGGCTGGTGATGAACAACATGGGCTGCCCACAGAACACCGACCGAGTGATGAACGCGATGAAGCCAGTAATAACAAAAATCCGATACAACCAAAGCCAACAGGTAAGTCCACGGCGACGACGCGTCAAGCCGCCACGGTAGCTGTGGCATAACCCAAGTGCTTAGAGAGTCGTAACTCCAAAACAAAAAACCAAAGGTGAAAATCAAAAATAATCGCTCTAAAAGCCCACACAGGATATTGGACGCAGCCGTTCGAAAAGAGCCAACGCTCAAACCCTTTCGGCGCTGGTACCAAAACTCAAAAGCAACCAGCGCGAAGAAAATCGGGATCGTCAAAAGAACGACATTTCCGCTCATACGCCCCCCATCACTTACGAATATAATTGCGAAACGCCGCCAAGCCCAATGCACCAGCGAGTCCATAGAACAAGGCCGACAACAATGGAATTCCGATAATCAATGGTCCGCGCTCGAGAAACATAGTGGCGCTACCTGATACAATTAAACTACCAATCACCAGCCCAAGAAAAAGTAAGTTGGATGACTTTTCTAAAGAGTGCTTAACTTCCTCTAATTCGACAAGGCTTAGGCGAAATGCAAAATCCGGGTGATTCACCCGACGAACAAATTGCCGAACCTGTCGAGGAAGAGTTTTGAGTAAAACCATCGAGTCGCGGCCGAAGCCAATGGCTTCTTCTTTCCAGCGCTGCGGATCAACTCGGTTTTGTGCAATCTCTGCCGTAAATTCTAAAGCGTGCGGCAGAAGGTCGAAGTCATGCTGGATCACCCTTCCCATGCCTTCAACGGTGACAATCGATTTAAAGAACAGCATCAAGTCACTAGGTACAATCAGGTGATGCTTGGCTGCAACCGCTGTCGTCGACATTAGCAAGCGCCCTAAATTGACGTTCTTTAAATTAAGTCCAAAGTGTGGCGCCAAAAGATCTTGCAGATCTTTTGCGAACTCGTCGATGTCTATAGACTCGTTGAACGGCGCAAGGTCGACGTACTCGTAAGCCAATCGCTCGTAGTCTTCTGTATAAAGCGCGACGAACATGTTTGCGATTGCGTCGCGAACGCGGTGACTAAGCCTTCCGACTATTCCAAAATCGATTAGTCCAATCCGGTTGTCGGGTAGAACAAAAAGATTTCCTGCGTGCAGGTCGCCGTGAAAAAGGCCGTGGACAAAAACTTGCCGAAAGTAACATTGAATGCCAGCGCGCATAACGAGATCGCGACTGACTCCCTCTTGTTTAAGCGCGTTTGGCTGAGAAAGAGCAATCCCTTCGAGGGCCTCGAGTACAAGAACTTTGGAGCCGGAATGCTCGAGATAGACATTCGGAATTTTTACTGTCGGGTCATTGCCAAAGTTTTGTTGAAAGCGGCGAATGTTATTCGCTTCAACGTTAAAATTCGTTTCAAGCTCCAACGTTTTGAAAAACTCGTCGACAATACCAACCGGGTTAAATGCCGCTGCTTCTGGAATAAATGCAGCCAAGCGATCCGCAAGAAAGTAAAGAACGCCAACATCGTTGCGAATGACGTCGATAATTCCTGGCCGCTGAACTTTGACGACTACTTTCGTTCCGTCTTTCAAAATGGCGCGATAGACCTGTGCGATGCTCGCTGCGCCAATCGGATTGGTATCGATTTCCTGAAACACGGCGTCCAGATCCCGACCGTACTGCTGGACAAGCGTTTCACGCATGCGCTCGAAGGGAAGCGCAGCTACTTGATCGTGAAGCCTTTTAAATTCTTCGACGAACTCCTCGGGAACGAGATCGGGCCTTGTCGCAAGCAATTGGCCGAGTTTGACAAACGTCGGGCCAAGTTCTTCGAACGCCATTCGAAGGCGTTCGGCAGGAGTGAACTGTTCGGCATCGATTCCGCTAAGGCGTTCGACAACGAACTTTCCAAGGCGGATCCGTTCGGCAATATTTTGGAAACCATAGCGTGCAAACACGCTGGCGATCGTGCGCAGGCGCGCAGCGTTTCTAAGTGCCGAACCGCCTCGACGCGATCGGCGTTGCCCAAGGCGCTGATTGCGTCGTGAGGTCATCGGCGGCTGCCCCCGCGTCGACCGTTTGATTTCTTTTTAGACTTCGCAGGCCCGGCTTTTGCCTTAGGTTCAATCGGCTTAATCGGTGACTTAGCGGGCTTGGCTGTGCCAGCAGCGGCGCGCGCAGCGCCCTTTGCAGCACGACTTCGTCCGCGTTTCGCGCGACTGTCGCCTCGAGCTTTCTGCGAAAGCATTTCTTCTGCGCGCTCTGCGAGTTCTTCGACTTCCATTTCGTCGCCAAGAACCACAAGCGCTTCTTCAACTTGGGTTCCCTCATCTTCCAACGAGAAATCGATTTTGCCTGTCGCCAAATCAGACGATTGAACCATGACATTTAAAACATCGCCGAGCTTAAAGACACGACCCGTTCGGCGTCCATAAAGCCGCATGTTTTGATCGTCGAAGACCCAACGATCTGGGCCTAATGATTCAAGTTTCACAAGGCCATCAATTTCGAACTCGCGAAGTGTGACAAATATTCCGAACTTCGCAATCGAAGTGACAGATCCCTCTAAAATCTCTCCGACGTAACGACGGATGAAGCGTGCTTTTTTGATCGAGATCACCGCGCGTTCAGCTTTAACAGACCGCTGTTCACAAGATGACAAATGTGTCGCCGCGGATGAGATCTCTTCGATTTCCATTCCTTGGTTGCGATACCGTGGGTACAGAACCGCTTTGATCAGGCGGTGAGCAATCAAGTCAGGGTAGCGGCGAATCGGTGACGTGAAATGCGAGTAGTGCGAAAAACCAAGTCCGAAGTGCCCTACGTTGTCGGAGCTATACTTTGCCTGATTCATAGCGCGCAAAGTGAGGACGTTTAGCACTTGCCCGCCCGGCGTCGACTTTGCCGCCTGTAGAGCCTTTGTTAGTTTTTTCTGTAAGCCTTCACCCGGACCAAGCTTTCCGCGACCTGGCCCAAGAAGATTCCACAACATCTTTTCTACTGTTTTAATGTTGTCTGGATCTGGTTCTTCGTGAATGCGATAGATTCCGTGAATTCGATTGTCTTCAAAAAACCGAGCCGTCGCAATATTCGTTAGAAGCATCAGCTCTTCGATCAGACGATGAGCGAATAGTCTTTCCGTGCGTACAACATCAATTGTTTCGCCGCTCGAATCGACAACGACTTGCGTTTCGGGAATCTCGAGATCAAGCGAGCCCTCACGGAATCTCTTGGCCATTAAGATTTTAGCGAGATCAGCAGAGCGAAGAATGTTTTCGCATACACCTTTAATCTCTTGAAGTCTCGCGCTTGGTTCGCCGTCGATCACTTCCTGCGCTTCACCGTAGGTAACTCGAGCTTTCGACTTCATGACGCCTTCAAAAAATCGATACTTCTGAATCGCACCTTGAAAATCGAGCTGCATCTCGCAACAAAAGCACAAGCGATTGACGTCTGGCTTTAGACTGCAAAGCTCATTGGAAAGTTCTTCCGGCAGCATCGGCACAACGTAGTTTGGAAAATACGTGCTGGTGCCCCGTGAATAAGCGTCTTCATCAATTGAGCCGCCCGGCTTCACGTAAGCCGACACGTCGGCAATCGCGACTAACACTCTAAATCCATTCGGACTTTGCTCAACGTATACAGCGTCGTCAAAATCGCGCGCGGTCGAACCATCGATCGTGATTAAAGGAATATTCCGCAAATCCTCGCGGCCGGCGATATCAGCTTCGGAAACTTCCGTTCCAAGAGATCCCGCCTCTCTTCTGGCGGAGAACGAAAATTCGTCGGGAATTCCTTTTTCATGAACCACCCGGATCACGTCATTCAGTGGATCGTCCACATCGCCAAGGACGCGAATGACTCGCCCCGAAAGAGGACGGTCGTTGGACGCATAGTCAATTATCTCGACTGCGACCCAATCACCTTCTTCAGCTCCTTGCGAATCCTCGGTAGCAATTCGCAGATCCATCCCCCATCCGCGCCCATCATCTTGAATGACTCCGTAGCGGCGATCGACCGGAAGAAAGCGTCCGACGATACGCGAATGCGCGCGCGAAATAATTCGCTTCACTTCGCCAAACAGTCGATCTGCAGAGGAAGAGCCGCGGTCCATCGGTCGCGCGCGAAACACTTCAGCTTCGACGCGGTCATTTGTCATGACGCCCGCCATGTATTGCCGCGAAACATAAATGTCAGGAAGAGAAGCGTCTTCAGGAATTAAGAATCCAAAGCCATCCGGATGTCGCTTTACCGTTCCGGTGACCATCAGTCGATTTCCATCTCGACGTGCATCTCGCGACGTACGCGGTTCACCAGAACGCGCTGGTTTCAAAGCTAGTGCGCCAGATGAATCCGTTGTCGCTCCGGTGCCGATCACTCGCGCGCGCGGCCAACCTGGATCTACGGGTTCGTTGGACCTTGCCACTTGCCCAAGTGGAGAAGCGGCCCGCAAATCCGAACGACTTGAATTGGAAGAATTGATCGGCGACTTTCCGGTCGGAGTGACAGGCTGAATGGGCGATGCGCCGCGAACACCCACCGCCTCTGGCCCTGAAGCGACAGCCGGCCCACGTGTGCCCTTTGCAATTTCATTTTCTTTTTTGGATCGAGATTCAGTCGGCACTTCGACAGGAGGCTGAAACACAGGTCGAAAAGTTTTGGTTGATGGTGGCCGGCTGAATTTATCTAGGCTCGCTTTTTCTGTCCCGCTTTTTTCGGCGCCAGTTTTTTCGGTGTCAGGAGGTGGTGCTTGAAAACTCATCACTGGCTGATACTGGACTTGGCGCCGCGCAGGACGCGCCGTGTCGCCCGGTGGCTCGAATGAACGAGTCGGCGCATTGGATCCACGGCTTCCAGCTCGGGAGAGAACGTCGCCCAGGCTTCGGCCGTTTTTAATGTCTCGATCGGTCGAACGGCGTGAACCATTTGATTTTGACGAGGAATCTGAACGCGAAGAGCTATCTCTCCCGCCCATTCCCTTATCTGATTTATCTTTAGTTCTATCCGACCCTCGATCGTTTCCGCGTCTTCGCCCCATAGGGAAACGGTACCACCCAAGCTAGCCGAATTCCAATTGCCAAATCAGGATGACTCGCGATGCTTCTTTCGCTAAGCCTAGACCTCAGATCGCATCGTGCCCCGGTGGCGGAACTGGTAGACGCGTAGGTTTCAGGTACCTATGATCGAAAGGTTGTGGAGGTTCAAGTCCTCTCCGGGGCACCAAAAAATGAAAACCACCCATCCGGGTGGTTTTTGTTTTTTGGAGACACGCTGAGGACTTGAAGAGAGCACGCGTACCTGTTTGCGATCCGACCTCGGGAGGATTGTAAACGGGGCGGCAGGCAGGAGGCCTGACGAGCGTGCGGCCCCGGCTCCGGGACGATCGGCAGGAGCCGATCGTTGGAGGACCAAGTCCTCTCCGGGGCACCAAAAAATGAAAACCACCATGGTTGCGGAACGCAATCTTCTAGCATTTTCAATGGTCGTCGATATTTTTGAACGAACTGACTACCAAGACACGGATCCGATGTCGGCATTGCTAAACGCCGGAGGCGAAACGGCCGCGGGAAAACAGATCGACATCCACCGCGAGATCAACGATGCGGGAGAGCATGAGAACATCGCGCTCGGCTTTCTCGCCCACATGGCGCCAGTCGATGAGGCCTACGCTCGCGAGGCTTTACGCCTTGCTGAACTTACCACTCTCGTGATCCATGGTCTTTCTGTCGAAACACTTCGTACGCTGCAATCATCTGAAGTTTAGTGTGGTGAAGTTTAGTGTGGTGAACTTGTCGCGCGGACTTCTATTTCAAAGGCTAATTATGGCCTTCCAAACACTCTACCCGCGATTTGAATATGGGAGAACCGCTGTCCCGCCATAAATAGCTCACATTCGTTACTATTGGATCCTGCGGATTCAAAGCCTCAGATCGGGAATATGGGTATTGGTGGTCTTTATCTGCAATGGTATTCCATCTAGTAAAATCTTGGTCGCCGTTCCTCAGGCGTAGGATCGACTCATTATCAAATTTAGCTTTGAATGAGAAATCTAAAATTTGATTGGACGTTTCCCTTATGTAAGGCATCTGTATTGTGTTGAGTAAAACTACCTTGGAAGTTTCTTCTGTCTTGAACAAAATAAGATATCGTCCATCCTTCTGCCGGACAGCGGGGATAGTCACTTCCTTTATGCTTTCAGTCGGGAAGATGTTGAAATAACCCTTCCAATACATCTCCCTGTATTTAGATATCTCCCTGAATTTAACATACATTTCGACTTCGCTTGGAGAACCTTCTACCACAAGATTAACTCTTATAGCTTCAGTTTTCGTCAAGTCGCCATAGCGAGTGATCGCTTCTGAGTAATCATCAACATAAAACTGACAAGCCTCAGGTTTCTCACCTGAAGCCATTGCCGCAGATGACAAAAAACCTGCTAATGCCAATCTTATAAAAAAAAGCACTTTCATTGATTCTCCAATTGCATAGTATCGATGACCTAGTTTGCTAATATTGTTCCTGGTTTTAGAACAGTTTGTTTCGCCTTGAGGAAGTAATGACTGTCAATTCAGTCTTTTCTTGGCCCAAAACTGTCACTGCTCATACCCTCTCCTACTTTTAGCGGGGTGCGGGAACTTTGTAGAAGAATTCGTCAGTGCTCGGCGTGCAGCGAAGACCCCAATTTTTTGGAGGCGCAGACCTCATTTTTTTAATGGCGCTTGGGCTTACGGCTTAGATCTTCGTTGTTTCGTTAATAACGAAATTTTATTCTCTCCTCTTTATTTTTTCTTCTTAATTTTTTCTTCTTGACCGTACTTCGTATGGGTTTTCGCCGAAGCGGCCGATTCCGATGGATGATAATTTCTTATGTCGTGATTCACGTTTATCGATCGAAGATCAGGTTTTTCTCGTTACTTCGCTGCCGACCGTGAATCGAAAGCTGTCGTTTGTTACGCGCCATCTGTGCGCGTAAATCCCGTGTTTTAAAACATGAGGTAGAGTTCTTCGCAAGAGAGATAGTGGCTGTCTTCTCTTGTCGGAGGATCTATGAACCTAAAGTCTTTGTCGAAAATCGAACTGCTAAACGGTGTGCGTCGTTTGCGTGGTGACGAACGAAAGCTCGATCGCCAGATCGTCGAATACATTTGCGAAATCGAATCGCGCAGGCTTTATGCCGAACTTGGGTTTGCCAATGTCATCGACTGGTTGGTGAAAGATCTCGGCTACAGCGAGTCTTCGGCCTATCGACGGATGATGGCTGCGCGCGCGATTCGTGCGGTGCCGGAAGCGGCCGGGAAAATTGAAGACGGAAGATTGAATCTGGTGACACTTGCGAAAGTTCAGTCTGCGATTCGCAGTGAAGAGAAACGAACCGGCCAAAGAGTTTCGCATGAGACTCGGTCGACCATAATTGCACAGACCGCGAACAAAACTTTGCGCGAAACAGTGCGAATTGTCGCCGAGCAGTTCCCGGAAGCGATGCAGGCCTCGGGCTCGCAGATTTTTTCGACGCAGATTGTTTTAACAGAGGAGCAGCTTAAATTACTCGAGCGAGTGCGTGAGCTAAGATCACATTCCAACTTCGGTGCGTCGTTAGGCGAGATTGTTTCTGCGCTTGCCAGGGAGTACCTCGATCGAAACGATCCACTGCGACGCGAAGTGAAACCTCGATCGGTGGCAAAGAAGTCACTAGTTACGTCGCCAGACATATCGCTGTTAAAAGAACCGCTAGCCAAACACTCCGGAGGTTCGCCGCAAGGCGGCACCACTGTGGTGTTCGAGCAAGGATCGCGGTCAGGGTCAAGAACAGGATCACGGCCACGATCAGAATCAGGTTCACGTGGTGGCGCAAGGCGAACGTCGATTGCGCCGTCGACTCGTAACTTTGTTAGGCGACGTGCGGGCGATGCTTGTGAATATCAAGGGCCCGAGGGTCATCGTTGCGGATCGCGGTTTCAAACGCAAATGGAGCACGTGATTCCGGTGGCATTGGGCGGAATGAATGATGCCTTGAACCTTCGACTATTGTGCAGAACTCATAACCTATTGATGGCCGAGAAAACGCTCGGTCTGAACAAGATGAGACAGTTTCGAAAACCATTGTAATGCGGTTGCCCCCGTTAAAAGCCGGAGAACCGCATGTCCCGGCCTTTATCTCAAATTAAAACGCCGCTGTTCAAGTTCGCCTGGAGGAGGTCCGATAGACAAAATATGCGTCGGCTTTTGATAGTCTCATTCTTGATATTCAACACAGCTTGTTCATCATCTCTCACCACGGCTCCAAATGAATCGAATCCAGCGGCAGCTTTGGCTTCAGCAAAAGCAAGATGGGAAATCACGAAGAACGGTGTCGGTTCTTACAAGTTAGGAATGGGATATTCAGGAATGACGGGCTATCTCAAGGTGATCTCTTTCCGTTGATAACCGAGGGACCCTCTACGACTGTTTGGAATCGTACAAGGATGGCACACGGGAACTGTGACCAACACTCAATGCGCAACTTCAAATGGCGCAACGGTAGAAAACCTATTTAAAATGATAGACGCATTGATCGCATCTGGTGCCCTCGTTCGCGCTGAATATGATTCGGAGTTCGGAGTTCCAAAATCCATTCTCTTACAGAACGATAAGAGAATTGCAGACATGGCGGATGTACCGAGCGGTTCTTACGTCGCTGTTGAGTTCGACTTTCCGACACAGTATCTTATTTTTTAAACTTCAACCCACTCTTACGCAGAACCGCATTTAGAATAGGAACTGACGTCGGACCGATGCCGTGCCAGCTGATTCAACAATTTGCTTCGGATCACATTTCATGATTCGAATTTACCACTTACCGGCCAATTCCAGCAGCTGAATAGATTTCTGCCTGAAGGGCTTCTGCTGTTGTCAGTCGGCAACTAGCGCTCCACACCCGGGGGGAATCAGCACAGCCTTTTACACCCATTTTATAACCGCTAGATTCACTTCCGGCAATCATGGCGAAATATGTCGACTCTCCTGTCGGAACGAAGCCCCAGTAGGCACCAAGTTGCCGGTCTTCATCGCGAATGATCAAATTGCCGGCTGCGTAGTCGCCTGTTGCTTGAGCGTAACCATAGGCAACATCAAATTCACCTGTGTACTGTTGGCGATAGGGGTATTGAGATGCATCGGGAATGACCTCCCATGGAAGCGTCACGGTTGCTCCAGTCATACCGCAAGCATTCGCTTTCATGGTGCAGTCGAGAACAGGGGTCGCATACGATTCAGAATTCGCAAAGGTAGACGCGACGAACAATACGATACTCAACAGAACTGAAAGTCTCATTTTGGTGGATCCTTTAAAAAAGTTGTATGAACAGAATCACTTTCGGTTCCTACAACATTCGAATTCACAATCACACACCTAATGATAACTCGAAATTTTTACTCTGTTCCGCCTGTGGCTGCTATTTCTGCAACACTTCGCTTCCAACACCTGAAGCCCTCATCGGTGAAGGAGTTTGAAATATTGCTCGGGCTATCTTCCGAATCTTCCATCACTTCTGCCGTCGATTTTCATCGGCGCGCACAGGTCAAGCGATCTGACTTGATCTAAAGAGGCGGTTCCGGAATCTAAAAAGGAACCCTCTGTTCCCTGCAGGTCGTCAGAATCAGAATCTGAAAAAGGCAATTTTAAGTTAAAAAGTTTATACGTAGGAGTCACAACATGGAAAAAATATTGTGCGCCAGAAGGCGTACGAAATGTCACCCGAAGCGAATGTGAGATTTCATCCATTTGATTGACCGCTGAAGGATAAGTGTCGGGAAAGCGGTAATAATCAGTAAAGACGATCTCACTTGGTTTCGTCGATTGATCAGACGTCCCTTGCGACATTGATCTCACCAATTCAGCCGCACTGAAATTGGAATGCGATCTTAGCTCACGCACTCGCTCGAGAATTTTAAGCTGCTCATCGGTCAAAACAATCTGCGCGCCCGAGGCCTGCACGGCGTCCGAGAAATGCTCGGCGGCAATGCGCACTGTTTCGCGCAAAGTTTTGTTCGCGGTCTGTGCAATTATGGTCGACCGAGTCTCAAGCGAAACTCTCTCACCTGTACGCCTAAACTTGAAGTATGCGAAGCGCAGTTACGTATCCGCGCTATTCTTCTTCTTCGTAATCATCCTGGTCATCTGAAAGACTTAAGTTTAACTGTTTGATCGACGGCGCAAGCTTATAGAGCGATTCTTCTTCAGCCTCTGGTTGGTACCAAATAATAGTTCCGGGTTCGAGCTCTTCATCTTTCACAATGTAAGCAAGAAACCCTTCGTTATTCATTTCCTGAAAGCTCTCTAACGTGTCGGCGTTACCCATTCCAACTACGGCGATCGGAAGCCAATGGCCTTCTTCGACTTTTGATTCCGACAAATCGTCAACAAAGTATGTGTAAAAGTCAGAGGTCCAAAGATTCGCACGACTGAATGCCGACTCTTGCTCGGCTTCTGGTCGCTTTTGAATTTCGGAAATCAGCTTATCCTCTTCTTCCGAAAGCTGTGCCCAATCAAAAACGGCGACTGAATAGCTCTCGCCGTCGACTTCAAAAGAAGCATTCTTCCAACCATAATCTTTTAAAAACTTTGCCAGCTCGGCTGGTTGCTTGAATGACATTTAGGTCCTCCGATCACGTATGTTCACGGTGAAATCCGCGTTCCGTAAGCGGCAACGCCCCACTGCATGGAGAATCTGGACATAGGCCTAAGTCTAGCGAGTACCGTGCTTATGTTCGTTTCACTACTTGCGATTTCGCAAGACTTTTTAAAAATCTAAAGGGCGCGGCGCAAACACTGTTTTTTCGCGACGGTCAAAAGCTCAAAGTTTGCGGCTACAAAGTCGGCTACTGTTTCGAAAACGTTTTGCCGGTTTTGGAGGAAGAGCAAAAAAACGGAATGATCTTCGACCCTAACCTGTTCGTTACTTCGCGAGGTCGGATGCAAAATTAAACTCCCGAGTACTTGAGGTTCCTGGGGCAGAATATCGGCGCGTCTTCGACGGCGACACCACTTGCGAGCGCTACAACGACTACCTTCGCTCCGGGGGCAACCTCCCTCCCTCTCCCTCCCGGCACCCAGCGCCAACTCATCATAAGGTACCTCCTACAGTTTTGAAATGCGGCGCGACATTCCGTGCGCTTTGACCCGCATAGGGTGCACTGCTAATTAGTAATCGCTCTCGTATCTCAAATTTCATTTGAAGGGTTGTACTCATGAGCAAGTTCAAAATCCCAGTCGAAGAGTTCACAACGCCGAATCCAATCACTGCGACAACACACTCGAAAGTGGAAGAGCTTGCACGCGTGATGAAAGAACATGGAATCCGCCACATCCCGATTATGCAAAACGAGAAAGTCGTTGGCATTGTCAGCGATCGCGACATTAAAGTGATTGCTGGCCTCAAAATGCTTGAAAAAAGTTTTTTGACAGCTGCCGATATTATGTCGCCCGACCCCGTATCAGTTGATTCGTCGACAATGTTGGATGAGGTCGCATTCGAAATGTCGGAGAAAAAAATTGGCAGTGTCATCGTCACTGAAAACGAGGAGCTGCTTGGAATTTTCACTGTGACCGATGCACTGAACGCTTTGATTGAAGCCGCCCGCGAAGCGTAACCGCTTTAATCCGCACGAATTCACGTAAAGGCTTGGTTAGTCGGCGGTTCCGTTCGGTTGAATTTCGCCGAAGTAAAACAGGCGAAGTCCTCGATAGGTCGTATATGCGCCACCAGTCGACAATCTAGATTTTAATGTGTTCCACTTTACCGAGTTTACATTTGTTTCTGTTCCATTAGAGCCGGTATTTGGAGCGAAAACCGAATCCTTTGCGCCTGTCGCCGCATCGATCTTAACAACTCGATTCGCGGCAGTACTTCGATACTGAGTGAAGCTTCCGCCCGCATAGAGTGAGCCACCGGAAAATTCCAATGCGAGCACTGTATTGTTCGCGCCATTTACGCCCGTTGCTGGTGAGAACGTCGAATCCAGCACTCCAATCGAGTCGATCTTAGCTATTCGATTGGCGACAGTCCCGCGATAGTTCGTAAACGCTCCTCCCAAGAAAATATTCACTCCGTCAGACGTGATCGCAGACACAGTGTTGTTCGCTCCATTTGCGCCCGTCGCTGGCGAAACAGTCGTATCAAGAACTCCCGATAGAGAAAGTTTGGCGAAGCGATTTGCAATAGCACCACGGTAGGCCGTGAATGCACCGCCTATGTAGACACTCGCGCTGTCCACATAGATTGCACTCACAGTTGACCCAGCACCGTTGACGCCTGTGTTTGGGGAAAACGCCGTGTTTTTCACGCCGGTGACAGCGTCCACTTTGGTAACCCGGTTAGCGGCTGTCCCGCGATACTGCGTGAATGTTCCACCAAGATAAACAGAACCAGTGCTGTAAAAAAGCGCGGATACCACATTGTTCGCCCCATTCGCGCCTGTTGAAGGCGAAAAGGTCGCATCCAAAACTCCAGAAATCGAAAGCTTAGCAATTCTATTCGCCGGAGCACCACGGTAGGTCGTAAAAGAACCGCCCGCGAATACCGATGTACCATCGGTCACGAGGGCAGAAACAACATTGTTAAATCCATTCGCCGCTGTTTGCGTTGAAAATGAAACTTCTGGCACTCCATTTATGTCAAGCAGAGCGATATTCTGCGCCAGCCAATCTGGCCGACCAAAACTAAAGGCACCGCCACAGATAAGTTCATCGCCATCAATTAGAATTACATTGGCCTGCGCGGATGTTATCGATTCAAATCCCAACACTCCTGCGCTTGAAATACGAACCACTCCTCTGGCCTCTAGATTTCGATAAGCCACAAAACTGCCGCCGGAAAAAATCTGATCGACATCGTCTACCGAAACGGCGGTCACCGAACCGGAGGAAAATCCGTTGGCTCCCGTCGCAGGAGAAAAAGCTGTGTTCATGATTCCCGTCGTGTTGATGCGTGCGAGGCGGTTAGCGGCAGCGCCCCGATAGGTCGTAAAATCTCCGCCGATGATTAAATCTGAATTCGAAAGACTACTCACAGCGCGAACTGTGTTATTAAATCCATTTTGTCCAGTCGCAGGACTAAACGTCGCATCTAACATCCCAGCCGTATCAGTCTTCGCGATTCGATTCGCTACAGCGCCTCGGTAGGTTGTGAAAGTTCCACCTATATACAACGAGCCGTTCAGCCAATTTACGACGTTGACGATGTTATTGGCCCCGTTGCCACCGGTCGCAGGTGAAAAGACTGTGTCCAACAAACCAAGATCAGAAACTTTCGCAACACGATTGGCGACAGCACCACGATATGTTGTGAACGATCCGCCGATAAAAAGTCCTGAACCATTCCATACAACCGAGTTCACTAAATTGTTCGCACCATTCGCCCCAGTCGCCGGAGAAAAGGCCAAGTCAAGAACGCCGAAAATGGAAATTTTAGAAATCCGATTGGCCAGCGCTCCTCGATAGGTCGTAAATGATCCGCCGGCGTAAATCGAAATCCCATCTGTTGCGAGTGCCAAGACCGTGTTGTTAAAACCATTGGCGCCAGTAGGCGGAGTGAAGGAGAAATCAAGTTCACCGCTCGGCAGCACTCGCGCGATTCGGTTGGCGACTTGCCCGCGATAGCTGGTGAAGGCGCCTCCGAAAATGAAGCTTCCGTCAGAAAGTCGAATTGCGGCGTTGACCACACCATTAAATCCACCGCCAAATTTCTTCGTCGCTTGGCTTCCATCCGTTCGGCTTGCAACCAAGACATTGCCTCTTGGTGAGCGGGAAAACCCTGTGAAAGCTCCGCCGATTACTGTGCGTCCATCTGCCAATGGCAGCACCGAATTGACGATACCCATAGGTTCGATCTTTCGAACCGCCTCGACCGAGCGTGCAATTGTCACTGTATTTCCTGCTAGGTCCGACGACGAGACCGAAATGGAGTTCGTTGTCGAGTTCACAGTCGGCCCGTCATTCAAAAGCAAACTTGCTCTGAAAAGTCCACCCACACAAGTCAGCGACGCTGGTCCCTGAATTTCACCTGTATAGCCAACTTGAACGCTGAGACCCGAAGTGCAGGTACCGTTTAAAACAACGTCGATGGCTTTGGTCGAAAATCCATTTGTCGGGGAAACAACTGTCAGAACCGGAGGAACTGTGTCCTTGGCTAAAGACACTATCACCGGATCGGCGGCCACCCCGCCTGCTGACGTTAAATCTGCCTGCAGCGACGTCGCACCGTCTGGAATGGCCGTTAGATTAATCGCTTTGGACCATATTCCAGCACTGCATAGTGCTTGATCGGTGAATGCTGGAAAACCAGGTACGCTGAGAAGAACATTCTGGCCATTGGCGCCGCAAGTGCCCGCCGCCGTGAATGCCGCACGATTTGCCAAATTGACCAAGGCACCGGCCAAGGGCGTCGAGATTGTAAGTCCAGGCTTCAATTCGTGAATCAACGTTCGCGATGCCGGAAGCGCAGAATTGCCGGCAAGATCCGATTGATTCGCGACGATGACCAATGGCCCCTCGGCCGCCATCGAAATATCAACTGTAGAACTGAAGGTGCCAGCTGTGCAAACAGCACTGGCAGTCACCGCACCTGACAGCGCAACACTTCGCCCATCTTCGGTACATGTGCCAGACAAAACCACCGCATCGTGGTTGACTACCGTAATGATCGCGTTTTCTACCGGAGTAATGAATCCAATGACCGGGCGCTGAGTATCTTTGATAATTGATCTAGCCATTGGTAACGCGCTTGACCCAAGAGAAGACTGATGACGAACTTCAAATGTCAAAGGCCCATCAGAAAGTGATGATAAATCCGCAGTTATGTTCCACGTTCCAAGTGTGCACACGGCAGTGCGCAGAAATCCTGTATCCGGAATAGTTCGAAGTTCTACCTGTTGGCCATTTGAACCGCAGGTCCCCGAGAAAGAATAATTTATGACGTTTGCCAGAGAGACATAGCTTCCGGCGAGAGGCGTTGCAAATGTCAATGCTGGCTTGATTTCCCTAAAAAAAGCTCGCGAGCCCTGACTGGCTTGGTTCCCCGCCGCATCGACATGATCGACTCGGACCAGCTGATTGCCTTCTGGCGCGAGAGTGAAATCAAGCGAAGCTGAAAATAGTCCACCGATACACGGAGCAACACCGCTCGCTGCACCCGATAAAACAACTGCTTGCCCATTTTCAGAACAAGCACCGCTGACCATGAATCCCGATTGCCCGCTTTGCGCAATAACACTCAAAGACGCTGGGGCCGAAATCGCAACACTTGGCACCACGGTGTCTTTTTGAAATTGCCGAACGACGAATGACGAACTATTGCCGAGACTATCCGTTTGCGAGGCACTGACATTGATAGGTCCATCGACAAATGCCGCGACGTTTACGACTTTCGAGAAAACCTGTCCCGTGCAGTTGGCGGTTTCTGAAATTGAATTGACGGTTAGATTTACTGGACGACCACTTTCGCTACAGGTCCCACTGAACGCGAAGGACGACGCGGTTGCCCCGTTCACAAATGAATTTGCAGCGGGAGCGGTGAACCCGACCAGTGGCGGAAGATTGTCGTGAGTGATGGACGCCGTTAGGCAAGTAGACTCTGGTCCGCCGGATCCACCGTTTCGAAATTTAACGTACACGTTAGACGTCGCATTCAGCGCACTCAGCTTGTAAGCGACCGGCGAAGGCATCGACAAAATCGGGCGCCATACGCCGCCCGACGTACAACCGGAATTCGCAGTGACATAGAAGTGGGTGATGTTGGCGCCGGCGTAAAAAATCTGAACATTTTCGGAAGCAGTTTTCGCTGCACCATTGTTGATGAGTACAGAAACGCGAAACGGTGCGGCCAAACCGTCCGCGGGAGGATCGCCTTCATCTTCTTCTCCTTCGCAGCCAGTAACAGTGATCGCGGCGACGATCGCTAATGAGACGCGCAAGACTGTCCGCAGAACTTCTGAAAGTCTGAAGCAGCGAGTGTAGATTTCGTTAAGGTAGCTAAGCAATCTCAAGACAATCCCTTGTTAGTTCCATAACAATCGGAATATTGGCCGTGAAATCAAATAGCTGGCGCCCGAAATACTCGAGAATTTCTAAGTAAAATGTAGTGAAATTGAACCCGAATTTAAAGCGTGAAATTCAAGTCGATGTCTCGAATTGAGGCGCACGGAGGCTAGCTCTTGTTAATTCCGGTTTCTATAACGGCGGTTTTCTAGCCAGAGGACTTCAGCGCAGATTCGATCGCGAGCACGATTTTGTTCCACTCAAACGGCTTTCCAAAAACATCAACCACACCAAGTGCTCGAACTTCGTCGTAAGAGTGTTCGGAGAACCCAGAACACAAAAACAAAATCGGCTTTGGTGAAATTTCCTTGTCGATATTTCGGATCAGGGAAATCCCGTCGCCGCCTGGCATCCGAACATCCGAAAGCACGACATCGATTTTTTCGCGACGCAAAATCTCAAGCGCCTCTACACCTTGGCGGGCTTCAAAAACTTTTGCGCCGATTGCTCGAAACTCATCAACAAATATTTCCCGCAGCTCGTCTTCATCGTCGACCACAAGGACCGTTGCGTTTTTTAAAGACTTCATGAGACTCCTTGCTGGGCGATTTCTATTTCGTTCGCCACCGGAACTTCAAAAACAAAACGGGTATTTTCCGAAGAAAAATCGTACTTCAGAGTTCCGCCATGATCCTCGGCGATTCCTTTTGAAATGCTAAGTCCCAATCCTGTGCCTTGGCCGACTTCTTTTGTCGTAAAAAAAGGATTCATGATCTTTGCGGCGATCTCTGCCGGAATACCTTTGCCAGAGTCCGTCACTGTGATTCTGACCATTTTACCCGCTCGAGTCACATCAATCCGCACCCAGCGCTCTGCGAGCGCAATTACTGCATCATGAGCGTTGTTGATTAAGTTTAACAGAACTTGACCGATTTGCTGGGGCCGACAAGAAATCAACAGATCTTCGGCAGCAAAAACCAACAATTGTACCTCATGATTTTTAAACCGCTCACCTGCTAGGTCCAACACCTCAGCGATCATTCCGTTGACCTTCGCCAGAGTCATCGGGTCGCTTGAAGAGTCCCTTGAAAAGGTTCGTAAACCGCGAATGATTTTTGCAATTCTGTCAGCGGTCGCTTCGATTTTAACTAAATCCGATCTCAGCTTGGTAAGATCTAACTGACCACGATCCATCACTCTTAGAATCTGTGACGCTCGACCATGGATAATCGCAAGAGGGTTGTTAACTTCATGCGCGATACCGCCCGCCATTTCGCCAAGCGTGGCCATTCTGGCCGATTGCAGTAGCTTCAATTCATTTTCACGCTGGTCGGTGAGGTCTCGCACCGCGCAGAAGATCGTTTTTGTCTCTACGTCAGGAGTCGAAACCCAGCTAAAGGTTCGATAGCGGCCGTCGATTGTTCGAAACCGATTTTCAAAGCGAATTGCCGGCCGCCCGCTTTCTAAACTAAGAGTTTCGCGAACGGTTGCTTCGCGATCTTCCGGATGGACAAAATCTAAAACCGGTCGCGCCAACAATTCTTTCTCGGTGTAGCCGAGGACCGACAAGAAAGATGGATTGACACGCTTCAAAAAACCGTCAAACCCGGCCACCGCCAAAAGATCGAGGGACATAGTAAAAAACCGTTCGGCTTCGACGCGAGCTTCTGCAAGTGCGGATTCGGCGTTCCGCTGCTCCGTTACGTCCCAGTTATTACCTACGAGGCGATCGATCTTTCCCTCTTCATCGTAAAAACAAGAAGCGAGGGCGGCAATCATCTTGATGTTACCGTCACGACTAATAATGCGAAACTCAGAACGAAATTCCTGCGCCCGCGATCTGAACGCGGAATCCAACTGGTCGCGAACTTTCGGAGCATCCTCTGGATGCATGACCTTCTGAAACGCATCATAGTCGTTGGTAAACTCCATCGGATCGATGTCGAAAATTTCGTACATCAACTGGTCCCATACGAGTTCCCCGGTTTTATAGTTCCAATCCCACACTCCGAACCGGCCTGCTCGTACTGCGAGCTCCAGCCGACGCTTCATTAACTCTAGAACGCGATTTTGCTCGACAACCAATGCTTCGGATTGCTTTAGGTGAGTGATGTTGATGGTGATCGCCAAAAATTTCTCCGGCTCACCGTTCTCGTTTCGTTTGGTAACGCGTCCGCTTGTTTGAACCCAAACCCACGAGCCATTCGCATGCCGAAGCCGCTGAACACCGTTGTAAACAGGAGTTTCGCCATTTAAACAGCGGTAGGTTTCTCGGTAACCAACTTCCGCATCCTCGGGATGAACGATCGATTTCCAAGTCGAAATATCGTGAACAACGGTAGCTGGATCTAGGCCAAGCATGTCGCACCACTCGTCGCAAAACTTTACTTGGCCCGTTTTCGGATAAAGCTCCCAAGTGCCCAGCCCACCAACGGACATTGCCATTTTCAGCCGTTCATAAGCATCGCGAAGTTCACTGTGTAACCGCATACTTTCGTCAATATTTCGGCCGATGCCGATACTGTAGCCGTTTGAAAGTCGAACATTCGCCCAGGAAGTGTAGATCGAGGTACCGTCACGCTTGCGAATCAAAACGTCGTTCCACCCTGGCGATCCACTTAGCATAAAGTCGAGAACTTCTTTGCGATATTCAGGGTCGGGACAGAACTCCTTCATCATGTCGCGACCCTTCATAGATTCAAGATCCCAGCCAACCTCTTTGATCCAATCAGGATTGACCCATTCGAATTCGCCGTTTGGATTGAACAGCGAAACCATCAGCGGAATATTATTTACGATCGCTTCATAGCGCTCGCCGATCGCGCGAGATGCGGATTCACGGCCGACTTCGTCGGTTACGTCCTGAATCGAGCCGTAGACTCGAACCACGTTGCCGTCGCGCATTTCCGCGCGCGACGCAGACCGAACCCACCGCAAGTTCCCCTTTGCAGTTCGAAAGCGCAGCCGGACGTCAAAGCCTTCCCCGGTTGCCATCAATTTTTCAACGTGGGTTCTAACTACTGCTGCAGCCTCGTCGGGATAGAACGAAATTCCGTCTTCTAATTTTGGCTTGTAGGTTCGCGGATCAAGTTCGTGAATCGCGTACGTCTCGGCAGACCAGCAGAGCTCCATCGTCTCCATGTCAATTTCCCAGCTACCGATATTGGAAACCTGTTCAATTTGCCGAAGTTGAGTGCTCGACGTTTTCTCGTCCGTTATGTCTTTTCCGCAAATCAAAACGACCGGGCTACTCTCTGATTTTTCAAACCGCCAACGCATCCAAATCGCATGGCCAGATCGCGACTTGACTCGCCCCTCGAAAATCATCGGGCCTGAAAGTTCGCTTACGAGCTTCGAATTGCGATTAAACTCTTCCAAGTCTTCTATATGAACGAAGTCATTCGCATTTAAACCAGCACACTGATCACCGCTCGCGCACAACCGGTTCATCCAAAATTCATTGGAAAACGTCAGCACTCCGTCAGATCGAAGTACACCAAGTAAATCTGAGGAAATCGCAAGAAGCTCGCGATGGAAACTGCTCTCGGTCATTTTGGAAGGGCCTTAGCCATGGAATCATGGTCAGCTAGCCGACTTGAAACTTCATTGCTTCCTTGGACCAGCTTGGCAATTCCCTACTATGGTGCAGGAAAATCTTAGGTATTGCTGAGTGCAGTCATGGCACCACTCACCAGTCGCGCACCCCGTCATTCATTGTACCGGACCAAAGTCAGGCTCATTTGGTCACCAATAGAAGGCGAAATGCGATGCTAATGGGCGCGTTGAGCCAGCCTTACTCAGCACATTAGCTTGCACATTAAGTGCAACGCCGCTTAATTCGCACCTGCTTTTATGGCGGTTCACGAGGGGGGACTGAATGTTCAAAAGAATGCTGCATCGTGTTTCGGTTTTGGGTTTGATCGCAATAGCAATGCCGGCTTGCAGCCCCAAACCGTCGGCTGAACACCCACTTTTAGTCCCAAATTCATCATTCGACTGGCAGGCGATTTTTAGCACTCGCCCGACGCCCGATTCCCACGCGTTTTTTCTGGTGAAACTAAAATCTGCGCCTTTATTTACAAGCCTCAAAAAAGAAAATGGCGTCCTGTCGGCAAGTCCCGATCTCGTGAAGGCACTCGCCGCCGAACAAGATCTTGTGCTTAAGGAACTCGCTGCGATTTCGTCTGAAATTAAAGTTGTTTATCGGTACCGAATGTTGATTAACGGCTTTGCGGTTGTGGCCCCGCAAGAACTCGCCGAGAAAATCGGTCGCGTCGGCGGCGTTGCACACATAGAAAGCGCCGGGCACTTTGCTCGTCCCACCTTGCCAAAGGAGGAGACTGCGGCGATCAACGAAACGAAAGGTCTCGCGGCTCGTAATTCTGTAAAATTCATTGGCGGGACCGAAGCTCATCAACGCGGAATTCGGGGTCAAGGAATGAAAGTAGGCATTATCGATAGTGGAATCGACTTCACTCACTCGATGCTTGGTGGCGTAGGAACCGAAGATGCGTTTAAGGCTGTTGATCCAGAAAAACCAACGACAGCATTTCCCAATTCTAAAGTCGTGGGAGGAGTCGACTTCGTCGGAACAAAATATAATTCTGGTGCGCCAAGCTTTGAAGACCGGATTCCCAAGATCGACACCAATCCCATGGATGAAGGCGGACACGGAACACATGTCGCAGGAACAGTCGCAGGGGTTGGCGACGGTCAGACAACTTATGACGGCGTCGCGCCAGATGCGGCACTTTACGCGCTAAAAGTTTTCGGCGCCGATGGATCTACGAACGATACTGTTGTCATCGCCGCTCTCGAGTTTGCGGCTGATCCAAACGGAGACGGTGATCTTGGAGATCGCCTAGACGTTGTAAACCTATCGCTTGGTTCGGGCTATGGAAGCGGTCACATCCTTTACTCTGAAGCGATCCGCAATCTTTCGCTTGGTGGAACCAGCGTCGTTGCTTCGGGCGGAAACAGTGGCGATATTCCTTACATCGTTGGTTCGCCGGGTGCGACCGACGAAGCGCTTTCCGTCGCCGCATCGGTCGACGACATGGATCACAACTGGCGTTTCCGCGCGGTGAAGTTCACGACGGTCGATAAGCCTGAAATACTGGTCGAAGCCATCGAAGGTACGATCACCAAACCCCTCAAGGACAGCGGAAGCATTATCGCCCCGCTCGTTTATGCCGGCGTTGCAGATCAAGATTTTTCCCCAGAATTAAAATTGTCCCTCCAAGAAAAAATCGCGTTTATCGACCGAGGCGTGGTGCCGTTTGCTGACAAAATCAAACGCGCCGCCGAAGCTGGCGCGATTGGCGTGATCATAGCCAACAACCAGCCGAGCGATCCAATCGTTATGGGTGGCGGTGACGGAACAAAGTACGAAATCCCTGGCATCATGATCACGAAGGCATTGGCTGACGAACTAAAAGAGCAAATGAAAAAAGGCGATGTGGTTTCCGAGATGACTGCACCGCAAGTCATCGAAAAGCCACAGCTGATTGATACGATGGCCGACTTTTCGTCGCGCGGCCCTCGCTCGATTGACGGTGCATTGAAACCTGAGATTTCCGCACCTGGAGAAAAAATCGTATCTGCTCGTATGGGCGGCGGAACTGCGGGAATGCAGATGTCGGGCACGTCGATGGCTGGTCCACACATGGCCGGTGTGATGGCCTTGCTAAGACAAAAGTTCACCACCGTTAGTGCCAACGAGCTCAAGTCGATCGCCATGGGCACCGCGAAAACAATGGTCGATGTCGACGGCAAACGGCTCTCGCTTAGCCGACAAGGAGCTGGGCGCGTTCAGATTATCAAAGCACTCGACACACAGGTGCTGGCAACTCCTTCGGCGATTTCCCTTGGCGAAATGGCCATCGAGGCGCGCAAAATGGTCAGCCGCCAGGTCGAATTCGTGAACTTGTCTGCGACCGATGTGGTCTATGAGTTATCGCTTCAAGAGGCGACGCCTGGTATTCAGTTAATCCTACAATCTCCTAGCTTGAAGCTTGCTGCGGGCGAGCGAAAAGCAGTCGACGTCCGATTGACGATTGATGGGACTCAATTGGCGGAAGCGACTGCGGAAATTTCCGCGCTGCTCATTGCTAAACAGCAAGGCGCAGGAGTTGAATCGCTTCGGGTTCCGGTTTTGGCCGTTGCTAACCGAGTCGCACGGATTGATGCGGACTCCCTTTTGGTTCGTTCGACAAGTGTGGCTGATAGCCAAGGTGCCGTCGTTGATCTGACTTTGAAAAACAAGTCTTCCGTTTCGGGGCAAGCACTGATCTTTAACAAGATTGCTACCGATGCGAGAAAAGAAGATCCAACGCTTGATCCGTTTAGATCGCGCATCTGTGATCTTTCCGAAGCTGGTTACCGCGTGATTGAAAAAGCCGGAGTTCCGACTCTGCAAATTGCGGCGAAACTGTACGAACCGATGACGACATGGGATCTCTGCGAAGTTTCGGTGTTAATCGATAAAGATGGTGACCGCGAGGCCGATCAGGAGCTTGGCGGTCTTCGACAGAAATACGTTGAAGGACTCACCGGTGAAGACTACGCGAGCGTCCTTGTCGACATGAAATCGGCGCGAGAAATTCGAAAAGCTTATGAAGCTGCCATTCTTGCGCCGACACCAACGCCTGCCCCGTCTCCGGTTCCGTCGCCGGTACCCGTAGTTGCTACACCAAAGCTCGACTTCACCCCGGCAATTGTGGCGCTTGAACCAATGCAGGCGTTCGAACACTCGACGATTGCTGTTTTGGAAACTCCGCTATCAGCTTTGAATCTGACATCGACCGGAACACTTGCAGTTCGAATCGCGACAAGTGCGCAAACAGGTTCCTCAATTGAGCCGGATGATTTCCTTTCGAACAATCCAAAGCAGTGGCGACAGCTGAACCTGCGTTCGAGCGGAGCTGGATTTGTGGAACTTCCAGCGAGTGTGACGCTTGCCGGAGACGAAAGTAAAACGGTTTCGTTTACGAAAGGCGCAGGAGTCGAGCAGCTTCTTGTCCTTTACCCGAACGGACGTCCCCTTTGGAATAGTGTTGGATCGGATTCCCAATCTCAAACACTGCGTCCGAAGTTTACTCCTTAAACAGTTTACTCCTTAAATCTTTGCAAGCTTCACGCTGCCTACTCCCTCAAAACAAATCGACAATGATTTGCTTGAGGGAGACCATTGAGTAACCAAACGATTGTTTCGCGCCGTGCTTTTTCTAGGCAAAATACTTGAGGCTACGATTCAGAAAAAGCTCATAGCTAGATTTCTCGGAAATGATCGGTGCATTGACGCGACGATCAGTTCGCAGTGCTTCTGTAGGATCGACGTAAATTAAGAGGTGATCTGACAATTCAACTGTCGGTTTGGAGGGCGCGGGCGCAACTAAATCCCCCAGCGGCAAAGACAACGTTACGAAATCCTGCTTGGCCGCGAACCAATGTACATTTGCGCTGTACGGAGTCATGCATACGACGTCTCCTGGTCGCACGACTTTAGAATCCACCAACCGCAAATTTAAAGATTTATTGGCAATTTCATACTGGTAGTCTCTTGAGAACGCCGACAGCTGAGCTTCTCCCTTTAGAACAATGTGGGCAGACACCATCTGGTTGTGGGCATGAGGGACATTCGACATACCCTTGGGAACGACCATGAGTCGCGGCTTTAATATGGATTAGGTAGGAATTGCGTTTACAGGACCCGGACTCAAGTCTGTTGAAGGATTGAGTCATGGACTCTCTCGTTCGAGAATTTTGTTACCACACTTAATTCTTAACGATGAAAGAAGAGTCCGAT